>JBBRFB010000077.1:0-16506 GCA_038225015.1 Burkholderiales bacterium
CCAAGAAGGTCGTCGCCATGCTGCAGAACGGCGAAACCGCGACCATCGTCGGCGACGGTCTCAAGCCGGCCGCCTCGGCGCTCGCGGCGAAGGCAAACCCGAAGACGCAGGTCCGGCCGGGCGCCGTCGTGCGACTGATCCGAGGCGCCAAGGGCGAGTGGTCGATCACGCAGCTGCCCGAGGTCGAGGGCGCGTTCGTGGCGATGGATCCGCGCACGGGCAGCGTGCGCGCCATGGTCGGAGGCTTCGACTACTCGAAGAGCAAGTTCAACCACGTCACGCAGGCCTGGCGCCAGCCCGGCTCGAGCTTCAAGCCGTTCATCTACTCGGCGGCGCTCGAGAAGGGCTTCACGCCGGCGACGGTGATCAACGACGCGCCGCTGTTTTTCGACGCCGGCACGACCGGCAGCCAGCCGTGGGAGCCGAAGAACTACGACGGCACCTACGACGGCCCGATGTCGATGCGGCGCGGCCTGGCGAAGTCGAAGAACATGATCTCGATCCGGATCCTGAAGGCGATCGGGCCGGCCTACGCACAGCAGTGGATCAAGCGCTTCGGCTTCGACGCCGACAAGCATCCGGCCTACCTGCCGATGGCGCTCGGCGCCGGCGCCGTCACGCCGCTGCAGATGGCGTCGGCCTACAGCGTCTTCGCCAACGGCGGCTACCGCGTCAACCCGCTCCTCATCAGCCGCATCACCGACTCGAAGGGCCACGTCATCAACGAGGCCCGCGTGCCGACGCTCGACGATTCGGTGCGCACGATCGACGCCCGCAACGCCTTCATCATGACGAGCCTGCTGCAGGAAGTGACGCACAGCGGCACGGCCGCCAAGGCCGGCGCCGCGCTGAAGCGCCCGGACATCTACGGCAAGACCGGCACCACCAACGACTCGCACGACGCCTGGTTCGCCGGCTGGCAGAAGAACATCGTCGGCGTCGTCTGGATGGGCTACGACGAGCCGCGGAAGCTCGGCGATCGGGAAACCGGCGGCGGCCTGTCGCTGCCAGTCTGGATCGACTACATGAGCACCATGCTGAGGGGCGTTCCGGTGCAGGAGCCGAGCGCGCCGGAAGGCGTCGTCAACCTGAACGGCGAGTGGTACTACGAGGAGTACGCGCGCGGCGCCGGCGTCAGCAGCCTGGGCCTCGACGACAAGGCCGCGCCCGCGGCGCCGAGCGACGAGGAGCGCAACGGCATCCTCGATCTGTTCCGGCGCTGAGCGGCGCCCGGCTCAGGCCTCGAAGCGCAGCGCCCGGCCGGCTTGTCGGCTCGCGCAGGTCGACAACACGGCGAAGAACTCGCCGCCGCCGTCGCGGCCGTCGACCCAGCGCCCGGCCGACGGCCGGAAGTGATACCCGCCCGACTGCGCCGCGAGCCACAACTCGTGCAGCGGCGGCTGGGTGTTGACGACGATCTTGCTGCCATCCGGAAAGGCGAGCTCCAGCAGACCGCCGGTGCGGCTCGCGTCGATGTCGATCACGTCGTCCTGCAGCAAGCGGTCGGTGGTCGCCTCGATCGCCGCGAAGACGGCGCGGGTGCGGCGCTCGTATTCGGCGTCGGAAAGGTCTTCGAAGATCGGCGGGGGAGCACTCACGGTCGATAAAATCTGCAAATGGCAACGCGCTCGCGCAGTGTAGTGTCGACGGCGCCGCTGGCGTTCGCCGCGGCGGCCGCGCTCGCCGGCGCGGCCCTCGCGGGTTGCGGCCAGAAAGGTCCGCTGATCGCGGTGAAGGCGTCGCCCGCGCTGGCGGCGGCGTCGGCCGCGCCGCCGCCGCTGCCCTTGTCTCCGGCCACGCCGTTGCCGGCGCCGGTGCCGCGATGACGGTGCTGCCCGGGGCACCCGACATCGCCTTGCGCGACGGCCGCCTCTTCGTCGAAGAGCTCGGAGCAAGCGATCTGGCGCGCCGCTTTGGCACGCCGCTCTACGTCTATTCGAGCGCGGTGATGGAACGCACCCTCGCCGCCTACCAGCGTGCCCTGGTCGGCCGTGACCACCTGATCTGCTATGCCGTCAAGGCCAACTCGAGCCTGGCCATCCTGCAATGGTTCGCGCGCCGCGGTTGCGGCTTCGACATCGTCTCCGGCGGCGAGCTCGAGCGCGTGCTGGCGGCCGGCGGCGATCCGGCGCGGGTCGTCTTCTCGGGCGTCGGCAAGACCCGCGCCGAGATGCGCCTGGCCCTCGACTACGACGTGATGTGCTTCAACGTCGAGAGCGTGGCCGAGCTCGAGCTGCTGGCCGAGGTCGCGGCGGCCGCCGGCCGCGTCGCGCGCGTCAGCCTGCGCGTCAATCCCGACGTCGATGCCGGGACCCACCCCTACATCTCCACCGGCCTGCGCGACAACAAGTTCGGCATCGCCCATCTCGACGCGCTGGCCGCGTTTCGCCGTGCGGCCGGGCTCGCCGGGATCGAGGTGTCCGGCATCGACTGCCACATCGGCTCGCAGATCACCGAAGCCGGGCCCTATCTCGACGCGCTCGAACGGCTGCTCGATCTCGTGGAGCGGGTCGAATCGAGCGGCATCGCGATCGGCCACATCGACGTCGGCGGCGGCCTCGGCATTACCTACCGCGACGAATCTCCGCCCGACGCGGAAGACCTGATCCGCCAGGTGCTGGTGCGGATCGACGCGCGAGGCCACGACCATCGCCGCCTGCTGCTCGAGCCGGGACGGTCGCTGGTCGGCAATGCCGGCGTCCTGGTGAGCGAAGTGCTCTACCTCAAGCCTGGCGCGGCGAAGAACTTCTGCGTCGTCGACGCGGCGATGAACGACCTGGTGCGCCCGGCGATGTACGGCGCCTGGATGCGCATCGTCGAGTGCGAGCGCCGCGCCGCGCCGTCGCTCACCTGGGACGTCGTCGGCCCGATCTGCGAATCGGGCGACTGGCTGGGCCGGGAACGCTCGCTGGCGCTTGTTCCGGGCGACTTCATTGCCGTGCTGTCCGCCGGCGCGTATGCGATGAGCATGGCGAGCAACTACAACACGCGCGGCCGCGCCGCCGAGGTGATGGTGGCGGGCGCCGACGCCTGGTTGATCCGCGACCGCGAGACCGCGGCCGACCTCATGCGCGGCGAGCACCTGCGGCCGCGGCGCTGAACGACCGCGTCTAGATCCGGCCCTCCTCGACGCCGTGGCAGGCGACCTGCGTTCCGGCGGCGTCGAGAAGACGGGGCCGCTCGATGCGACAGCGCTCGTTGGCGTGCGGGCAGCGCGGGTTGAAAGCGCAGCCGCCGGGTGGCGCCAGCGGATTCGGCACTTCGCCCTGCACCGGCGTGCGTGCCCGGCCGCTCATGTGGATGTCGGGAATCGCGTCCAGCAACATGCGGGTGTAAGGGTGGCGAGGCGCCGAGAACAACCGGGCCTTGTCGGCCAGCTCCACGATCCGGCCCAGGTACATGACGCCGACCCGGTCGCTGACGTGGCGAACGACCGCCAGGTTGTGCGAGATGAACAGATAGGTGAGGCCCTGCATCGCCTGCAGGTCCTTCATGAGATTGAGCACCTGCGCCTGCACGGACACGTCGAGCGCCGAGGTCGGCTCGTCGCAGACAATGAATTCCGGTTGTGTCGCCAGCGCTCTCGCAATCGAGACCCGCTGCCGCTGGCCGCCGGAGAACTGGTGCGGAAACTTCTGGGCGTCGGCGGCGGCGAGCCCGACCTCGGCGAGCAGCTCGCCAACCCGCGCCGTGATCCGGTCGCGCGGCCGGCCCGAGCCGGTGTCTTCGCCGGCCGCCGCGCGGCGCTCGCGCAGCGGCTCGGCGACGATGTCGAGCACCTTCCAGCGCGGATTGAGGCTCGCGTACGGGTCCTGGAAGATCATCTGCATGCGTCGGCGCAGCGCCGTTGGCCGACGCGTCGTCAGCTCGGTGCCGTCGAAGGCGACCCTGCCGCGGGTCGGGCCGTACAGGCCGACGAGCAGGCGAGCCACCGTGCTCTTGCCGCAACCCGACTCGCCGACGAGCGCGAGCGTGGTGCCGCGCCCGATCGTGAAGCTGACATCGTCGACAGCGTGCACGAACTGCCGGGGCTTGCGTTCGACGACGCGGTTGAGCCAGGGCGCCGAGACGTCGAAGGTTTTCGTCAGACCGGTCGCCTCGACCAGCACGGCGACCGCGGCGGGTGCGGCCGGGGCGGGTGCGGCCGGGGCGGCGGGTGCCGCGCGCGCCGCGCCGGAATCCGCCGCGCTCGTCGTCACGCGGCGACCTTCGCGGCCGCCGCGTGCAGCCAGCAGGCGGCCTCCGTCGGCCCGGCGGGCAGGAGCTCGGGGCGCTCGCGCCGACAGCGGTCGAACGCATGCGGGCAGCGTGGATGAAAGGCACACCCGGAAGGAATGGCGAGCAGGCGCGGCATGGCGCCATCGATCTGCAGCAACCGCTCGCGATCCTCGTCCATGGCCGGAATGGACCCCATGAGGCCGACGGTGTACGGATGAGCCGGCGAGTGGATGACCGCAGCCACCGGACCGATCTCGACGATGCGCCCGGCGTACATGACCGCGACGCGATTGCAGGTTTCCGCGATCACGCCCATGTCGTGGGTGACGAGCATGACGGCCGCGCCGTGCTCCTTGCAGAGGCGCTTCAGCAGCGAAATGATCTGCGCCTGGATCGATACGTCGAGCGCCGTCGTCGGCTCGTCGGCCACGATCAGACGCGGCTCGCCGGCGAGCGCCAGGGCGATGACGACGCGTTGGCGCATGCCGCCGGAGAACTGGTGCGGGTACTGCCCGAGGCGCTCTTCGGCGGCCGAGATGCCGGTCTCCTCGAGAAGACGGATCGCCCGCCGGCGTGCCTCGGCCTCGTCGACCGGCAGATGGGTGCGGATGGTCTCCACCAGCTGCTGGCCGATCGTGTACAGCGGGTCGAGCGAGGTGAGCGGATCCTGGAAGATCGCCCCGATCGAGCGCCCGCGAATCCGGCGCATGGCCTCGTACGGCAGGTTGTCGATGCGACGGCCGTCGAAGCGGATCTCGCCCGCTGCCACCCGACCCGGCGGATCGAGCAGGCCGATGATGGCCGCCCCCGTCAGCGACTTCCCGGCCCCGGATTCGCCGACGACGCCGAGGATCTCGCCGGGAGCGATGTCGAACGAGATGTCGTCGAGCGCGACCAGCCGCGCGCGGCGGGTCGGGAACTCCACGCGCAGGTGCCTGACCTCCAGGAGCGGCGCGGACATGCAGGCGTCAGGCCGCCGGAGGCGGCGTGCAGCCGCTGATCGTTTGCCGATGATCGACGCGCACGTCGAAGGTGCTCGCCAGCCGGTTGGCCTTCATTGCCTTGAAATAGCGCTGCCCCGTCAGCTGCGAGAGGTGATAGTCAGCACTTGCGCAAGCAGCGAACGGAGGCAGCACGAGGAGGGCGACGCGGCGCAGGCTTCTTGAGGGGAAGCTCACCATCGGCTCCTGAGGAAGGCGGGTTTCATTGGACCATCAACGCAGACGCGGGTTCAAGGCGTCGCGCAGCCAGTCGCCGAAGAGATTGATGCTGAGGGCGATGGCCACCAGCATCGAGCCCGGGAAGATGACGAGCCACCAGGCGCCGCTGAAGAGCTGCTTGTTGCCTTCGTTGATGAAGGTGCCGAGCGACGGCGACGTCGGCGAGACGCCGACACCCAGGAACGACAGCGTCGCTTCGGACAGGATGGCGGTGGCCACCTGCAGGGTCGACAGCACGAGCACGGGGCCCATCACGTTGGGCAGCACGTGCTTGCGCATGATCCGCAGGGGCGACACGCCGATCACCCGCGCCGCCTGCACGTACTCCTTGTTGCGCTCGACCATCGTCGAGCCGCGCACCGTGCGCGCGTACTGCACCCATCCCGGCAGCGCGATGGCGATGATGAGCACGCCGAAGGCGAGCGTGTCGTGGGCGTTAGGGAACAGCGCACGGCCGACGCCGGCAATGAGCAGGGCGATCAGGATCGACGGAAACGACAGCATGACGTCGCAGACCCGCATGATCAGCGCGTCGAGGCGACCGCCGGCGTAGCCGGACAGGAGGCCCAGGCTCACGCCGACGACGAGCGAAAGCACCACCGAGGCGGCGCCCACGAACAGCGAAATGCGCGCGCCGTACATCAGGGCGGAAAGTACGTCGCGACCCTGCTCGTCGGTGCCCAGCAGGTACTTCGTGGTGCCGCCCGTCATCCACGACGGCGGCAACATCGAGTCCCCGAGCTCGAGCGTGGCCAGGTCGGTCGGGTTGTGCGGCGCGACCCACCCTGCGAAGACTGCACAGAAGATGCAGACGAGCGCGACCGCTACCGAACCCATCGCCATCGGCGAGCTTCGAAACGAGTGCCATAAGTCGCCGTCGAGAAAACGTGTCCAGCGCTCCGGCGAGAGGGTTGCCTCGGTCGCCGGTGGCGGCAGGTCGCGCCGCACCGGCCCGACGCCGCCCGTCGCACCCGGCACAGCCGACTCGGCTATTTCGACTTCAGCGTGATCCACTTGAAGTACATGTAGTCGTTCGGCAACTGCACCAGGGTGACCTTGTTGCTGAACCCCCAGGCCAGCGCCTGCTGATGCAGCGGGATGTGGCCGATGTCGTCCTGGTGGATCTTGAAGGCTTCCCGGATCATCTCGTTGCGCTTCTTCTGGTCGGTTTCCGACTGCACCTTGTGCGTCAGCTCATCGAACTTCGGATTGCTGTACGCACCGAGGTTGAACTGGCCCTGGCCCTTGTCGGTGGGCGTGGCCATGATGTTGGTCATCGTGTCGTGCGAATCGACGGTGCTCGGCGTCCAGCCGAGCAGGTAGAAGCTGGTGTCGCGGCGCAGGATCTTCGGGAAGTACGTGACCTTGGTCTCGGCCTGCAGATTGATCTTGACGCCGATGCGAGCCAGGTTCGCCGCGACGGCCTGGCAGATCGCCGAGTCGTTGACGTAGCGGTCGTTCGGGCAGTTCATCGTGACTTCGAAGCCGTTCGGATAGCCCGCCTCGGCAAGCAGCTTCTTTGCCGCCTCGGGGTCGTAAGGCAGGCGCTTGTTCATGTCGGGCTGGAAACCACGAACGGCGGCGCCCACCATCAGCGCCGTCGGGATCGCCGCCCCCCGCATCACCTTGTTCTTGATCGTCTCTTCGTCAATGGCTTGATAAAACGCGCGCCGGACGCGAACGTCCTTGAACGGGTTCTTGCCCTTGACGTTGCTGAAGAGCAACTCGTCACGCTTCTGGTCCATGCCCAGAAAGATCGTCCGCAGCTCGGGCCCTTGCAGCACGGTGAATCCGCCGGCCGACTTGATGCGCTCGACGTCCTGCAGCGGCACCGGCTCCATCAGGTCGGTCTCGCCCGAGAGCAAGGCGGCAACGCGCGTCGCGTCGTTGCCAATCGGCGTGAAGACGACTTCGTCGACGTTGCTGTCGATCTTGCCCCAGTAGGTGAAATTGCGAACCAGCACCGTGCGCACGGAGGGCTGGCGTTCGCGCAGGCGAAAAGGCCCGGTGCCGTTGGCCTTGAAGCTCGCCGTGTTCTCGATGCCCTTGCGGCGATCGACGGGGTGCTCGGCCTTGTTGTCCTCGCACCATTTCTTGCTCATCATTCCGAGCGTCGTCAAGGTGTCAGGCAGGATCGGGTACGGCGCCAACGTCTCGATCTCGACCGCGTACTCGCCCACCTTGCGTACTTCCTTGATCGGATTGGTGTAGCCCTTCATGTCGGAGCCGTCGCCTGCGGCGCGCTTGAAGGTGAACACCACATCGTCTGCCGTGAACGGCGAGCCGCCATGGAATTTCACCCCTTGGCGCAGGTCGAAGCGCCACACCGTCGGGCTCTGCTGCGTCCATTTCGTCGCCAGCGCCGGGGTCAGGCCCATGGCCTTGTCGCGCTCGACCAGCGGCTCGTAGACGTTGCCGGTAAAGCTCAGCTGCAGGCTCTCGTTGAGCGAGTGCGGATCCATCGACTGCACGTCGCCCTGGTTGGAGACACGCAGCGTGACAGCCTGCGCAGTGCCGGCAGCCAGGGCCAGCGACGCGATAGCGACGAGAGAAGCGATTTTTTTCATGCGAAGCCTTCTGTTGCGGACAAGAGAGATTCAGTGGGCAGCTGCGGATTTCTCCACCCGCAGCCGTGGATCGACGGCGAAGTAGAGCAGATCGACGACGAGGTTGATGACGACGAAGATGAGGGCGATCAGGCACAGATAGGCGGCCATGACCGGGATGTCCGCGAACGTCACGGCCTGGATGAAGAGCAGGCCCATGCCCGGCCACTGGAAGACCGTCTCGGTGATGATCGCGAAGGCGATCAGGGAGCCGAGCTGCAGGCCGGTGATGGTGATCACGGGCACCAGCGTGTTCTTCAGGGCGTGGCGGAAGTAGACCGCGCGATTGGCAAGCCCCCGCGCGCGCGCGAACTTGATGTAGTCGGCGCGCAGCACCTCGAGCATCTCCGAGCGGACCAGGCGCAGGATCAGGGCGAGCTGGAAGATCGCCAGCGTCACCGAAGGCAACACCAGATGGCGGATGCCGTCCACGCTGGCAAGGCCCGTGGTCCACGGCCCGATCGCCAGCACCTCGCCTCGACCGAAGCTCGGCAGCCATTTGAAGGTGACGGCGAAGACAAGGATGAGGAGGATGCCGATCAGGAACGTCGGCAACGAGACGCCGACGAGCGAAAGCGTCATCATCGCCTGCGCGAGGAACGTTCCGCGCCTGAGCGCCGCATAGACGCCCATCGGGATGCCGATCAGGAGGGCGATCAGGGCGGCGAGGAGCGAGAGCTCGAGCGTCGCGGGCAGTCGCTCGGCAATCAGCGACGAGACCAGCCTGCCCTGCCGAAGGCTCAGGCCGAATTCTCCGCGGACCGCATGGGCGACGAAACGGGCGAACTGCACCGGAAAGGGCTGGTCGAGACCGAGGTCGCTGCGCAGCTGTAGCCGCTGTTCGGGCGTCGCATCCTGTCCGAGGATGTTCGTCACAGGATCACCCACGTACTGGAACAGCATGAAGGCGATGAACGCCACCGTCAGCATCACCAGGACAGCTTGGAGCAAGCGACGAAGGACGAAGGCGAGCATCGACGAGGGGTACCAGAGAGCACATCACCGCATGCCGACAGCAAACGCGGAAGCCACGATGGCGTGCGGCCAGGATCCGTGGCGCCCTGTCGGACGTCGGTCGACGCCGTTCATGCGAGCAGACAGCGATGAGAGCAAATCCTGCGCTACGCGTCAAAAGGGATTGCCCGTAGCGCGATCGCGATCGCCATGAAAAAGGCCGCCCGAAGGCGGCCTTGTCTTCGATCGCGCGCTCGCCCGGCGGCGAGCTGCGCCGATCAGAAGAAGTGACGAATACCCAGCTCGAAGCCCTTCGACGAGCCGCCCGCCTTCGGCGCAGCCGTGATCGACGAACCGCCAGCAACGCCAAAGCTCGTCGCATCCTTGTTGTCGAGGCGCGAGATCGTCGTGTACATCGCCGTCCGCTTGGACAGGTTGTACTGGTACGTGGCCTTGATCTGGTCCAGCGTCGTGTCGCCGCCGACATCGCGGTTCAGCTTGCTGCGGTCGTAGCCGATGCGGATTTCGCCCTGGCCCATGCCGATGATGCCGCTGATCGACCACATGTCTTCATGCGATGTATCCAGGTTCTCGCGGTCGTAGTAGCCCATCAACTTGAAGATGCCGAACCCATAGGAGCCGCCGACGTTGTAGGTCTTTTGACGGAGACCACTGGTTGCGAAGCGGGTCTCGCCCGCAGCAGCCGCCACGTTGAACGGCCCCGCGGCGAAGCCGATCCGGCCACTGAGGACGCGACCACCGCGGTCGAGGTTGGTGCCACCCTCCGACGCAGCGACCATCGCCGAGGCGTACAGGCCGCCAATGCCCGGCGGGAGGAAGTACTGAACCGAGTTGTCGGAACGCGTGCCGGCGTAGGCCTGGCGAACATTCAACGTGCTGCCGACGCCGTTCGTGCCGAAGGCGTCGAAGACGGTCTGGTTGTAGAAGTCCGGCCGATAGTCGCGGCCGAGGCGAAGTTCACCGGCCGGGCTGTACAGGCTGACGACCGAGCGACGGCCGAAGAACTTGCCACCGACGTTGCCCGCGTCGATCGGGGCCAGGTCGGCGATCAGGTCGAAGCCGGCCTTCAGGCCGCCACCGAGATCCTCGATTCCCTTGAAGCCGAGCTGGCTGCTGTTGATGCCGTTCGTGGCGAGCGAGAAGCGCCGGGCCGAGCCGTCGTTCTTCACGTACTTGCCACTCATGTCGAGGGTTCCGTACAGGGTGACCGACGATTGCGCCGACGCGGCGCCGGCAAAAGCGCCTAGAACCGCGAGAGCGAGCAGAGATTTTTTCATTGCGACTATCTCCTAGGTTGAACAAGAGGTCCCGATCACCGAAAACCCGCGCTGGAGCAAGATCAGGCACAACCCCCTTTGCGGAAGTTGTGTGTATTGCACCAGAGGCACCCAGCGCTGCAAAGCCTTGCCGGCCAAAAAAAGGCCTTATGTTGTCTTGGCACAACGAGGATTTCGCGGAATGTATCGCGTGCCCTGCGCTAACCTGTGAGCCCCCGAGCAACGGCCTCGCACGAGTCGCTTGACAGCCCCTTGAACACCACCGATTTCCTGCTCGCCGCGGCCGACCAGGCCCTGCGCGCCCTGACGACAACGCCGGTCGCGGCGCGTGCGACGCCGACACCGTCTCGGCCGGGCACGCCGCTCGACGATGCCGACCGCCGTCGCGCCGGTGCTCTCATGCGCGTCAACCACGTCGGCGAGGTCTGCGCCCAGGCTCTCTACAGCGCGCAGGCGCTGAGCACGCGGCGTCCGGAACTGCGCCGCCAGTTCGAGGCGGCGGCGCTCGACGAATCCGACCACCTCGCCTGGACGCGGACGCGGCTGCGCGAACTCGACGCGCGGCCCAGCCTGCTCAACCCGCTCTGGTATGCCGGCGCATTCGCCATCGGGCTGATCGCCGGACGCGCCGGCGATGCGACCAGCCTCGGCTTCGTCGTCGAGACGGAGCGCCAGGTGGAGCGTCATCTCGACGGCCATCTCGACCTCCTTCCGGTCGGCGATCTGCAATCGCGGGCGATCGTGCAGCAGATGAAGGACGACGAGGCCGGGCACGCGGTGGCGGCGCAGCAGGCCGGCGCCGACACGCTGCCCTGGCCCGTGCGGCTGGCGATGCGGGCCGCCGCCCGCGTCATGACCACGACCGCGCACTACGTCTGACGGCCTGCCGACCAGACCCCGCGGCCCCCGGCTAGATTTCGCCGCGGGCATCGACGGCAGGTCCGGCGCGCTACGCGCTTGCGGCTCGCTCCCGCTATGCCTGCGCCGACGGGCGAGCGGAAGTTCCGAGGGCCTCGCCGAGCTCATAGCTCGTAGTGACCGATGCCGTTTTGGCGAGCATGAGGGTGGCCGAGCAGTAGCGCTCGTGCGAGAGCGCTATCGCGCGCTCGACGGCTGCGGCGTCGAGGCCGACGCCGCTGACGATGAAGTGCAGGTGGATCGCGGTGAACACCTTGGGATCGCGTTCGGCGCGCTCCGCCGTGACCCGGACCCGGCAGCCGCGCACGTCATGGCGGCCACGCCTGAGGATCAGGACGACGTCGTAGGCGCTGCACGCCCCCGTGCCGGCCAGCACCGTCTCCATCGGCCGCGGCGCCAGGTTGCGGCCGCCGCCGTCGGGCGCACCGTCCATCGCCAGCAGGTGGCCGCTGCCGGTTTCCGCCGTGAACACCATGCCGCTGGCGGCCAGCCAATCGATCGTGCATTCCATCGTCTGCTCCCCCTGCGCCATTCCGAGACAGCGGCGCGGCGTCTATATTGCAGTGCAGCAAAAAACCTTCTACACTCGATTTCAGCAGGCGCCGCGGCCGTTTGCGAAGCGGTTCGACACAGCGGTACCGACCGATTGTCTCCTCCACCTCCTCAGGGTGGATTCAGCCCAGGGCAGCAATGCTCCGGGCTTTTTTCTGCACGCGATGATCCGGAGCGCCGACTATGATGCAGCGCCGCAATCGCTGCACGACGACACGATGGCAAACCCAGGCCCGGCGAGACCCGCCAGCAAGGCAGCGCGTTCGCAGCGAGCGCCGGCGCGCCCCGTCCTGACCGGCTACCTGCAGAGGATCCTCACCTCCCGCGTCTACGACGTCGCCATCGAGACAGCACTCGACGACGCGCCGGCCCTTTCCGCGCGGCTCGGCAACCGCGTTCTCTTCAAGCGCGAGGACACGCAGCCGGTCTTCAGCTTCAAGCTGCGCGGCGCCTACAACAAGATGGCGCGCCTGCCCGCCGATGCGCTCGGCCGCGGCGTCATCTGCGCCTCTGCCGGCAACCACGCCCAGGGCGTCGCGCTGGCGGCGCAGGTGCTCGGCTGCAAGGCGCTCGTCGTCATGCCGACGACGACGCCCAGCCTGAAGGTCGCCGCCGTGCGCGCGCGCGACGGCGAGGTCGTGCTGCACGGCGAGAGCTACTCCGACGCCTACGCGCACGCGCTTCGCCTGGAGGGCGAACGAGGCCTCACCTTCGTGCATCCTTTCGACGACCCCGACGTCATCGCCGGCCAGGGGACGATCGGCATGGAGATCCTGCGCCAGCAGCCGGGCCCGCTCGACGCCATCTTCGTCGCCGTCGGTGGCGGCGGCCTGGTCTCGGGCATCGCCGCCTACGTCAAGGCAGTGCGGCCCGAGGTGCGCGTCGTCGGCGTGCAGATGAACGACTCGGACGCCATGCTGCGCTCGATCCGGGCCGGCCGGCGCGTCGATCTCGCCGACGTCGGCCTCTTCTCCGACGGCACCGCCGTCAAGCGGGTCGGCCGCGAGACGTTTCGTCTGGCGCGCCGCCTCGTCGACGAATGGATCGTCGTCGACAGCGACGCCGTCTGCGCGGCGATCAAGGACGCCTTCGAAGACACCCGCAGCATCCTCGAGCCCGCCGGCGCGCTCGGCATCGCCGCGATCAAGCAGTACGTGCAGACGAACGGAAGCCGGGGCGAGACCCTCGTCGCGATCGCCTGCGGCGCGAACATGAACTTCGACCGCCTCCGCTTCGTCGCCGAGCGCGCCGAGGTCGGCGAGGAGCGCGAGGCGCTGTTCGCCGTCACGATCCCGGAAGAACGCGGCAGCTTCCGGCGCTTCTGCGCCTTGATCGGGCCGCGCGCGGTGACCGAATTCAACTACCGGATTGCCGACGCCGACGTCGCCCACGTCTTCGTCGGCATCGCGACCGTAGACCGCGCGGAATCGACGCGGCTCGCCGGCCACTTCGCCGCGCACGGCTTTCCCACGCTCGACCTCACCGGCGACGATCTGGCCAAGGAGCACGTGCGCCACATGGTCGGCGGGCGCAGCGCGCTCGCCCACGACGAAAGGCTCTACCGGTTCATCTTTCCGGAGCGGCCGGGCGCCTTGATGCGCTTTCTCTCGAGCATGCCGGCGGACTGGAACATCAGCCTCTTCCACTACCGCAACCAGGGCGCCGATCACGGCCGCATTCTGGTCGGGATGCAAGTGCCGCGTTCCGACGAACGCGCCTTGCGCAAGTTCCTCGACAGCCTGTCCTACCCCTGTACCGACGAGACCGGCAACCCCGCCTACCGGCTGTTCCTCAACTGACGCCTCACTGCGAACGCACGCTCTCGCGAGCCGGCAGACTTCCTTCGGGCACCGGCCGGAGCGAGGGACCAGGAGGCGGCGGCGAGGAAGGGACGATGGCGGGCACCGGCACGCCGACGGAAGGCGGGGCTGCCGCCGGCACGGCGCGAGCGCCTGGCGGCGCCGTCATCGGCGGCGGCGCGACTCTGACCGGCGCGACGTTGACCGGCGCGCCGGGTGGCGGCAGCGAACCGGTCGCGGGTGCCGGCAGCGCCGGCAACTCGAGCAGCACGCTGCGCTCGCCCTGCCGCGGACCGATGGCCGCGGTGCGCAAGCCGACCGACTGCAGCACGAGGCCGTCGTCGAGAGAGGAGCCGACTCGAAAGGCCTTGGCGGGCTTGCCGTCGACCGCGATCAGCGCCAGCCCGTACGGCGCCGTCTCGCCGGCGCGCTTGGGCGCCATCACGCCGATCAGGCGAAAGCGCGAGGCCGCTTCCGGCGCCGCCTCGGGCCCGGCGGCGGCGATGAGGGGCGCCGCGCCGAACAGGCGCGTCAGGTCGCCCCGCAACGGCGACGTCTTGCCGATCGCGACGGCGTTGGGCGGTACCGGCGCCGGCGTCACGCCGAAGCGAAGCGCCCAGAACACCGCAGTCGCGGCAACGAACGACCAGATCACGAATGCCGCAAGGCGGGCGTACATGCGACGATTATGATTGAACGTTGAACCCGAGCCCGGTATCCGACCGGTAGGACTCCACGATGATCCTCTCGCCGAAAAGCCCTTCCCGCCGCCCCCGCGGCTTCACGCTGATCGAGCTGATGGTCGTGCTCGTGATCATCGGCGTGCTGGCGGCGCTGATCGTCCCGAACATGCTCGAGCGCGCCGACGACGCCCGCGTCACCGCCGCCAAGACCGACGTCAACAACCTGATGCAGGCGCTCAAGCTCTACCGGCTCGACAACCTCCGTTATCCGAGCGGCGAGCAAGGGCTGCAGGCGCTGGTCTCCAAGCCCACGGTCGGCGTCATCCCGCCGAACTGGAAGACCTATCTCGACAAGCTGCCGAACGATCCCTGGGGCCATCCTTACCAGTTCGCGAACCCCGGGCTGCAAGGCGAGATCGACGTCTACAGCTTCGGCGCCGACGGCGTCGTCGGCGGCGAGGGCCGCAATGCCGACATCGGCTCGTGGCAGTAGCCACGGCGCGGCCGCCGAGCCGGCGCCGCCGCTGAGCGGCACACCCGCGTCCGAGCCGAGCGGCGAGCCCTTGCACCGGCGGCCATGCGGCAGCGCCGGCTTCACGCTCATCGAGCTGATGATCGTCCTCGTCCTGATCGGGATCGCCAGCGCCGTCGCCAGCCTCGCCTTGCGCGACCCGGCAGCCTCCAAGCTCGAGCACGAGGCGGCGCGGCTGGCCGCCCTGCTCGAATCGGCGCGTGCCGAGGCGCGCGCTTCCGGCATCGCGGCGCGCTGGGAGCCGGTGGGCGAGCCGCAGCCCGACGGCGCCGGCTTTCGCTTCATCGGCCTGCCGGCGGCGAACCCGCTGCCGACGCGCTGGCTCGAGCCCGCCACGGCGGCGCAGGTCATCGGCGCGCGTGCCGTCGTCCTCGGCCCCGAGCCACTGATCGGCGAGCAGCGCATCGTCCTGCGCCTCGAGGACCAGCGGCTCACCCTCGTCACCGACGGCATCGGCCCGTTCGTCGTCGTCGACAGCGGCGGGCAGACGCCGAAATGAAGGCGCCGGCCGACCGCGGCTTCACGCTGATCGAGGTGCTGGTCGCGCTGGCGATCGTCGCGGTCACGCTCGGCGCGGGCATTCGCGCCGCCGGCTCGCTCACCAACAGCACCGCCCGGCTGGTCGAGGTGACGTCGGCGCAGTGGTGCGCCGACAACCGGCTGACGGCGCTCAAGCTCGGCAAGATCTTCCCCGACATCGGCGACAGCGACTTCAGCTGCGAGGAGCTGGGGCGCACGTATCCTGGCAAGCTCGTCGTCCGGCCGACGCCGAACCCGAACTTTCGCCGCGTCGACGCGCAGGTGTTCGACCCCGACGGACAGCCGATCCTGCTGCTGTCGACCATCCTGGGCCGATCGTGACCCGGCAACGCACCCGCGGCTTCACGCTGATCGAGGTGCTGGTGGCGATCGCCATCATGGCCATCATGGCCATCATGGCCTGGCAAGGGGTCGACGGCATCGTTCGCACCCGCGACGCCAACCAGGTTCGGCTGGAGCAGACGCTTCGCCTCGAGACCGTGATTGCGCAGTGGGAGCAGGACCTTGCAGCGATCGAGGAAAGCACCGCCGTGCCGGCCCTCACGTGCGACGGCCAGACGGTGCGCATCACTCGCCGTGCCGAGGGCGGCATGCAGGTCATCGCCTGGTCGCTGCGTCCCGACAACACGGGCTCGATGTGGCAACGCTGGGCCGGTCCGGCGGTGACGACGACCGGCGCCCTGCAGGAAAGCTGGCTGCGCACGCAGCAGTTCCAGGGCAACGAGGCCGGTCAACTGCGCGCGCTCAGGGGGTTGGAGGGCTGGCAGATCTATTTCTACCAGGGCAATGGCTGGAGCAACTGCCAGTCGACCGGCAACGTCGTGGTCGCAGCCTCGGCGGCGGCGACCACGACGCAACGGCAATCGCTGCCGTCGGGCGTCCGCCTGGTGCTTGCCTTCGCACCGGGCAGCGGCCTCGCCGGCAGCCTCGTTCGCGACACGCTCATCGCGCCATGACACGCGACGCCGTGGCAACGGTGGCCGGAGCCCGCGGCCTTCGCGCGGAGGCCGGGGCCGCGCTGCTCACGGCCATGATCATCGTCGCGCTGATCGCCACGCTGGCCACCTCGATGGTCTGGCAGCAGTGGCGGGCCGTCCAGGTCGAGTCGGCCGAGCGCGCCCGGACGCAGTCGGCGTGGATCCTCTCCGGCGCGCTCGACTGGGCCCGCCTCATCCTGCGCGAGGAT
>JBBRFB010000078.1:0-16035 GCA_038225015.1 Burkholderiales bacterium
GTTCACCGGCACGACGATGGCGCCGAGGGCGAAGCCGGCGTAGAGCGACTGCACGAACTCGACACCGTTCGGCAGATACACGAGGACGCGGTCGCCGCATCCGACGCCGAGCCGTGCCAGGCCGAGCGCCAGCGCCGTGGCACGCTCTTCCAGCTCGCCGAAGGTCACGCGCCGCGCCCCTGTGACCAGGGCGGTCTTGGCGCGAAACCGCTGCGCGTGCGAGCGCAGGAACCCTTCGAGGCGCATGGCGCTGGCTCCTACGCCAGCTTGAACGCCGGGTAGCGCTGCTCGGGCGTGAGCAGGTCCCAGGCGAGGCGCACGCGCTTGCCGATCTTCAGGTCTTCCGGCGCGCAATCGAGCACGTTGGCTATGATGCGAACGCCCTCGTCGAGTTCGACCGTCGCGACGCAGAGCGGTAGCCGGCCGTCGAGCCCCGGCCCGGGAATGCGAACCACGGTGCAGGCGTAGATGACGCCGTCGCCGCTGACCTCGCGCCACTCGAGCGTGCGCCTCCCGGTGTAGCTGGAGACCGGCTTCGGGTAGTGCTGGAAGCGCTTCGCCTCGGTGCAGTACTGCAGCACGAGCTTGCCCTGGGCGATGCCGTCCCAGAACGGCTGGCTGTCGACGTAGCCGCCGATGCGCGGCACGGGCCGCGCGGCCGGCGCGGCGGTGGATGTGGGTTGGCTCATTCAGGCCTCCAGGATCATCGCGGAGCTGACGCCCCAGTTTCTGCCGTAGGGAATCACGCCGATGCCGGTGACCAGCGCGTTGGCGGGGTTCTTCACCTGACGCCCGCCACCTTCGCCGAACATCTGGCGCACCGCTTCGGCGAGGTTGAGGCCGCCGCTCGCCAGGCCCGGCTGGCCGGCGGAGATCTGGCCGCCGCCGGTGTTGAGCGGCAAGGTGCCGGTGTGCGAGAGATCGGTGTCGAGCGTGAAGCGCGAGCCCTGGCCGCGATCGCAGAATCCGAACGCCTCGAACTTCATCATCACGGCGATGGTGAAGTCGTCGTAGGGCTGGAACATGCGCACGCCCTTCGGCGTCATGCCCGCCTTCTTCAACACCTCCGGCCCGATCTTCGTGAACCCCGACTGCGTGATGTCGGCGAGCGGGTCGCGGCCGTTGAAGTTGGTCACCTCCGAGTAAGCCACCGGGTAGACCATCTTCCCGATGCCCAAGGTTCGCGCGTGCTCCGCCGTCGTGACGAGGAAGGCGTTGGCGCCGTCGCAGAACATCACGCTGTCGAGCATGCGCAGCGGATCGGAGATCACCCGCGAGGCCAGGTAGTCGGCCATCGTCAGCGGCTTCTTGAACTTGGCGTAGCCGTTCTCGTTGTGCAGCGCATGCGCGCGCTGCGTGATGGCGATCTTGCCGAGCGCCGCCGGGTCGAGCCCGTACTGGTGGATGTAGCGGCTCATCAGAAGGCCGAAGGTGGCGGGCGGCCCCTGAACGCCCGGCGGATCCTGGAACTCCGGCCGGTAGGCGACGTAGTTCGAGCGCCAGTCGGTGCTCGGCGCGTCGGCCGACATCACGACGGCGACCTTGCACATGCCGTCGCGGATCGCCGACATCGCGCGGGCCACGCCGCCGGTGGCCGAGCAGCCGCCGATGCCGCCGTAGTTCAGCCAGCTCGGCACGATGCCGAGCGCCTCGGTCATGTAGACGGCGAAGAACGGGTTCGACGCCTCCGACAGCGCCGTCGTCACCGACAGGCCGTCGATGTCCTCGAGCGTGATGCCGGTGCGCTCGAGCAGCAGCGAGAGCGCCTCGCCCGCCAGGTCGTAGGCGCTGCGGCCCGTCTTGAAGTCGATCTTCGTCTCGGCATAGCCGGCGATGACGATGTCTTTTTTCCTGCTCATGGGTCTCCTACTCTCCGCGGAACTGCGGCGCCCGCTTCTCGCGGAAGGCTGCCAGTCCCTCGTTGCGGTCCTGGGTGAAATACAGCATGAACGACACGTCGCCTTCGGCAGCCATGCCTTCGGCGAGGGGCAGGTCGATGCCGCGGTCGATCACTGCCTTGGTGAACATCACCGAGAGCGGCGCGTTGGCGCAGATCGTTCGCGCCAGCTCGCGGCCCTTCTCGAGCGCCGCGCCGGCCTCGGTCACATGGTTGACGAGGCGGTACGACTTCGCCTCCTCGGCGCCGATGCGCCGGCCGGTCCACATCAGCTCCTTGGCGAGCGCCGGGCCGATCAGACGCGGCAGCGTCTGCGTGCCGCCGCCCCCCGGCATCAGGCCGAGACGGATCTCGGGCAGGCCGAACTTCGCGTTGGCGCCGGCGACGATCATGTCGCCCACCAGTGCCAGCTCGAGACCGCCGCCGAGCGCGAAGCCCTCGACGACGCTGATCACCGGCTTGCTGAAGCCAGGCAGGTCGCGGAACAGGGCGTTGACCTTGCGCGAGCGCCGGCGCTTCCTGTAGAAATCGAAGTACTCGTTGGCCTCGATCTTGAATTCGCTGGTGTCGATGCCGGTGCAGAAGGCCTTGTCGCTGCCCTTCAGAATGACCGCGCCGATCGCCCGATCGCCTTCGACGCCGGCAAGCGCATCGAGGATCTCCTCGGCGGTCTGCTCGCGCAGCGAGTTCATCTTCTCGGGCCGGTCGATCGTGATCTCGAGCCAGCCTTCGACTCGCTCGGTCCGGATGTCCTGTGTCGTCATGGGTGTGTTTCGCTCCTCTGTCGGTTCGCTTCTTCGGGCTTCGTTGCAACTTGTCCTGCCGGCGGCGCGGGAATGCTCACGCCGCCTCGTCCTCGCCGCCGATCGCCCGCTCGATGCGGGCGTGCATCGCGCTCGTGGTCGCGGCGTCGGCGCGCTGCTCGGCGCTGATCGTGAATTCCAGGCACACCCGCGCCGGCGCATCGAGCACGAGCACGCGGTCGGCGATCTCCAGCGCGTCGTCGATGCGGTGCGTGACGAAGACGCAGGTCTTGCCTTCAGCGCGCACGATCTCGGCGAAATCGCGGCGCAGCACCTGCGACGTGACGTGATCGAGCTGGCTGAACGACTCGTCGAGCAGCACCAGGTCGGGATCGACGGCGAGCGCGCGCGCCAGCGAGACGCGTTGGCGCATGCCGCCCGAGAGCTCGCTCGGGTACTTGTTCTCGGCGCCGTCGAGCTTGACCCGGCGCAGCCATTCGAGCGCGGTCCGCCGCGCCTCTGCCTTCGGCTTGTCGAGGATGAGCAGGCCGAGTTCGACGTTCTCGCAGGTGGTGCGCCAGGGCAGCAGGCGATCGGTCTGGAAGGCCACGGCCATCTTGCCGCGCAAGGCCTGGAAGTTTGCCGCCGGATCGACGCCCGTGACGCGGATCTGCCCCTCGTCGCAGGCGCTGGTGCCCATCAGCAGGCTCATCACCGTGCTCTTGCCGGCCCCGGTGCGGCCGAGCAACGCGACGATCTCGCCGCGCGCCACCGACATCGTCAGCCGGTCGACCGCGAGGTGCTCGCCGAAGCGCTTGCTGACGCCGGTCAGCTCGATCAGGGGAGGGCTCGTGCTCATCAGCGCACCGTCGCTTCCTTGCGCCACTTCAGCAGGTGCCGCTCGGCGAGGCCGGCGAGCCACTGGAAGACGAGATTGAGGACCACCAGGATGAACGTCCAGGCCATCACCTGGTCGATGTGGAAGGTCGACTGGGCGAAGCTCATGCGCGAACCGATGCCGACCGCCGAGGCCACCAGCTCGGCGAAGATGACCATCCGGATCGCATAGCCGATCACCGACTTGGTGGTCAGCAGCACATACGGCACCGTGTGCGGAATGATCAGGTAGCGCATCGTCTGCCAGCGCGTCGGCCGGAAGCTCTCGAGCATGTCGAGCCATTCGGTCGACATCGAGCGCACGCCCTCGTAGACGTTGAGCGCGTAGAACGGCAGCAGGATGACCGTGAGGATGAAGAAGATGCGGGTCTCCGGCTCCTTGAACCAGAACACCGCCACCAGCATCCACGACAGCGCCGGAATGCCGGTGTCGACGATGACGAGCGCCCGCAGGTAGGGCCCGACGGTGCGCGAGGTCGCCATGACGAGGCCCATGGTCACGCCGACGGTCATCGAGAAGACGATCGCCACCACCAGCCGACCGAGGGTGATCGCCACATGGATCAGGTCGTCGGTGAGCAGATGGATGAGGGCGCGGCCGATCTGCACCGGCGACGGCAGGATGTAGTCGGGGACGAAGCCGCTGGCGATCTGCATGACGATACCGATCGTCACGACGACGACCACCATCGCCGTGATGTCGCGCCGGTCGCGCTGCGGCGCCGTGCGCGACACGGCACTGTTCACCGGCGTGGCCAGGGCGACGCCGGTCTTGACGGCGGAGTCCCGTGAGCTCATGGCGTCGGCCGGCGATCCCGAGCCGGACGACTGCCGCGCTGCCTCCCGCATCGTCCGGCCGCCGCGGGCCTCCTCTGCACCATCAGCCGGCGAAGAAGCCGTTGTCGACCGCGCGCGGCAAGAGGCCGTTGCGCTGCAGGAACTCTGCGGCGGTGCGCACCGTCTTGCGGCCGGCCTCGTCGGCCATCGACACGTGCTTGAACTGCAGCCGGCCCGACGAGATCGCCGTGCGCAGCACGTCGACCGGGATGCCGGAGTTGGCGCCGGCGATCTTCACGGCGTCGTCGACGTCGCCGGTGATTCCCGCCAGGCAGGCCGCGAACGACTTGTCGAGCGCCGCGACCACCTGCGGATCGCGCGCCGCCACCTCCTTGCGAATGGCGACGCCGAAATACGGCAAGTCGATGCCGAACTTCTTCTTGTACTCGGTGCCGGCGTTGTAGAGCACCTTCATGTCGGGCACGCGCTTCAGGCCGACCGAGATGTTCGGTTCCCACGACAGCGCCGCGTCGGCGCGGTTGGCCATCACCAGGGTCACCGGTGCCGCGGGGTTGTCGACGTTCTGCACCCGAGCGTCGGTCTGGATGTCGAAGCCCTCGAGCTCCTTGATCAGCGCACGCATCATGCGGTAGGTGCCGGTCGACTGCGGTGCCGCGAGGGTCTTGCCCTCGAGGCCCTTGATCGTCGTCGGGCCGCCGGCCGGCGTGATGATGTTGATCATGTTCGCCGTCGTGATGGTGCAGACGTACTGCAGCGGCACGCCGGCCATGTAGCGGGCCGCGAAGGTGTCCCAACTGCCGATGCAGACGTCGTAGTTGCCGGCGACGAAGTCGTTGTAGTACGTCGAGACCGCCGTGTACGAGGTCGGCTTGCCGAGGCTGATGCCGTTGGCCTTGTCGAGGCCCTTGGCGATCATGTAGTCGGTGATCAGGGTCGTGAAGCCGGGCGCCAGATTGGCCCACCGCAGGCTCGTGCCCTGCGCACGTACCACCGATGGAACGCAGACGGCGGCGGCTGCAGCCGTTCCGGCCTGCAGCGATCGGACCAGGAAAGTACGCCGCGAACGATCGTCGAGTCTGAGCATCTTGTCTCCGTTTCAGTCGTATGCGGGCCAACCCTAGGGTCTCGCCGTCACGTCTTCGTTGGTGGGCAGCACGGTCCCCGATGAGGACGAAGGCATCGTAGGCGGATCGTCGGGCACTGCATAGAATCGCCCGGTCAACCCTGCGTTCCATGGATGGAACGATTGGTGATGAGGGATTTCCCAATGTCCGAACGGATCGACCTGAACGCGCTGCGCCTCTTCCACGACGTCGTCAACGCCCGCAGCATGACCCGCGCCGCGGTCGTCCTGCGCATGCCGAAGTCGACCATCAGCAGGAAGCTCGCGCTACTCGAGCAGCACGTCGGCTCGATCCTGCTGAAGAAGGGGCCACGCCGCCTGACCCCGACCGACATCGGCAAGGTGCTCTACGAGCATTGCCGCCGCGTCGTCGAGGAGGTGGAAGAGGCGGGCCTGGAAGCGGCACAGATGCAGTCGGAGCTGCGCGGCAGCCTGCGCGTCAGCATCCCGATCGATTTCGGCAACGCCTGGCTCTGCCGGGCGATGGCCGAGTTCATCAACCAACACCCGGGCATCCAGCTGGAGATCGATGCCAACAGCCGCATCGTCGACCCGCGCGAGGATCCCTACGACATTGCCATCCAGCTCGGGCCGCTGAAGGAATCGGGCCTGACCTACCGGCGCATCGCCACGGTGACGCGCGGCGTCTACGCCAGCCCCGAGTACCTGGCGCGGCGCGGCGCGCCGCGCTCCGTCGACGAGTTCCAGCAGCACGACTGCATCGTCACCGAGCAGCAGCGCCAGGACGGCGTCTGGACCTTCCGCAACCGCTCGCAGCACCGCTTCACGGAGGTCACCGGCAAGGTGGTCGTCAACAACATCGGCATCGCTCGCGACCTGGCGATCGCCCACGTCGGCCTGGCGATGCTGCCGAACGTGATGTGCCGCAGCGATGTCCGCAACAATCGCCTCGTGCGCCTGCTGACCGAATGGGAGAGCCCGCCGGTGCAGGCGACGGCGCTCATCCTGAGCCGCAAGCGCATACCGCAGAAGACGCGCGTCTTCCTCGACTTTCTGGCCAACAGCCTCGCCGCCGAGGACGCCGTCTGAGCCCGCCTTATGGGGTCGCTCGGTTGGTGTCGTTCAGCGGGACGCTCGCATCCAGGATTTCGCCGAATACAACGGCCGCGTCCTCAGGCGCGAGGTCGTTGGAACTCGGGAACGCAGCGCTTGCGACGTCAAGCGATTGCTGCTCGCTGGTCAGCGGTTGCAGCGCATGAAAGTAGAGAGAAAACCGTCTGACCCATTCATCGTGGGAACAGTTCAGCTCGTGTGCCATGGATGTCCTCCTGGATGTCTGATGCGATCGATGAGGGTGTGTCTTCGCCCACGATAGGCGGGCCGCACCGCGCCGTCGGTGCGCTGTCACACATAGAGAAGGCCGTTGCGGCGTACACTGGACACTGGACGCCGGACGCCGGACGCCGGACGCCCGGACGCCGAGCTTCGTGGCGAGCGCGTGTTTCTACGGCCGGGCTGACTGGAAAATCCGATGTCGTCCGACCCCGATCCCAAGTCCAACCATCTGCTCGCGGCGTTGCCCGAAGCCGAGTGGAATCGATGGCTTCCGCAGCTCGAGCAGGTCGATTTGCCCCTCGGCCAAGTCCTCTACGAATCGGGCGCCCAGCAGACGCACATCTACTTTCCGACCACGGCGATCGTCTCCTTGCTGTACGTGATGGAGAGCGGCGCGTCGGCCGAGATCGCCGTCGTCGGCAACGAGGGCGCGGTCGGCATTTCGCTGTTCATGGGCGGGGAGTCGACGCCGAGCCGAGCCGTCGTGCAGAGCGCGGGAAGGGGCTATCGGCTCAGCGCGCTGGTCATCAAGAAGGAATTCGACCAGTCGATGCCCGTGATGCACGTGTTGCTGCGCTACACGCAGGCGCTCATCACGCAAATGGCCCAGACGGCCGTGTGCAATCGTCACCATTCGCTCGATCAACAGCTTTGCCGTTGGCTGCTGCTCAGCCTGGACCGGCTCCACGGCAACGAGCTGGTGATGACCCAGGAGCTCATCGCGAACATGCTCGGTGTTCGCCGCGAAGGCGTGACCGAGGCCGCGCTCAAGCTGCAGAAGGCAGGGCTCCTCCGCTACACGCGCGGCCGAATCACGGTGCTGGACCGCATGGGCCTGGAGCAGCGGACGTGCGAGTGCTACGCGGTCGTGAAGAAGGAATACGACCGGTTGCTTCCGGATCTCCAGGCGACCTGAGCAGCCGACCCGGTCGACGCAATTCGTCGCCGCTGTGTGCGGTGGCAGACAGTCCGCTCGTCAGGATGCGGTCAGACTGGCGCAGCCCTGCGCTCTTGCATCGGGACGGACCCGGTGGGAACCCGTGTCCGACCCTCAGAACCACCTCATCGAGTTGCTGCCCCGCAAGGAACGTGCGTCTCTGCTCGCGCTGTGCGAACCGGTCGAGCTTGTCTTCGCCGACGTCTTGTGCGGGCCGGGAGAACGAACCCGATATGTCCATTTCCCCGTCGACGGCTTCATCTCGCTGCTGACCCGGATCGAAGGGAAGGCACCCCTCGAGGTCGGCCTCGTGGGCCGCGAGGGCATGCTCGGCGTCCAGCTGGCGATGGGTGTGCAGACCGCGCCCCTGCAGGCGCTCGTGCAGGGGTCGGGCTCGGCCTGGCGCCTCGGCGCCGGTGCGTTCAAGCGCGAGCTCGCCCGGAGTGCGGCACTGCGCGACGCACTGGGCCGCTATGCCTACGTGTTGATGAAGCAGCTGGCCGCCTCGGCTGCGTGCCTGCAGTTTCACGAGATCGGCCCGCGACTGGCCCGCTGGCTGCTGATGACCCACGACCGGTCCCACAGCGACAACCTTCGCGTCACGCACGAGTTTCTCGCCTACATGCTGGGCATCCGCCGGGCCGGAGTCACTCGCGCCGCGACCGAGTTGCAGCGCGCCGGACTCATCGAATACCACCGTGGCGCGCTGACGATCCTGGACCGCCGCGGCCTCGAGTCCGCGGCGTGCAGCTGCTACGCGTGCGACCAGAAGACCTATTCCGACGTTCTCCGATAGCAGGCATCAGCGCGAGAGCTCCTCGTGGCTGATCTGCAAGTCGCGGTGATGCTCGCGCTCGCATTTCGCTACTCGCATTCGTCTCTCGCAGACGGCGGCGTGAAGATGATGTACCTTCAGGTTGCCGTATGACGCGAGGCTGGCTTTGACGACGAATGCGGGAACATCGAGCGACGCCGGCGGCACTGCTCCCAACCGCGGTGTCGTGGTCGCCGTGCGCGGCAGTGTCGTCGACGTGCGCTTCGAGGCGCGCTTGCCGGCGATCTACACGGTGCTGCATGCCGGCAACGACGCGCAGATCGTCATCGAGGTTCTCGCGCAGCGCGATCCGAGACACGTTCGCGGCATCGCCCTGACACCCACCCAGGGGCTGGCGCGCGGCATGGCGGCCATCGACACGGGGGGCCCGCTCCAGGCCCCGGTGGGCCGGGCCATTCTCTCGCGCATGTTCGACGTCTTCGGCAACGCGATCGACCGCCTGCCGGCACCCGAGGGCGTGCAGTGGCGGTCGGTGCATCGCGCACCGCCGGCGCTGGCGCGGCGCTCGTCGTCGTCCGACGTCTTCGAGACCGGCATCAAGGTCATCGACGTGCTCGCGCCCCTGGAGCGCGGCGGCAAGGCCGGGATGTTCGGCGGCGCGGGCGTCGGCAAGACAGTGCTGCTCACGGAGATGATTCACAACATGGTCGGCCAGCAGAAGGGCGTCAGCATCTTCTGTGGCATCGGCGAGCGCTGTCGCGAGGGTGAAGAGCTCTATCGCGAGATGAAGGCGGCGGGCGTGCTCTCGAACATGGTGATGGTGTTCGGACAGATGAACGAGCCGCCCGGCGCGCGGTTTCGGGTCGGCCACGCCGCCCTGACGATGGCTGAGTACTTTCGCGACGACGAGCACCGCGACGTGCTCGTCCTCATCGACAACATCTTCCGTTTCATTCAGGCCGGCTCCGAGGTCTCGGGCCTGATGGGCCAGATGCCGTCGCGGCTCGGCTACCAGCCGACCATGGGCACCGAGCTGGCCGGGCTCGAGGAGCGCATCGCCAACACCGACAGCGGCGCCATCACGTCGATCCAGGCCGTCTACGTGCCGGCAGACGATTTCACCGACCCGGCCGCCGTGCACACGTTCTCGCACCTGTCGGCGTCGATCGTGCTCTCGCGCCAGAGGGCGAGCGAGGGGCTCTTTCCGGCGATCGATCCGCTGCAATCGAGTTCCAAGATGGCGACGCCGGGCATCGTCGGCGAACGGCACTACAGGCTGGCGCAGGAGATCCGGCACACGCTCGCGCAGTACGGGCAGCTGAAGGACATCATCGCCATGCTCGGCCTGGAGCAGCTGTCGCCGCAGGACCGCAACGTCGTCGCCCGCGCGCGCCGCCTCGAGCGTTTCCTGACGCAGCCCTTCTTCACGACCGAGCAGTTCACCGGCCACGCCGGCAAGCTCGTCAGCCTGAAAGATGCGCTCGACGGCTGCGAGCGCATCCTGGGCGACGAGTTCAACGACGTGCCTGAGAGCGCGCTCTACATGATCGGAACGATCGACGAGGCCAGGTCGAAGCCGAAGGGGGAACCCGAGGCGAAGAAGCCGACGCCGGCAAACGCGGAGGTCGCCCATGAAGCTTAAGGTGCTGCTGCCCTTCCAGGTCTTCGCTGACGAGAGCGACGTCTCGCGCATCGTTGCCGACACGCCGGCCGGCTCGTTCGGCCTGCTCCCGAACCGGCTCGACTGCGTCGCCGCGCTGGCGCCGGGCATCCTGATCTACGAGACTTCGGCGAAGGGCGAGGTTTGCCTTGCGGTCGACGAGGGCGTGCTCGTCAAGACCGGAGGCGACGTGCTCGTCTCCGTGCGCCGCGCCCTGCGGGGCGACGATCTCGGGGCGTTGCGCGAGGCCGTGGCGACGCAGTTCCTGGCCGAGAACGAGGAGGCCGAGAGCCTGCGCTCGGCGATGGCGAGGGTGGAGAGCGGGTTCCTGCGCCGCTTCGCGAGCTTCGAGCATGGCTGACAAGCCGAAACCTGCGCGTGCCGGCGCTGCGCCGAGCCTGGCCGACCAGGTCGGCGCCAAGGCCGACCGCAAGCTCAGGGCCCGCCGCGACGGCACCCCCGGCGTCTGGTTCGGCCTCGGCATGATGGGCCTGATCGGCTGGTCGGTCGCCGTGCCCACCGTGCTCGGCGCCGCACTCGGGCTCTGGCTGGACAAGCATCATCCGGGCACCCATTCGTGGACGCTGGCGCTCCTGGTCGGTGGCCTGGTGCTCGGCTGCCTGAACGCCTGGCGCTGGGTCGCCAGTGAAGACAGCGCCATGCACGACGAGCAGGGCACGCAGGACGATGGCTGAGACCCTGCCCGCACTGGCGGCCGGAGCGGCGGGTGCCGTTCTCGGTGCGATCTACTTCGGCGGCCTCTGGTGGACCGTGAGCCGCCTCGCATCGTTTCGGCGGCCCGCCCTCAGTGTGGCGGTCAGCGCCCTCCTGCGCATGGGCCTGGCCCTCGGCGGCTTCTACCTCATCGCCGGCGGCGACTGGCTGAGCCTGCTGGCCTGCCTGCTCGGCTTCGTCGCGGCGCGAGCGGTGGTCACCGGCGTGACGCGCCCGCCGCGGGCACGGCGCGAGGCCAGCGGCACCGAGGAGGCCGGGCATGCGCCTTAGTCCCGACGAGTGGGTGTTCTGGCAGCATGGCTTCGTCAAGCTCAATGCGACCATCGCCTTCACCTGGGTGCTGATGCTGGTGCTCTGCATCGGCTCGGCGATGCTGACGCGCAATCTTGCCAGCGGTCGCACCCTGTCGCGCTGGCAGTGCCTGCTCGAGATCGTCGTCACCGCGATCGTGAAGCAGATCAAGGAAGTCGGGCTCGAGCGGCCGGAGAAGTACCTCGGCTTCATCGGCACGCTGTTCCTCTTCGTCGCCGCCGCCAGCCTCTGCACGGTGATCCCCGGGTTCGAACCGCCGACCGGGTCGCTCTCCACGACGGCGGCGCTGGCGCTGTGCGTCCTCGTGGCCGTGCCGGCCTTCGGCATCGCCAACCAGGGCCTGCGCGGCTACCTGAAGTCGTACCTCGAGCCGACCTTCATCATGCTGCCGTTCAACATCATCAGCGAGCTGTCGCGAACGCTGGCACTCGCGGTCCGCCTGTTCGGCAACATGATGAGCGGGTCGATGATCATCGCCATCCTGTTGACGATCACGCCGTTCCTCTTTCCGGTCGTCATGACCCTGCTCGGCCTGCTCACCGGCATGGTCCAGGCCTACATCTTCAGCATCCTGGCGGCGGTGTACATCGCCGCTGCGACCCGCATCCGCAAGGCCGCGCCGCCTCCGGCGCCCAAGCCCTGACTCCTTGACCACGCAACCCGGGACACCCATGGACAGCCTGACAATCATCGCGGTGGCTTCGATCGTCATCGCCGGACTCACCACCGGCTTCGGCACCATGGGGCCGGCGCTGGCCGAGGGCCGCGCCGTCGCCACGGCGCTCACGGCACTGGCGCAGCAGCCCGACGCTTCGGCGACGATCACGCGAACCCTGTTCGTCGGCCTGGCGATGATCGAGTCGACGGCGATCTACTGCTTCGTCGTCTCGATGATCCTGATCTTCGCCAATCCGTTCTGGAACGCCGCCGTCGCGCATGCCGCCGGGAAGTAGGCAATGCTGATCGACTGGTTCACCGTCGGCGCGCAGGCGCTCAACTTCGCCGTCCTGGTCTGGTTGATGAAGCGCTTTCTCTACAAGCCGGTGCTCGACGCGATCGACGCGCGCGAAGCGCGTATCGCTGCCGAACTCGCCGACGCCGACAAGAAGAGGGCCGAGGCCGACCACGACCGCGACGACTTCCAGCACAAGAACGATGCCTTCGACAAGGAGCGCGCGGCGCTGCTGAAGAAGGCTGCCGACGAGGCGAACGGCGAGCGGGACCGGCTGCTCGATGCCGCCCGCAAGGCGGCCGACGACCTCGCGGCCAAGCGCGCGCAGTCGCTCGCGGTCGACGCCCGCAACCTGAGCCGCAGCCTGAGCGAGCGGACGCAGCGGGAAGTGTTCGCGATCGCCCGCAAGGCGCTCGGCGATCTTGCCTCGGCAAGCCTCGACGAGAGCACGTGCGACGTGCTCGTCCGCCGGCTGCACGCGCTGGAGGCGCCGGAGCGCAAACGCCTGGGCGAAGCGTTCGAGTCGGCCGACGAGCCGCTGCGGGTGCGCAGCGCGTTCGAGATGCCGGCGGCGCAGCGGGCGGCGATGCAGAAGGTCATCCACGAAACCTTCGCCACCAAGGCGGCGGTGCGGTTCGAGACGGCGCCGGAACTGGTCGGCGGGATCGAGCTCAGCGCCGGGGGGCACAAGCTCGCCTGGAGCATCGCCGACTACCTGACGTCGCTGGAGCGCGGCGTCGGCGAGCTGCTCCAGTCGCAGGCGGTGCCGGAGCCTGCGGCAAAAGCCGCCGCGAAGGCGCCCGCACCGACTGTCTCGACAGTGGCGGTCAAGCCGGACTCGCCGGCCGACGCCGAGCCTGCCGCGTCATGACCCGGGCAACCGAGACGCTGCAACAGACGTTCGATCGCGCCTTCACTGCGGTCGAGGAGGTTCGCGACAGCTTCGTGCCGCAGCTCGTGCCGCGCGAGATCGGCCGGATCGAATCGATCTCGACCGGCATCGCCGTCGTCAGCGGCCTGCCCGGCGTCGGCTACGAGGAGCTGATCCGCTTTCCGGGCGGTGTCTCCGGGATGGCCTTCAACGTCGACGAGAGCGAGGTCGGCGTCGTGCTGCTGGGCGACTACACGAGGCTGCGCGCGGGCGACGAGGTCGAGCGCCAGGGCCGTGTCCTCGATGTCGCGGTCGGCGATGAATGGCTCGGCCGCGTGATCGATCCGCTCGGCCGGCCGCTCGACGGCCTGCGGATGCCGCCCGAAGGCCAGCGCTCGCCGATCGAGCGGCCGGCGCCGGCGATCATGGACCGCGCCCCGGTCACGGCTCCCCTGCAGAGCGGCCTGATCGTGATCGACTCGCTCATCCCCATCGGCCGCGGCCAGCGCGAGCTGATCCTCGGCGACCGGCAGACCGGCAAGACCGCGATCGCCATCGACACCATCGTCAACCAGCAGGGGCAGGGCGTGATCTGCGTCTATTGCGCCATCTGCCAGCGCGCGTCGGCCGTGGCGAAGGCCATCGCCGTGCTGAAGGCGCGGGGCGCCATGCCGTACACCGTCGTCGTTGTCGCCGAGGGCAACGATCCGCCGGGGCTGGCCTACATCGCTCCCTACGCGGCAACGAGCATCGCCGAGCACTTCATGACCGCAGGTCGCGACGTGCTGATCGTCTACGACGACCTCACGCAGCACGCCCAGTCGTACCGCGAGCTCTCACTGCTGCTGCGGCGCCCGCCGGGCCGCGAGGCCTTCCCCGGCGACATCTTCTACATCCATTCGCGGCTGCTCGAGCGCGCGACCCACCTGAGCAAGGAGCTCGGCGGCGGCTCGCTTACCGCGCTGCCCATCATCGAGACCGAGGCGCAGGACATCTCGGCCTACATCCCGACCAATCTGATCTCGATCACCGACGGCCAGATCTACCTGTCGCCGACCCTGTTCGAGCTCGGCGTGCTGCCCGCCGTCGATGTCGGCAGGTCGGTCTCGCGTGTGGGCGGCAAGGCGCAGTTCCCGGCGTTGCGGGCGGTGGCCGGCGATCTCAAGCTCGCCTACGCGCAGTTCCAGGAGCTCGAGGCCTTCGACCGATTCGGCGCCCGCCTCGATGACGAGACGCGCCAGTCGATCGAGCACGGCCAGCGGATCCGCGCCTGCCTGAAGCAGGCCGAGCTGTCGCCGGTGCCGGTGCCGGCGCAGATCGCGATCCTGCTGGCCCTGAGCGCAAAGCTGTTCGATCCCGTGCCGATCGAGCGCATGGCCGACGCCGAGCGCGCCGTGCTCGAGGCCGCGGCGGCGATGCCGGTCGACATGAGTCGGCGTCTGGAATCCGGCGCGAAGCTGAGCGACGACGATCGAGCCGCGATCGTTCAGCTCGCCCGCGAGGCGCTGGCGTCGTTCGCTCCCGCTCCCGCTCCGGCTCCCGCCCCCGCCCCCGCCCCCGCCCCCGCCGCGAGCGCGCCGGCAACGCGCGCCTGAGGCGGGCAGGCGATCCGCGGACACCGCCATGGTCGACAGCACGTCCAGCCTCAGGCGAAAGATCGACAGCGCCGGTGACCTGCAGTCGGTCGTGCGGGCGATGAAGGCCCAGGCCGCGGCGAGCATTGGCCAATACGAGAAGTCGGTAGCGGCGCTGGCCGACTACGCCCGCACCGTGGAGCTCGGCCTGACAGCGTGCTTTCGCGAGGGCGTGGCGACCGGCACCACGCTGCATCGGCCGGCGTCGGCGGCCCGCGGCGAGGTTCGCGCGGTCGTGTTCGGCTCCGACCAGGGCCTCGTCGGCCGCTTCAACGACGTGGTGATCGACTTCGCGCTCGACGCCCTGCGCGCGCTGCCGGGCAAGCCCCGGGTCTGGGCCGTCGGCGACCGCGTGCGGGCGCGCCTCGCCGACGCCGGAGTGGCGCTGCTCGGCCAGCTCCCGGTACCGGGATCGGTGCAGGCGATCACGCCACTGGTGGGCCGGATCCTGGTCGAATCCGAAGCCGGTGGAAGGCCGGGCGAGAACGCTGAGCTGCATCTTTTCTACAACCGCCCGACCTCCGGATCGGCCTATGCGCCGGTCGGTCAGCGGCTGTTGCCCCTCGACGAGACCTGGCTGCGAGACCTGGCCGGCCGGCCGTGGCCGACGCGCATGCTGCCGGAAGTGATGGGTGCCGGCAGCTCGACGGTGCTGGCGTTGATCCGCGAGTATCTGTTCGTGTCTCTCTTTCGTGCCTGTGCCGAGTCTCTGGCGAGCGAGAACGCGAGCCGTCTGGCGGCGATGGATCGAGCCGACCGCAACATCGACGAGTTGCTCGACAAGCTGCAGGGGACGTTTCACCGCCTGCGGCAGAGCGTCATCGACGAAGAGCTGTTCGACGTGATCGCGGGTTTCGACGCGTTGTCGAAGGCCTGAATGGCGGCGGCGCCGGGACGCCCCCGCTCGCGTCTCCGCACGACAGCGGTCGGAGCGCACGCCACGGTCGGCCGGCGGCCGATCGAACCGGCGCATACCGAGAATCGCATCGGATCGGCTAGGGTCTGTTAGCGCTATGGGAAGGCACGCGCCGGGGCGGCGCAAGGCGCTGGGCAAGGCGCGTCGTGCAGCCCGGGCTGGCCGCCCGGGCAAGCGGCGCAACGCCGCCCAGCGCCTTGCGCCACCCCGGCCCGAAGGGTGATCTCGGCAAACGGGCGCCCGCCGCGTTGCAAATCCACGCCATAGCCATCGCAAAGGCTGCGGTTTGCGCCGCGCGGGCGCCCGGTTGCCGAGGCACGCGGGCCTCCCCATAGCGTCAACAGGCCCCTAGGCCTTGCCCAGCTCGTCTGCGCGGGCCTGCGCGGCGGCGAAGTCGAGGTCGCCGTTGTAGATCGCGCGGCCGCAGATCGCACCGACGATGCCGACGGATTCGACCTCGCAGAGCCGCTCGATGTCGTGCATCGACGA
>JBBRFB010000079.1:0-16002 GCA_038225015.1 Burkholderiales bacterium
TCTGGAACGCTTCGATCACGACCACTCTGCCGCGCAGGCCGGCCAAGGTCGGCCCGTCGTCGGTGCTGAGCCACTGGCTCACCTGGAGCTCTGGGGCGGTGCGAGGAGACGTTCTCATCGGGGCCTTCGGTGCGATGCTCACGCGCCGGCGACTTCGCGGGCCATCAGATCGACCGGCCCGATCGCCTTAAACGCGTAGGGATCGTCAATGCTGCGCAACATGAGATCGAAGCTACCATGCCCATCAGCTCGAAGGAAACCACGGCCGCGCCGTGTCTGCGTCTGCACTTCTGAGTGGCGCTTCGAGGGCGACCACCAGCGTCTCGTCGATAAAGCCTCGGACGCCGGGCATGCGGCGTATGGCATCCTCCACGTTCCACCTTTCCAGGTCACTGTCCACGTTTCCGGTCAGCGTGACTACGCCTTCGAGGACTTGGACGTCGAGTTTGCCGGCATTGCCCGAGAGCATCTGCACAAGCTCGTTCCGGATATCGTGCTGCATATCGTTGTCTGACTTCATCGCTGCCTCCGTGAAGTTGGGTAGGCCCCCGAGCGTGAGCGGCCAGGGCGGCCTCGTCGGTGCGGTGGAGCACAGTCCCGGCGAACATATCGAGCTACAGGGCAATTTGCGCGCCTGCTCCAGCGGGGATATGGCCATTGCCCCCATGGGGATGCACGAGTTCGCACCGATAGCAAGGCGCCGGGAGGTCGATACTTCCCTGGGCATACAACGCGCGTGCGTCGGCTTTTCGGCTGGCGTTTCTTCAGATCGGCAGACACCATGGCCAACCGCTCTCCACCTTCCCCGACCGAGCCCGAAGTGTTCGATGCGATCGTGATCGGCACCGGTCAATCGGGGCCGCCGCTAGCGGTGCGGCTTGCCGATGCGGGCAAGAAGACGGCGATCCTCGAGCGCAAGCTCGTCGGCGGCACCTGCGTCAACGACGGCTGCATCCCGACCAAGACCCTGATCGCCAGCGCGCGCGCCGCCCATGTCGCCCGTCGCTGCGCGGAATTCGGCGTCGAGGTCGGCGGACCGGTGCGGGTCGACATGGCTGCGGTCAAGGCACGCAAGGACACGATCGTGAAGAAATCGGTCGCAGGCGTCACCGACTGGATCGGCAAGCGCGCCAACCTCGAGTTGATCCATGGCCAAGGCCGTTTTGAAGCCGCGCACCGCGTTCGCGTCGGCGAGCGCGTGCTGAGCGCGCCGCAGATCTTCATCGACACCGGGGCGCGCGCATCGGTGCCGAAAATCGCAGGTCTGGACGACGTCGCGTTCCTCACCAACACCGGCATGATGGAGCTCGACGTCCTGCCCGAGCATCTGGTGATCGTCGGCGGCAGCTACATCGGACTCGAATTCGCGCAGATGTACCGGCGCTTCGGCAGCCGCGTCACGGTGATCGAACAGGGCCCGCGGCTGATCGCGCGCGAGGACGACGAGGTCTCGGAGGCGATCCGCCTGATTCTCGAGGGCGACGGCATCGGCGTCCGCCTGAACACCGAATGCCTGTCGGTCAGGCGCAATGGGGTGGGCGTCGCGGTGCGGCTCGGCTGCAACGACGAGCCGCACGAGATCGTCGGCTCGCACCTGCTCATCGCCGTGGGCCGGCGGCCGAACAGCGACGACCTGGGCTGCGAGCACGCCGGCATCGCGCTCGACGAGCAAGGCTACATCGTCGTCGACGACCAGCTCCGCACCAGCGTCGAGGGAATCTGGGCGATGGGCGACGTGAACGGCCGCGGCGCATTCACGCACACCTCGTACAACGACTACGAGATCGTCGCCGCGAACCTGTTCGACGGCGATCCGCGCCGGGTCAGTGACCGCATTGCGGCCTACGCGCTTTTCATCGATCCGCCACTCGGTCGTGCCGGCATGACCGAACGCGAAGTACGAGCCTCGGGACGCAAGGCGCTCGCGGCGACGATGCCGATGACGAGAGTCGGCCGTGCCGTCGAGCGCAGCGAAACCGCGGGCTTCATGAAGATCGTCGTCGATGCCGAGACGAAGAAGATTCTCGGCGCCGCGCTGCTCGGCATCGAGGGCGACGAGGCGATCCATTCGATTCTCGACGTGATGTACACCGGTGCGCCGTATACGGTGATCCAGCGAGCGATGCACATCCACCCGACGGTGTCGGAACTGATTCCGACGCTGCTAGGCGGATTGAAGCCGCTCGCATGACGGTGTCGCCAGGCGCCGTTTCGGTCCCCGTCCGGAGGCCGGTGGCGCTGACCGGCGACCGCCCCACCGGGCCGCTGCACCTGGGTCACTACGTTGGTTCCCTGCGTTCGCGCATCGCGCTGCAGGACGAGGCGGATCAGTACGTGCTCATCGCCGACCTGCAAGCGCTGACCGACCGAATGCAGGCATTCACGCAGGTCAGGGTCGATGTGCTCGAGGTAGCGCTCGACTATCTCGCCGTCGGCATCGATCCCGCCAAATCGACCCTCTGCGTCCAGTCCGGCATCCCGGAGCTGGCCGAGCTGGCGATGCTGCTGCTCAACCTGGTGTCGGTCGCGCGGCTCGAGCGGAACCCGACCATCAAGGAAGAGATGAGGTTGCGCGGCTTCGAGCGTGACATTCCGGCAGGATTCTTGATCTATCCGGTGAGCCAGGCGGCCGACATCACGGCGTTCCGCGCCGAGCTGGTGCCGGTCGGTGTCGATCAGGTGCCGATGATCGAGCAGACCAATGAGCTTGTCCGCCGCTTCAATGAGCTGGTCGGACGCAGCGTGCTCGTCGAATGCCGCGCAATGCTCTCGAACGCACCTCGCCTGCCTGGGCTCGACGGCAGGCACAAGATGAGCAAGTCGCTCGGCAACGGGATCGCGTTGAGTGCCGGCGCGGACGAGATCAGCGCCGCCGTGCAGCGCATGTATACCGACCCGGAGCACCTGCGCGTCGAAGACCCGGGGCGGACCGACGGCAACGTGGTTTTCGCGTTTCTCGATGCGTTCGAGCCTGCGTCGGTCGAGCTCGAGGAATTGAAGGCGCACTATCGCCGCGGCGGCGTCGGCGACCGCATCGTGAAGCAACGCCTCGACGAGCGGCTGCAGGCGCTGCTGGCACCGATACGAGGGCGGCGGCTCGAGCTGGCGGCCGATCCGCAACGTGTGCAGGACCTTCTCGACGGGGGAACCCGACGCGCGCGCGAACGAGCGGCGGCGACGCTCGTCGAGGTGCGACAGGCTCTGCGTCTTGCGGGTACGACATCGCTGAGGCGGTGATCCGGACGACGCGGCGAAGACAAGCATGCAATCGCCGTCGGCGGTGCTCTCCGGCGAGCGCCACTCGAGACCGTTCTCGCCCGACAGCGCTCGGAACCTGGAGGCGGCGCGGAAGCCGCTCGATCCCTCGCCGGTCATAGGAAATCCGCCTCGAGACGATGCACAAGATCATCGAGATCGCGCCCGGCGTTCACTTCACCGCCCGGACCTTCGGAGGTCACTTGTGCGGCGGCAGACAGCCGGAGGTCTGCAACGGCCGGCCGCCGACGACGTGTTCCGGCCGACCCCCGGCCTTCAGCGCCGGGCCGCCGCGAGGACGAACTCGGCGGCGCGCTCGCCGATCATCAGCGCCGGGGCGTTCGTGTTCGAGGAGGCGAGGGTCGGCATCACCGACACGTCGGCCACGCGCAGGCCGGCAATGCCGTGCACGCGCAGCTGCGAGTCCACCACCGCTTCCTCGGGCGGGCCCATGCGGCAGGTGCCGACGGTGTGCCAGGCGGTCTGCCCGGTCTCGCGCGCGTAAGTCAGCAGTGTCTCGTCGGAGATCGATGCGGCGCCCGGGCGTTCCTCGGCAATCACCACCTCGCGCATCGCCGGCTGCGACGCGACGACGCGGATCAGCCGGAGCAGGTCGACGGCGGCCTGGCGGTCGGCGGGCTCGGCCAGGTAGTTCGGCTGGATGCGCGGCGCCTGGTGCGGGTCGGCGCTGGCACAGTGGATGCTGCCGCGCGATGCCGGGTAGAGCGCGAAGCCGCCGACCGAGAAGCCCGACCACGGGTCGAGCCCGGCGGTGCGGCTGCGCGAGTAGCGGTCCTTGCCGCTGATGTGATAGACGCGAATCATGACGTCGGGGCGGTCTCGGCCCGGCGCGGTGCGCGTGATCGCGTGCGCCGTCGACGAGGTGTTGGCGAGCAACCCCTTGCGGTGGCGCAGGTAGGCCCAGCCCATCTTCAGCTTCACCAGCGGGCTTCGCATCAGGTCGTTGATGGTCTCGGCGATCGGCGTCCGGAAGGTGCAGCGCATCTGCAGGTGGTCGCTCATGTGCTCGCCGACCGCGGGAAGGTGCTGCTGCACGGCGATGCCCAGGCCACGCAGACGCTCGGCGTCGCCGATGCCCGAGAGCTCGAGCAGCTGCGGCGACTGCACGGCCCCGGCCGAGAGCAGCACCTCGCGGCCGGCCAGCACGGTCTCGACGCGACCGCGGTGCTCGAACTCGACGCCGACGCACCGGCGGCCTTCCAGGACGACGCGACGCACCAGAGCGACGGTTCGCACGTCGAGATTGCGGCGCCGGCGGGCCGGCTTCAGGTAGCCGACGGCGGCGCTCCAGCGGCGGCCCTCGTGCGCCGTCTGCTCGAGATAGCGGACGCCCTCGTAGCGGACGGCGTTGTAGTCGGGCGTCGCCGGAATCCCGGCCTCGCGGCAGGCGGCGATGAAGGCGTCGGAAATGCGGTCGGGCTCGCGCACGGCGCGGTCGGTGATGCGCATGGGGCCGTCGCGGCCGCGGTGCGGGTCGTCGGCCGTCAGGTTGCACTCGAGGCGCCGGAAGGCGGGCAGCAGGTCGTCCCAGCCCCAGCCCTCGATGCCTCGCGCCGACCAGCTGTCGTATTCGTGCGGGTCGCCCCACACGTAGGCCATGCCGTTGAGGGCGCTCGAGCCGCCGAGCACCTTGCCGCGCGGCCAGTAGATCTGCTGGCCCTGCATCGACGCCTGCGGCTCGGTGCTGAACTTCCAGGCGTAGCGCTCGTTCGTGAGCAGCTTGCCGACGCCGAGCGGAATGTGGATCCAGACGTGGTCGTCCTCGCCGCCGGCCTCGAGGAGGAGAACGCGGTGCTCGCCGCTCTCCGTCAGCCGCGCCGCGAGCACGCACCCGGCCGAGCCCGCGCCGACGACGATGTAGTCGTAGGTCGCCGGCGTCATGCCGGCGTGGCGCGATGCTTGAACGAATCGCGGCGAAAGCTGTAGAGCGCGTTCGGGTCGACGCGAATGTCGACCACCGCAGGCCGGCCGCTGGCGATCGCCGCCGCGATCGTGGCGCCGAGCTCGCTGGCGCGGTCGACGCGGTAGCCAGCGGCGCCCCACAGCGCCGCCAGCTGGTCGTAGGGCGGGTTCGGGACGTCGGCGCCGATGTAGCGGCCGCCGAAGAAGTCGCGCTGGTAGGCCTTCTCGGCGCCCCAGCAGCCGTTGTTCATGACGATGCAGACGGTGGCGATGCCGTGCGCCACGGCGGTGCCGATCTCGGAGGTCGTCATGCCGAAGCCGCCGTCGCCCATGAGGCTCACGACGGTGCGCCCGGGCAGCGCCAGCTTGACGCCGAGCCCGCACGCGTACGAGAAGCCGACCAGGCCGAAGTCGAGCGGCGTGAAGAGGGCCGGCGGCTGCCGATAGGCCATCTGGTCGGTGGCCTGCAGGCAGAGCGTGCCGGCGTCCATCGTGAAGATCGCGTCTTCCGGCACGACCTCGCGCAGCGTCTTGAACAGGTAGCCCGGCTGCAGCGGATCGGCCGGCGGCCCGGCGTCGGCATCGCGCTGCGCGAGCAGGGCGCGCCGGCGCTCGACGAAGCCGCGCACCCAGTCGGCCGCCGGCGCGGCGTCGTGGCCGTCGAGGGCGCTGCAGAGATCGGCGGCGACGCTGCCGGCGTCGCCGAACAGGCCGACGGCGACCGGGAAGAAGCGCCCGATCGCGGTCGGCTCGGCCTCGACCTGGATGATGTGCGCGCTGCTGCTCAGGTGGTCGTAGGAATAGAACGTGGTGTTGAAGCCGAGGCGGGTGCCGAGCGCGAGGATGACGTCGGCGGTCTTCGCCAGGTCGGTGGCGACGACGTTGCCGCGCGGCCCGACCTGGCCGGCATAGAGCGGGTGCGCGCACGGCACGGCGTCGCCGTGCCCCGGCGACGTCGCCACCGGCGCGTTCAGCCGTTCCGCGAGCGCCAGCACCGCGGCGTGGTGGCGGCCGTTCTTGACGCCGCCGCCGGCGAGGATCAGCGGCCGGCGCGCCGAGCGCAGCAACTGCGCGGCCCGTTCCAGCAGGTCGGGCGCGGCGCGAAAGCCGCCTTCGAACTGGCGCCCGGCTGGAACGATAGGCGCCTCGAACGACCGCGTCTCGGCGAGCAGGTCGCGCGGCAGGTTGAGCAGCACCGGGCCGCGGCGCGGCGTCAGCGCGGTGCGGAAGGCCTCGCGCACCATCTCCGGAATGCGCGCCGACTGGGTCAGCGTCCAGGTCTTCTTCGTCACCGGGCGAAAGAGCGCCTGCTGGTCGACCTCCTGGAAGGCGTCGCGGTAGACGTGGCCCGACGAGAGCGAGCCGGCCAGCGCCACCACCGGCGAATAGGCCGCGTTCGCCTGCGCCAGGCCGGTGACGAGGTTGGTCGCGCCAGGGCCATTCTGGCCGGCGAGAAAGACCGCGGCGGTGCCGCTGGCCCGCGCGAAGCCATCGGCCATGTGGACGCCGGTGCGCTCGTCGCGAACGCCGACGAAGCGGATCGACGGCGCGTCGTAGAGCGCGTCGAACACCTCCATGCCGGCCGAGCCGATGAGGCCGAAGACGTGGTTCGTGCCTTCGGCCTTCAGCGATTCGACGACCGCCTGGCCGCCCGTGATCTCGTTCATGTCGTCTCTCCGGTATCGATGGGGTGGCGGCCTGGCGCGTCGTGGCTCAACGCGTGATCAGCGCGTTGGCGGCGCCGAGATAGGCGATGGCGGCCACCGCGTAAAGCGCGGCGAAGCGCAGGGGCCGGCCCGCCGAGAGCGCGCGCAGCGGCACCCGGAAGATGCTCGACGCCGCTGCCACCGGCAAGCTCCAGATCGAGATCGTCGAGCTCAGCCCCCAGGCGAAGACGGCGGCGGCCACCAGCACGACCGGGCTGACGCCGAACGCGCCCCCGGCCAGCAGCGGAACCAGGACGGTCGCGCCGATCATCGGGTGCAGGCCGACCAGGCCGCCGGCGACCAGCACCAGCACCAGCGCGGCGATGAGAGGGACGCCGGAGACGACGGCCGGCGTGATCGAGGCGGCGAGGGCGGAGACCTCGCGCAGCTGGCCGAGCACGGTGCCGAGCACGGTGGCGCCGACGACGATGATCAACTCGTCGGCGAGCCGGCCGAAGCTGTCGAGCGCACTGTGCATCACCCGCCGTGCCGGCACCGCGCGCGAGAACACCAGGTAGGCGGCGCAGAGGAAGGGCACGCCGAGGCCGACGGCGGCGGGGCCGCTGAGGGCGAGGCCGCTGGCCACCGCGAGCACGGCCGCGACGACGGCGATCATCGGGCCCAGCAGCGGCCGCAGCTCGCCGGTGCTGGCGAGGAATCCGGCGGCGCCGAGCCCCGGCGTGAACATGCGGTAGGAGATCATCAGCCCGATGATGGCCATGCCCGCGCCGAGTGCCATTGCCTGCCAGAGCGGGACGGTGGGGACGAGATGGCTGACGAAGCCGAGCGAGACGAAGAAGGGCGACCACATCACCGCGGTGCCGACGCCGCGCGCCGAGGCGGCCGCCAGGGTTTCCCGCTCCGCGGCCGGCGTCCCGGGCGCCAGCATCGGCGCCATGAGGCCCATGGCGCCGACGTTGAGCACGGCGCCGAGCGCGTGCGAGCCGGTCACCATCCAGTTCTCCCGGCCGTCGCGTTCGAGGCTGGCGATGCCGCCGCGCAGCCTCGCCACCCGCGGGCTGTGCTCGGCGGTCGCGCGCAGCAGCAGCACCGAGGGCAGGAAGGCGCCGAAGATGCGGGCCCGCTCTAACCCGGCCAGCAGCATCGACAAGTCGCCCTTGATCGCGGCGATCGCCACCGCGGCGCCGGTCACCGCGGCGAAGAGGATGCGGATGCGCGGGCTGGCGCGGAGCAGCGCCAGGGCCACGAACAGGAGCAGGCCGATCAGGCCGAGGGCCGACAGCAGCGGCCCGCGGTAGGCCAGATGGACGAGCTCGAGCAGCCAGACCGCCGCCAGCAGCCAACCGGAGAAGGGCGCGACGGGCGACACCGGCGGCCCGACTGCCTAGACCTGCATGCCCCACTTGCGTACGGTGTGCTGCTCGATCTTGCGGAAGATGAGGCTCTCGACCAGGAGGCCGATCAGGATCACCGTGAACAGACCGCTGAAGACCGCGGGAATGTCGAGCAGGTTCTTGTTCTCGTAGATGAACCAGCCGAGGCCGCCCGAGCCCGAGGTGGCGCCGAAGACGAGCTCGGCAGCGATCAGCGTGCGCCAGGCGAAGGCCCAGCCGATCTTCAGGCCGCTCAGGATGCTCGGGAAGGCGGCGAGCACGAGGATGCGGGCGACGTAGGGCAGGCCGCGCAGGCCGTAGTTGCGGCCGACCATGCGCAGCGTGTTGGAGACGCCGCGAAAGCCCGAGTGCGTGTTCAGGGCGACCGGCCAGAGCACGGCGTGCACGAGCACGAAGACCAGGCTCGGCGTGCCGAGGCCGAACCAGATCAGCGCCAGCGGCAGCAGGGCGATCGCCGGCAGCGGGTTGAACATCGAGGTCAGCGTCTCGAGCAGGTCGTTGCCGAGGCGCGTCGTCACCGCAAGCACGGTGAGTGCCAGCGCGAGGAAGATGCCGATCAGGTAGCCCTGCATCAGCACCTTGATCGAAGCCCACGCCTTGCGCGGGATCTCGCCGGTCACGATCAGGTCGCCGAGCGTCTTCACGGTGGTCGAGAAGGTGGGCAGCAGCAGCTCGTTGTCGAGATAGAGCGCGTAGGCCTGCCAGACGGCGGCGAGGACGAAGAGGATGAAGAGCTTGCGTACCGCCGACTGGCCGTAGATGCGATCCCACAGGGTGAGCGGGACGTTGACGACGCCGAAGTCGTGCTCGCGGACCTGTTCGCGCACGTACTCCGGCCGCTCGGCGATGGCGCTAGGCATGGGCTGCGTCCTCCTGGGCTTCGATGACATCGGCGAACAGCATCTTGTGGATCCGCTCCGACAGGCGCACGCCGTGAACCGGGTCGGGCGAGTCGTCGCCATCGCTGTTGAGCTCGGCCCGTACCTGTCCCGGGTGCGGTGACAGCAGCAGGATGCGGCTGCCGATGCGCACCGCCTCCGGGATCGAGTGGGTGACGAACATGATGGTGAACTTCGTGTCTTCCCAGAGCTGCAGCAGCTCGTCCTGCATCTTTCGGCGCGTCAGCGCGTCGAGCGAGGCGAACGGCTCGTCCATCAGCAGGATGTCGGGTTCCATCGCCATGCCGCGCGCGATTGCGGCGCGCTGCTTCATTCCGCCCGACAGCGTGTGCGGGTACGAGTCGGCGAAGCGCAGGAGGTTGACCTTCTCGATGTAGGCCATCGCCCGCTCCTCGGCCGCCTTGCCGGAGAGCCGGCCCGACGCATGGAGGGCGAAGAGGACGTTCTGCCTGACCGTGCGCCACGGCAGCAGCTGGTCGAACTCCTGGAACACCATGACCCGGTCGGGGCCGGGCTTGGTGATCTTCTGGCCCTTCAGCGTCATCTGCCCCTCGACCGGCTTCATGTAGCCGCCGACGGCCTTGAGCAACGTCGACTTGCCGCAGCCCGACGGGCCGAGGAGGACGAAGCGGTCGCCCTTGTGGACGTCGACGCTGATCCGGTAGGCGGCGGTGACGAGGTGCTCGCGCGTCTTGTACTGCAGCGTCACGCCGTCGATGCGCAGCAAGGGGTTCGGGTCGGCGCCGATGTCCATGGTGTCTCCGGGTCGGGCGGCGGACGCGGGCTTCCCGTCCGCCGTCGCTTCAGCTGCCCGTCATGTCGTGGATGTCCGGGAAGAAGAGGTCCTTCCACGACGCCGGCTTGTTCTTCAGCGTGCCGACGTCGTACATGAAGGTGGCGAAGGGCAGCACGCGTTCGGGCGCCAGCGTGTAGGTGATCTGCGGGTCGCTCATCATCTTGTAGATCTTGTCGACCGACTCCTTGCCGCCGCCGGCCTTCACGTAGACCTCGGCAGCGTGCTTCTTGTCGGCGTTGATGAGCTCCGTGGCCTCCTTGAGCGAATCGAGCACTGCCTTGTAGGTCTTCGGGTTGGCCTCACGGAACTTGTTCGTCGCCCACACCATGAGGAAGGTGTTGGGCCCGCCCATGATGTCGTAGGAGTTGAGCACGGTATGAATGGCCGGGTTCTCGAGCGCGTAGTACTGGAATGGCGGCGACGTGAACTGGGCGTCGATCTCGCCCTGCCCGGAGAGCAGCGAGCGCAATCCTTCGGGGTGGGGCAGCGAGACCATCAGCGGCGCGAGCTTCTTGTAGTTCTCGATGCCGAAGACCTTGGCCGTTGCGATCTGCAGGTAGGTGGTCTGCACCGAGGAGCCGGCGCCGGCCATCGCGATGCGGTCTTTCTCGCTGAAGTCCTTCAGCGTCTTGATGTCCGGGTTGCGCGTGATCAGCAGGTTGGGCATCGACGACAGCGCCGCGACGCCACGCACGTCGACGTTGTTGCGGGTGCGGTCCCAGAGGATGAAGGCCGGCCCGGTGCCACCGGCAGCGAACTGCAGGCCGCCGGCGAGCAGCGCGTCGTTGGCCGCAGCCCCCGAGCCGAGCTTGGCCCACGTGACCTTGGTGTTGCCGAGGCCGGCCTGGGCGAGGTGCTTCTCGACCAGCTTTTCCTGCTGCATGATCGTGAGCTGCATGTAGCCGATGCCGTATTGCGACGCCAGCTTGACCTCGTCGACTTCGGCGTGCGCCGCCGCGATGAGGCCGGCGCCGAGGGTCGCGGCGGCCAGCGACCGCAGGATCTGTCTCTTGTTCATCTGTCGTCTCCTGGTGGTGTGTGGTGAATCTGCCCCGGCCGTTGCCGGTCAGGGCCTGACGCCGTACCGCGCCTTCGGGCCGACGGTCGTGCGCAGCCTCCCTTGCGCCGCATCGATGAACCGGCACAGGATCGGCCGGGTCTCGCACGGATCGATGATGTCTTCGACGCCGAAGGCCTCGGCGGTGCGAAAGGGGGACGCCATCGCCCGCAGCTCGGCCTCGATCTCCTGCTCGCGGGTGCGCGGGTCGGCGGCCTCGGCGATCTCGCGCCGGAACGCCGCAGCGACGCCGCCCTCGATCGGCAGCGAACCCCATTCGGCCGACGGCCAGGCGATCTTCAGGTCGAGCCCGTTCTTGTCGGTGGCGCCCATGCCGGCCATGCCGTAGCACTTGCGTATGACCACCGTGTAGATCGGCACGCTGGCCTGCAGCCCGACGTAGACGCTGCGCATGCCTTCGCGCAGCGTCGCTGCCGCCTCGGCGTCGCGCCCGACCATGAAGCCCGGCACGTCGACGAGGAAGACGAGCGGGATGTGGAAGGTGTCGCAAAGCTCGACGAAATGGGTCTGCTTGCGCGCCGCCTTGACGTCGACGGCGCCGCCGTAGACGGCCGGGTTGTTGGCGACGATGCCGACGACCCTGCCGTTCATGCGGGCCAGGCAGGCGATGACGGCGCGGCCGAACGACGGCTGGATCTCGAACACCGAGCCGCGGTCGACGACGAGCTCGATCAGCCGTTTCATGTCGTAGGGCTGGCGCCGGTTCTTCGGGACGATGCGGCGGAGCTCGTCCTCGCAGCGATCGGTGGGGTCGCCGACGGTGACCACCGGCGGCAGCTCCCAGACGTGGCTTGGCATGTACGACAGGTAGCGCCGGATCATTTCGAAGCATTGGCGCTCGTCGGCGGCGACGTTGTCGATCGTGCCGGCGGCGTCGACGGCGAGCTGCGGGCCGCCGAGCTCTTCCTTGGTGATCTTCTGGCCGAGCGAGCGCTCGACGACCGGCGGGCCGGCGGCGAACACCTGGCTGGTGCCCTTCACCATCACCGACCAGTGCGAGAGGATCGCCCGGCCCGCCGGCCCGCCGGCCGCGGTGCCGAGCACGGCGCAGACGACGGGCACCTCGCCCATCAGCTGCACCGAGCGCTCGAAGCCGTGGACGCCGGGAAAGACGGAGTGGCCGCGACGCTGCACCGAGGTCACGCTGCCACCGGCGCCGTCGATCAGGTTGACCAGCGGGATCCGGTATTCGTGCGCCAGGTCCTCGACGAAGCCGCCCTGGCCGCCCTTCTTGCGGTCGCCGCTCCAGCTGATGCCGCCGCGAACGGTGAAGTCCTCGCCGCCGACGGCGACCGGCCGGCCGTCGATGCGCGCCAGCCCCATCACGTAGGGGGCAGGCGTCACCGAGCGCAGCTGCGCACCGTCGTAGCTGCCCTGGCCGGTGAGTCGCCCGACCTCCTGGAACGAGCCGGCGTCGACCACGCCCTCGACGCGCTCGCGGATCGTCAGCCGGCCCTGCGCGTGGTGCTTGGCGACCGCGGCTTCGCCGCCGAGCAGGAGCGCGTCGCGGCGGCGCTGCGCAAGCTCGTCGAGCTCGGGTTGCCAGTCGTCGCGAGGCTCGGTCGTCGCCACCGGTCAGTCCGTCAGCACCGCGACGACGTCGCCTTCGGCGATCGCGGCCCCCTCGGCGACCTTGAACTCGGCCACGGTGCCGCCGTCTTCCGCGATCACCGGGATCTCCATCTTCATGGACTCGATGATCATGATCGTGTCGCCCGCGGCAAGCTTCTGGCCGACCTCGGTGACGATCTTCCATACCGATCCGGTGACTTCCGACTTCGCCTTGATGATGGCCAACGGGGGCTCCTTTGCTGGATTCGAGAGGGGGGTTCAGTAGGTCGTCGGCCAGGCCCGCATCAGGTGCTGGCCGATGCCGGCGCTCAGCCGTGAGCGGTGCACGCCGAGCATGCGGACGAGGTACGAGCGAGTGTCCTCGGGCCGGATCACCGACTGCACGGCGCCGATCGAGGCGATGTCCCAGACTTCGTTGTCCAGGCCCATCCTCGCCAGCGCTTCGTCGAAACCTGGCGCGCCCGGGTCGAGGCCGTGCACGATCTTGACCGCGAACTGCGGATCCATGAAGCTGATCTCGGCGGTGGGCCAGGCCGCGACCTCGTCGGAGTTGCGGCCACCGCCCATGTTCAGGTAGGCCTGGCCATAGCTCTTGCGCAGGATGACCGAGAGCTTGGGCACCGTCACCAGGGCCAGCGCGTTCATGAAGTTCATGATCTTGCCGGGCGCGCGCTTGCGCTCGGCGTCGGTGCCGATCGCGAACCCCGGCGTATCGACGAAGAGGACGATCGGAACGTTGTAGGAGTCGCAGAGCACGAGAAAGCTGGTGATCTTTTCGCAAGCGTCGGTGTCGAGCGCTCCGCCCTTGACCAGCGGGTTGGTCGCGACGACGCCGACGGTGCGGCCGTCGAGGCGCGCCAGCGCGGTCACGCCGACCTTGCCGAAGCGCGCCTTCAGCTCGAAGAGGCTGTCGCGGTCGACGACGGCGCGGATGATCCTGCGCACGTCGTAGACCTGCGTGCGGCTTTGCGGCAGCAGCGAGACGACGTCGGCCATCGCGTCGCCCGAGCCGGCCGGCACGGCACGCACCGGCGGCTCCTCGTTGCAATGGCCGGGCAGGTAGTCGAGGAACTGCCGGATCAGGTCGAGCGCTTCCTCGTCGGTCTCGGCGACGGCGTCGGCCAGCCCGGTGACCTCGGCGTGCAGACGCCAGCCGCCGAGCTCTTCGGGATCGACCTGTTCGCGCATCGCCAGCGACGCCAGCAGCGGGCTCGAGACGGCGAGCACCGAGCCCTTGCGAACGACGCTGAAATCGGAGAGGGCGGCGTACCACGACGACGAGCCGTACGACAGGCCGAGCGTCGCCGACGCCCATGGCGACTCGCGCAGCCGCTGGTACTGGCTGCCGTCGTTGCCGAGCAGGCTGCCCATGCCGCGCGAGCCCATGGTGTCGGGCATGCGGGCGCCGGACGACTCGCCGAGGAAGACCATCGGCAGCCCGCGCTGCGTGGCGACCCGCTTCATGTGCGCGATCTTGCGGCCGTTGGTGGCCGCGCTCGAGGCGCCCATGACGGTGAAGTCGTTGACGAGGATGGCCGTCTCGCGGCCGCCGATGCGGCCGAAGCCGGCGATCTTGCCGTCGGCCGGCGAAGCGTCGCGGTAGGCCGGATTGGCCGACGTGGCGAAGAGTCCCGACTCGATGAAGCTGTCGGGGTCGCAGAGGTGGGCGATGCGCTCGCGGGCGTTGAGCCAGCCGGCGGCCTTGCGCCGTTCCAGCTTGGCGGCCCCGCCCATGGCCAGTGCGAGCTCGCGGCGGCGCTCGAATTCCTCCATCGCCCGGGCGGACGGCGGCGTCGCGGCGGGGCCGGTCATGGCGCTTCCTTTCCGGCGTCGCAACGGACCACGCCGCGCGCCGCCAGCGCATCGACGGCGTCGTCGGTCATCCCGAGCAGGGTCCTCAGGACGCGGCGGGTGTCCTGGCCGACGCGGTGGCCACTGTGCCGCACCCGGCCCGGCGTCGCCGAGAGCCGCGGCACGACGGCAGCCATCGACACCGTGCCGAGGTCGTCGTCGGGCGCCTGCACGATCGACGCGCGCTCGCGGTAGTGCGGGTCGCCGAAGATGTCGGCGATGGTGAAGACGCGGGTCGCGGGCACACCGGCCGCGGCGAGCTCGCGCTCGAGCGTCTGCAGCGGCCTGGAGGCCGTCCAGCGGGCGATGACGTCGTCGATGTCCTCGTGATGCTCGGAACGCGCGACGGCCGACGCGAAGCGCGGGTCGTCGGCCAGCGCCGGCTGTCCCATCGTCGCCGCCAGCCGGCGAAAGACCGACTCGCCCATCGCAGTGATGTGGATGAACTGGCTGTCGCCGGTGGGGTAGAGGTTGTTCGGCGTGCTCTCCGGCAGCCGCGAGCCGGAGCGGTTGGCGACGTGGCCGAGCTTCTCGTAGGCCGCGATCCACGGCTCCATGAAGCTGAAGGCGCATTCGTAGAGCGCGGCGTCGATGTACTGGCCGCGGCCGGTGCGCTCGCGCGAGAGCAGGGCGAGCGCGGCGCCGAAGGCACCGTAGAGGCCCGTGAGGTAGTCGGTCATCGACACTGCGATCCGCGACGGCTGGCGGTCGGGGTCGCCGGTGAGGTGGCGCAGGCCGCTGACCGCCTCGCCGATGACGCCGTATCCGGCGCGCTGGCTGTACGGCCCCTCCTGCCCGAAGCCGCTGATCCGGACCATGACCAAGCGCGGGTTGAGCGCGTGCAGCCGGGCCCAGCCGAGGCCCCACTTCTCGAGCCCGCCGGGGCGAAAGTTCTCGACGACGACGTCGCTCTGCCGGGCCAGGTCGGCCACCAGGCTCTGGCCCTCGGCCTGACGCAGGTCGACCGAGATCAGCGCCTTGTTGCGGAAGATGCTGGTCGCGTAGAGCGACTTGCCGTGGAAGCGCTTGCCCATCGTTCGCACCGGGTCGCCGTCGGCCGGCTCGATCTTGATGACCTCGGCGCCGAAGTCGGCGAGGAGCCGGCCGCAGAACGGGCCGGCGACTGTCGAGCCCATCTCGAGCACGCGAAAGCCGGCCAGCGGCCCGTCGGCGGCGGGCGATTCGGGCTGCGGTGCCGCGGCGGAGGCGGCCTGCGCGGTGGCGGTGGCGTTCACAGGATGTAGTTCTGGTAGCGCCGCAGGTATTCCTTGGCGCTGCGCATGTTCACGCGGCGCAGCTCCTCGGCCTGCTGCGCGTCGCCGGCACGCATGGCGTGGAGGACGGCGAGATGCTCCTGCAGGCCGACGTTGGCGCGGCCGGGAAGGATGATGATCCGGCGGATCAGCACCTGCGTCTTCTCGTAGATGCTGTCGAGCATCTCGGCCAGCACGGGGCTGCCGGCGACTTCGATGGCGCGGCGCCGGAAACGCGCATAGCCGTCGATGAAGGCGTCGAAGTCGGACGCGTCGACGAAGCCCTGCATCGGCCCGGCGAAGAAGTCGAGCAG
>JBBRFB010000080.1:0-15970 GCA_038225015.1 Burkholderiales bacterium
GGCGGCGCTGGTCATCGTCGAGGCCGTGCCCATCGTCATGCAGTGCCCCGCCGAGCGCGCGATTCCCGACAGGACGCCCTCCCACTGCGCGATCGGCAGCGTCCCCGCGCGCACCTCGGCCCAGTGCTTGAACATGTCGGATCCGGAGCCGAGCGTCTTGCCGTCGAAGTTGCCGCGCAGCATCGGCCCGGCTGGCAGGTAGACGAACGGCAACCCCATCGAGGTGGCGCCCATGATGAGGCCGGGCGTCGTCTTGTCGCAGCCGCCCATCAGCACGGCGCCGTCGACCGGATGCGAGCGCAGCAGTTCCTCGACTTCCATCGCCAGCAGGTTGCGATAAAGCAGCGGACTCGGCTTCTGGAACGGCTCGGCGATCGACATCGCCGGCATCTCGAGGGGAAATCCGCCGGCTTGCAAGACGCCGCGCTTGACCTCCTCGGCGCGCGTCCTGAAGTGCGAGTGGCAGGGGTTGATCTCGCTCCAGGTGTTGAGGATGGCGATGACCGGCTTGTCGCGGTAGTCGTCCTGCGCGAAGCCGAGCTGCGCCATTCGCGAACGGTGGTTGAAGGTGCGCATCGACTCGCGGCCGAACCAGCGATGGCTGCGCAGGGACTCGGGCGCCAGCCGTTCGTCTGCCGACTGGCCGTGGGACTTGCTGGCGGCAACGCTCATGGCGGTTTCCTGGGCTTCGATGATCGACTCGGAAGGCATGATCGGCCCCGGGCCTGGCCGACGATGCTAGTCGAGAAGATTCGCGCGGCGCCGAATCGTCGGCCGGCGAACCCGCCGGGCCGCGACGCGCCTACAGGCCGCTGGCGAGCAGGCCGGCGCTCACCGCCGCCGCCGTGAGCACGAGCGCCAGGACAAGCAACCGGTGCCAGCGCAGCGGTTCGTCGGTGTCGGCGAGCCTGGAGTCGGAAAAATCCATCACTGAACGATAGGCCGCGGACGGCCTGTTCGCATCCCGCAAAGGAAGGAAAACCGTACAAGCAAGGACCGCGCCCCGTGCCCCGCACATCGCTGGTGCGCCCAGCGTGCAGGAGTTGACATCCGTGCGCGCGGCGGCTGTCGCCCGCCGCGCTCGCCATGGCACAGTGAGCGGCTCCCTCCCTTGCAGTTCCCGTCGTGACGCCGATCGAGCTCGCCATCTACGCTTCGGAAGTGAAGCTGATCATGATCGGCCTGGCGTCGCTCGCCGCGCTTTTCTTCGCCGCTGCCCTGCTCTTCGCCTTCTTCTTCGGCACCGTCAACCCGAGGCTTCGCCGCGCCTACGCCCACAGCAAGCGACTCAAGGCCGACAACACGTCGCTGCGCGCGGCGAACCGGGTGCTGAAGGCCGAGGCCGCGGCCGGCGCCGGGCGGGTCGCTGCGCTCGAGAAGATGGGGGCGACGTTCGAGAAGGAGATCCAGCGCCTGGACGGGATCCGCAAACGCACCGATACGTCGCTGGTCGAGACGAAGGCGCTCCTGGCTCGGCTGCAGGACGGCACGTCCCACATCGACGTACCTTGAGCGCCGGGTGACCGGCCGCTGGCGACATCCGCCGGGCCGCCATCGAGGGCACCCATCACCGATAATCGAGCCTTCACCGCGCGAGATACGGCGCAGCGGCCGAAGGATCGTCGATGAATGCACCCGCCGAACTCTCCCGCATGATTCTTTCCCTCGAAGACAAGGTGTCCGCCGACGAATGGCAGACGCGCGTCGACCTCGCGGCCGCCTATCGCCTGGTCGCCCACTTCCACTGGGACGACCTCGTCTTCACCCACATCACGGCGCGGATCCCGGGCACCGAGCACTACCTGATCAACCCCTACGGCCTGATGTTCGACGAGATCACGGCGTCGAGCCTGGTCAGGATCGGCCTCGACGGCAACGTGCTGCAGGAGACGCCCTTCCCCATCAATCCGGCCGGTTTCGTCATCCACAGCGCGGTGCACGCGGCGCGCCACGACGTCCAGTGCGTCATGCACACGCACACCCTGAACGGCGTTGCCGTGTCGGCGCAGAAGCGCGGCGTCCTGCCGATCTCGCAGCAGTCGATCTTCGTGCTGGCGAGCCTGGGCTACCACGGCTACGAAGGCGTCGCCCTGCGCGACGATGAAAAGCCGCGCCTCGTGTCCGACCTTGGCGACAAGACCTTCCTCATGCTGCGCAATCACGGGCTGCTGACGGTCGGCGCGTCGATCGCGGCGGCCTTCCAGGCGATGTACCTGTTCGAGGCGACGTGCACCATCCAGGTTCGAGCCCAGGCGGGCGGCACCCTCGCCAGCGGCGACCTGGTCGAGGTGCCGGCGGAGATCATCGCCACGGCCGGCGAGCAGTCGCGCGCCGTCACCCGCGGCGCCGGCGCCGGGCTCGTCTGGCCGGGACTGCTGCGCCGCCTCGATCGCGTCGACGACAGCTACCGGCATTGAAGTGCGCACCCAAGAGGGCCCCGGCAGGCCAGCCGGTGGAGCGCGTCGCCGCCCGAGTCACCCCGACCACCCATTCAGGAGCCCATGCCCCATGACCGCCCGACTGCAGGACAAGATCGCCATCGTCACCGGAGCTGCGAGCGGCCTCGGCAAGGAGATCGCCACGACTTTCGCACGCGAAGGCGCCCGGGTCGTGATCGCCGACCTCAATCGCGACGCCGCGGAATCGGCGGCCGCCGAAATCCGCTCGAGCCATGGCGAGGCCCTGGCGGTCACGGCCGACGTCACTGACGAGGCACAGGTCAACGCCGCCGTCGCCGAGGTCGTCAAGATCTGGGGAGGCGTCGACATCCTGGTCAGCAACGCCGGCATCCAGATCGTTCACCCGCTCGAGGAATTCCCCTTCGCCGAATGGAAGAAGATGCTGGCGATCCACCTCGACGGCGCCTTCCTCACGACCAAGGCCTGCCTGCCGCACATGTACGCCTCGGGCTGCGGCGGCAGCGTCATCTACATGGGCTCGGTGCATTCCAAGGAGGCCTCGATGCTGAAGGCGCCCTATGTCGCCGCCAAGCACGGCCTCATCGGCCTGGCGAAGGTGATCGCCAAGGAGGGCGCCAGGCACAAGGTGCGGGCGAACGTGATCTGCCCCGGATTCGTTCGCACCCCGCTGGTCGACAAGCAGATTCCCGAGCAGGCCCGGGCGCTCGGCATCAGCGAAGACGACGTCATCAGGAAGGTGATGCTGAAGGACACCGTCGACGGCGAGTTCACGACGACCGCCGACGTGGCCGAGGTGGCGCTCCTGTTCGCGAGCTTTCCGAGCAACGCGCTCACCGGCCAGTCGCTCGTGGTCAGCCACGGCTGGTTCATGCAGTAGCGGGCGCCGTCCGTGTAGGACAGGACCGACGCCCTCAGCAAGCCGAGTGCCCACAGCGAGTCGCTCCCGTGACCCGGCGCGCCGGCGCCCTGCCTCGCCTAACCTTCTCTTCGCGAACTCCGTCCGACGGAGCCCTACTACGAGGAGACCCAATGACGCTCGGCACCATTCTCTTGATTGTTCTGGTCCTATTGCTGATCGGCGCGCTTCCCACCTGGGGCCACAGTCGATCCTGGGGGTACGGCCCGAGCGGCGGCCTCGGCCTCGTGCTCCTGATCGTCGTCGTTCTGCTTGTGATGGGGCGTATCTGACGGGCCCGATCCGCTTCTGAAAGAAGGCCCGCTTAGCGGGACTTCTCACGTCGGCCCGGCGCGCCTGTACCATGCCGGTGACGCCCTGAGACGCCGCAGGGCGCGGAGTCCCGGAATGGATAGCCTCGATCTGCAAGTGCTCGTTCAGGCCCGCGAATGGCACCGCCAGGGTCACGCGGTGTCGCTAGTGACGGTGCTCGAGACCTGGGGCTCGGCGCCGCGGCCGCCCGGTGCACTTCTGGCGATGCGCGGCGACGGGCTGGTTGCCGGCTCGGTCTCGGGGGGGTGCGTGGAAGACGACCTCATCGACCGTGTCCGCCGCGGTGAGCGCGCCGAAAGGCCGACGCTTGTTGCCTACGGCGTGACCAAGGAAGAGGCAGCCCGCTTCGGCCTGCCCTGCGGCGGCAACCTTCGCCTGGTCCAGGAGCCGCTCGTCGACGCCGGCTGGATCGACGAGGTGCTGGCCCGGACCGACCGCCACGAGCTTGTTGCCCGCACCCTCGACATGTCCAGCGGCGACGTGCGTGTCGAGTCCGCCGCGCGCGGCGAATCGTTCAGCTACGACGGCAAGCGCCTGCGCGCCCTGTTCGGCCCGCGCTGGCGGATGCTGATCGTCGGCGCCGGCCAGCTCTCGCGTGCGCTCGCCCAGATGGCGCTCGGCCTCGATTTCGAGGTGATCGTGTGCGACCCGCGGGAGGAATACCACCTGACGTGGGAGGTGCCCGGCACGATCTTCAGCACCGCGATGCCCGACGACCTGGCCACCGAATTGCAGCTCGACCCGCACACCGCGGTCGTCGCGGTGACGCACGACCCGAAGCTCGACGACATGGTGCTCCTCGAGGCGCTGAAGTCGCCGGCGTTCTACGTCGGCGCCCTCGGTTCGCGCGGCAACACGGCCAAGCGCAAGGAGCGGCTTGCCCTGTTCGACCTGACCGCCGCGGAAATCGGACGCCTGCACGGCCCGATCGGACTGGACATCGGCAGCCGCACGCCGGCCGAGATCGCCGTCTCGATCCTGGCCGAGATCATCGCCGTGCGCAACGACGTGGCTCTCACGCAGAAGAAGCCGCAGGCGGCGGCGCTCGACCACTGACGTCCTTCGGTGATCCGCTGGCTGCGCGACGCGCGCGATCCCCTCCCCGAGGCGCGCCGTGCCCTGGCGCCGGGCAGCGAAGCGCCCGGCCTGGTCGCCGCCGGCGGCGAGCTGAGCCTCGAGCGCCTGCACGACGCCTATTCGAAGGGCATCTTCCCGTGGTACAGCGACGGCCAGCCCATCTTGTGGTGGTCGCCGGATCCGCGCATGGTGCTCCTGCCGCGCGAGTTCCAGCTCGCCCGCTCGCTGCGCAAGACGCTGAGGCGATTCGTTGGCAGCGCCGGCTGCGAGCTCAGGGTCGACCACGACTTCCACGCCGTGATCACCGCCTGCTCGACGACGCCGCGGCACGGCGAGACCGGCACCTGGATCGTTGCCGAAATGATCGACGCCTATTCGGCGTGGCACGAGGCCGGCTTCGTCCACAGCTTCGAGACCTGGATCGACGGCGAGCTCGCCGGCGGGCTGTACGGCGTCGGCATCGGCGGCATGTTCTTCGGCGAGTCGATGTTCATGCAGCGAACCGACGCCTCGAAGATCGCCCTCGCCGGCCTGGTCGCCTTCTGCCTCGACAAGGGCATCGAGACCATCGATTGCCAGCAGCGCACCAGCCACCTCGCCTCGTTTGGTGGCCGCGAGATCGGCAGACCGGCGTTCCAGCGCCGTCTCGGCACAGGCCTTGCCTCGCCGCCGGTCGTCGATTGGTCCTATGATTTGCGGATGTGGCGACAGCTCGGCATCGACTCGGGCATCGCCGAGAACGGCACCCCTTGACGCATCCGAAAGAGCTTCCACTCGCCTCGCTGCAGTTCTATGCCACCGCGCCCTACCCGTGCAGCTACATCGGCGGCCGGATGGCGCGCTCGCAGGTGGCGACGCCGAGCCACCTGATCCACGCTGACGCGTACTCCGGGCTCGTGGCCAACGGGTTCCGGCGCAGCGGCATGTTCACCTACCGGCCGTATTGCGACGGCTGCCGGGCCTGCCTGCCGCTTCGTGTTCCAGTCGCCGGCTTCGCGCCGACACGCAGCCAGCGACGGGCGTCGCGACGCCATGCACATCTGCAGGCGCGCGTCCTGCGCCTGTGCTTCGTGCCGGAGCACTACCAGCTCTACCTGCGATACCAGGCCGGTCGCCACATCGGCGGCGGCATGGACCACGATTCGATCGACCAGTACACGCAGTTCCTCCTGCAGAGTCGAGTCAATTCGCGCCTGGTCGAGTTTCGCGAACCCGCCGCCGATGGTGCCGGGGCGCTGAAGATGGTCTCCATCCTCGACGTCCTGAACGACGGCCTGTCAGCCGTCTACACCTTCTTCGAGCCCGAGGCAAAGGCGAGCTACGGCACCTACAACGTGCTCTGGCAGATCGAGCAGACGCGACAGCTCGGCCTGCCGCACGTCTATCTCGGCTACTGGATCGACGGCAGCGAGAAGATGGCGTACAAGGCCCAGTTCGGCCCGAACGAGCTGCTTGTCAACGGCGAGTGGCAGCCGAGCACCCAGGCGAGGTGACATGGATTTCGACGTCACACAGGAACAATGGGTCGACCGCTTCGTGATGCGGATGAGCCAGCTCGACCGGGGCAGCGAACCCGACGCCTTCCTGGCGCTCGCCCACCAGCTCTGGCCGGCACGCGGCCAGCTGTCGCCCGAGACCGCGGCCGACGCGGAACATGCGCTGCGTGCCGCTGCGCCTGAGGCGAGCGAGCGTTTCGAGCGAACCGAGCGCATCCTGGTCGAGCGCGTCGCCGGCACCGCCGAATACGTGCGCGACAACGAGGAGTGGATCGCACGCTGCGTCGCCCGCGTGCTCGAGCTCGACCCGATCATCCGCGCCGACGAGGCGCGCCGATCGGTCGCCGATCTGGCGGCGCTCGAACGCTGGCGGCTGATGAAGCCAGAAGCCGCAGCCGAGCAGCTCTATACGCCGATCAAGGTGAAGCCGGCCTGAGCGGCGACGCTGCAGGCCCCGCGGCGGGCACCGGACCGGAACCCGAAGACACCAGGAGAAACCATGTCGACCGACGACGACAGGAGCGAAGGAGCGCGCCAGGTCGCGCTCGACCGCCTGCAGGTGACGGCCTTCACCGAGACGGCCTACGACGATCTCACCCGCCTCGCGGCCCAGCTGTGCGACACCCCGGTCGCGCTGGTGTCGCTGATCGACGGCGATCGCCAATGGTTCAAGTCGCACTTCGGCACCGAGATGACGCAAACCCCGCGCAGCCAGGCGTTCTACGCTCATGCGATCCAGAGTCCGGATCGCGTCATGGTCGTCGAGGACGCCAGCGTCGATCCGCGCTTTCGGGACAATCCACTGGTGACCGGTGAGCCGAGGATCCGCTTCTACGCCGGCGCGCCGCTGGTCAGCTCGTCGGGGCACGCGCTCGGCACGATCTGCATTCTCGATACCGCGCCGCGCACGCTCAGCGCCGAGCGCATGGACACGCTTCGCTTCCTGGCGCAACAGGTGGTCGCCAAGCTGGAGGAGCGCGCACCGCCTTCCGGCAGCGACGACAGGCCCGCCCAGGCCTAGCCGAACGCGCCGCCGGAGCCTGCATGCCGCATCGCGTCCTCATCGTCGAAGACGACTACGAGATCGCCTCGAACCTGTTCGCCTATCTCGCGCCGCGCGAATTCGACGTCGACGTGGTTTACAGCGGCAGTGCCGCGCTGCATCGCTGCAGCACCGAGGCCTTCGATGTCATCCTGCTCGATCTCGGGCTCCCCGGCGTCGATGGTCTGGTCCTGCTCGAGCGGCTGCGCGTCGACCTGCGGCTGGGCGTGCCGGTGCTGGTGATCTCCGCGCGCAGCGACCTGAGCGACAAGCTGGCGGCGTTCGAGCGCGGTGCCGACGACTACATGACGAAGCCGTTCGCGCTCGCCGAAGTGGAAGCACGCATCAAGGCGCTGCTCAATCGCGCTGCCGGCGTCGTCGTCCCGCAGCCGGTCATGCGGTTCGGAAGCCTCGAGTACGACGCCAGGCAGGGACAGGCCCGGGTCGGCGGCGTCGCCGTTCACCTCACGCGCAAGGCGGCCCGACTGCTGGAGCTGCTCATGCAGCACCCGGGGCAGCTCGTGCGGCGCCAGCAGATCGAGCGGGCGCTCTGGCCGGAGGGACCACCGCAACCGGACGTGCTGCGCAGCCACGTCCACGGCCTGCGCAAGGCCCTCGGCGACGCCGGATTCGAGGGCCTCGCCACCGTGCACGGGGTCGGCTACCGGCTCGAGAACGATCGGGAAACGGCCTGAGTGGGGCGCGCCCAGAGCCTGACGCAGCGCGTCGTCTGGGCGGTCGTCGCGACGGTGGCGCTGCTGATCGGCCTGCAGACGATCCTCGCCTACGTCGCGATGCATGCGCAGGAAGACGAGCTCTCCGACGCGCTCCTGCAGCACGAGGTCCGCGAGGTCGTGTCGTTCATCGTCGAGCCGGGACTGGCACCGACCGGCGTCATCCACTCGGCGCAGGACATCACGGCCTACCTGACGCGGGGCCCGTCCGGCGTCGAGGAGTTGCCGACCAACCTGCGCGGGCTCGCGCCGGGCCTGTACCGTCTCTTTCCGGCCGGCCGCGTCCTTCACGTCTCGGTGTCCGATACCGACGAAGGTCGCCTGACCATCGCGATCGACGCGACCGCCTCCGAGGCGCGGGTCTTCCAGTTCGGCTGGACCCTGCTGGGGCTCTGGGCCATCTGCGTCGCCATCACCGTCTGGATCGCGCGCGCCGTCGCCGTCCTGGCGGTCGGCCCCATGGTCTCGGCGACCCGCGTCATCGCGAGCTGGAGCCCGGGCGGGCAGATCGATGCCGCGGGCAACCGGGACGAAGCCGCCGTCCTGATGGAGACTTTCAATCGCTTTCGCGACCGCATGGACGATTCGGTCGCCCGCGAGCGCGAGTTTGCCGCCAACCTCGAGCACGAGATCCGCACGCCGTTGACGGCAATCCGGACCCATGCCGAGCTGCTCGTCGTCGACGCCGCGCTGGCGGCGCCGCAGGCGGAGCGGGCGCGGCGCATCGTCGACTCGGTCGACGAGATCATCGCCACCGCCGAAGAAGCCAGACTCACGGTCGCCGGCGGTCGTGGCGCCGCCGAGCGGGTGCTGCTGCGTGACTGCGTGCAGGCGGCGTGCGAGGCCCTGGCCCATCGCGCCGCCGACAAGCGCCTGCTGATCGACAACGCGGTCGACGCTGCGCAGACCGTGGAGGTCGACCGCCAGGCGCTCCTGACCGTCGTGCGCAACATCGTCCGCAACGCCATCGAACATGCGGCGCCGGCGGCGCTGCACATCGCCAGCGACGGCGACACCGTGTGCTTCGACGACGACGGGCCGGGCATCGCCGCCGAAGCCCTGCCGCACATCTTCGAGCGCTACTACCAGGGTCGCCGGAACGACGAGCCTGGCTCGCCGAAGTCTCGGCACGGACTCGGCCTGGCCATCGCGCGGCGCCTGTGCGACATGAACGGCTGGACGCTGCGTGCCGACTCGCCGCGCGGCGACGGCGGTCGTGGCACGCGCTTCACACTTCGGCTCGGCACCGTGGACGAGTCAACGATCCCGCAACGAAAGCACAACGAAATTCACCCGACTTCGGGGATAGCCTGACGTGGTGGTCACAGAGAGCGCCCCGGAATTGCCGCGCGCCGTCGCCGACGCGGCGTGGCCCGGCATCGCGGCCCGGCAGAGATCGCTGCCGCTGCTGCTCGCCCTCGCCGCCTGGCTGTCGTTCACCGCCTGGCTGCGGCCGCTCAACCTCCCGGAGGAGGGCCGCTACGTCGGCGTGGCGTGGGAGATGATGCGCTCGGGCGACTGGCTGGTCCCGACCCTGAACGGCCTGCCCTTCTTCCACAAGCCTCCTCTCTTCTACTGGCTGACGGCGCTCTCGATGGAGCTCTTCGGCCCGAGCGCCGGTGCGGCGCGCCTCGCACCGCTCGTCGGTTCGACCGCCGCCGCCTGGGCCCTGTTCCTGTTCATCCGTCGCTGGGTCGGCGGCCGCCCGGCGGCGTTCACGCTGCTTGTCCTGGCAACGCAACCCTTCTTCTTCGGCGGGGCGCAGTTCGCGAATCTCGACATGCTGGTCGCGTCGCTGATCGCGCTCACCATCGTCCTCGCCGCACACGCGGCCTTGGCGCGGCAGGCCGGGCAGCCTTGGCGCACGGCACTCGCCGCGGCGTGGGCCTGCGCCGGCCTGGCCGTCCTCGCCAAAGGCCTCATCGGACTCGTGCTGCCGTCGCTCGTCCTGGGCGCCTGGCTTGTCGCCTGTCGGCAGCCCGCTGCGGTGCTGCGCCTGCTGTCCTGGCCGGGGCTGGCGCTCTTCACCGCCGTGACCGTGCCCTGGTTCGTGTTCGTCCAGCTTCGCTTCCCCGGCTTCTTCCACTATTTCTTCGTCTACCAGCACGTCGAGCGCTTCGTCGCCACCGGCTTCAACAACGTGCAGCCGTGGTGGTTCTTCTTCGTCGCGCTGCCCGGCCTCACCTTGCCGTGGTCGTTGTGGCTCCTCGGCGTGCGCCGCGTGCCGGTCGGCGAGGAGCGCACGGTCGCCGGGGTGATGCTCGACCGGTTGATGTGGGTCTGGGTACTCGCGATCGTCGCCTTCTTCTCGATCCCGTCGTCGAAGCCGGTCGGCTACATGATGCCGGTGCTCTTCCCGCTGGCCTTCATCGTGTATCGCGCCGCGGCCGCAGCCCTGAAGCGCCGCCCCGCGCTCGCCCGCCCCGCGCTCATCGCCTCGCTCGTGGGCGCCGTCGGCCTGTGCCTCGGGGCCGCGGTGTTCTCCCGCCTCACCTACACCGGCGACAACACCGAGCTCGGCCGAACCCTCGGCCGCCTGAAGGGCCCCGACGATCGCGTCGTCTTCGTCGACCAGTACTTCTACGACGTACCTCTGCATGCCGGCCTGCGTCGACCCGTCGAGGTGACAGGCCGCTGGAACGATCCCGGCATCGCCAGGACCGACAACTGGCGGCGCGAACTTGCCGAAGCGGCGCCGTTCGCCCCGGGCCTCGCAGCCGGACTGCTGGTGGACGCCCCCCACGCCCTGTCGAGCCCGTGCGGCGGTCCGGTCGCGTGGGCCGTGGCGCGGCGCGGCGCGGAGCGGATTCATCCCCAACTCCGGGCCGCGACCCTGGCGACGGAGGCGCATGGCACCGTTCTCTGGCGGATCGCTCCCGATTGCAGCGGCAACGGCGCCGCCGAGACGAGAATGGGCAGGTGAACGCGCCGGAGCCCAGGAATCCCGCGAGTGCGGCGGTTCCCGCCGCACGGCCGGAGGACGCCTCGATCAGCTGCGTCATCCCGGCCTACAACGAAGCCGGGACCCTGCCGATCCTGCTCGACGAGCTGTCTCGAGCGCTGCAGGAGCGATTCGCGCGCGTCGAGATCATCCTCGTCAATGACGGCAGCAGCGACGCCACCGAAGCGGCACTCGCGCCATGGCTCGACCGGGACGGCTTTCGCTACGTCGCCCTGTCGCGCAACTTCGGAAAGGAGGCTGCGCTCACGGCCGGCATCGACCGCGCCCGAGGCGATGCCGTGCTCCTGATCGACGCCGACCTGCAGCACCCGCCGACGCTGATCGGCGAGATGGTCGACGCGTGGCGCGCCGGTGCCGACATGGTCTACACCGTGCGCTCGTCGCGGGTCGACGAGACATGGATGAAGCGGCTCGGCTCGCGCGTGTTCTACCGCCTCGTCAATGCCGGTGCGCCATTCCGCATCCCGGCCGACGCCGGCGACTTCCGCCTGCTCGACAGGCGGGTCGTCGATGCGCTCAAGACGCTGCCCGAACGCAACCGCTTCATGAAGGGGCTCTACGCCTGGGTCGGCTTCCGGTCGGCGGCGGTCGTCTACACGCCCGAGGAGCGCTTCTCCGGCGAGAGCAGCTTTTCGATGCGTCGGCTGTCGCGTCTCGCGCTCACCGGCGTCACCGCGTTCACCAACTTTCCGCTGCGCCTGTGGAGCGGGCTCGGTGCGGTGATCGCCCTGTGCGCCCTCTGCGGCGGGCTGTGGATCGTGATCGAGTACTTCACGACCGGCAACTCGGTGCCCGGCTGGGCAACGCTGGCCGTCAGCACGATGTTCTTCGCCGGCGTGCAGCTGCTGTCGATCGGCATCCTCGGCGAGTACGTCGGTCGCATCTTCGACGAGGTCAAGCAGCGGCCGGTCTACATCGTCCGGCAGGACACCGACGCCGGCCCGGGCGGCTCGTGGCAAGTTCGACGCCCGCACGACTGATCGGCATCTGCGCCGACGACGCCGGCTTCGCACCCGGCATCGCCGAGACCGCCTTCGAGCTCGGTGCGCAAGGTCGCCTGAGCGACGCCACCTGCATCACGACCACGGCATGCTGGCCCGACGCCGCCCGCTTCATCCGCCGCCAGCCGAAAGCCGGCGGCCCGGCCACACGCTGGGGCCTGCACCTGAACCTCAGCCATGGAACGCCGCTGTCGGCGTCGCTGCGTGCCGTCTGGCCGGAGTTCCCGAGCCTCGCCCTGCTCATCGCGCGCGCGCACGGAGCCTTCCTGCCGACGGCAGCGATCGCCGACGAGGCGGCGGCGCAGCTCGATGCCTTCACACAGGCGATGGGCCGACCACCGGCCTTCATCGACGGCCACCAGCACGTTCACCATCTGCCCGGCGTGCGCGACGCGGTCGTGCGGATGGCGGCAGCCGCCAGGCCGGGCCTCGCCGTTCGCAGCACGGGCCGGCTGCCCGGGCCGGGCTTTGCCTTCAAGCGCGCCGTGATCGAGCGCTCGGGCGGGCGGGCGCTGGCGCGGCTGCTGACGAACGCCGGCCTCGGGCACAACCGCACGCTGTTCGGCATCTACGACTTCTCTGCCGCGCCATATCGGTCGAGGGTTCAACAGTGGCTGGGGGCGGTGGCCGAGAAGGGCAGCCTGCTTATCTGCCACCCGGCAATCCTGCGCGCGCCCGACCCAGATGGCCCGGCGATGGGCGAGGCGCGCCGGGTCGAGGCCGACTACCTGGCGAGCCCGGCCTTCGCCGACGACCTGGCCGAAGCCGGCGTCGCACTCGGCGATCCCTGGCTGTCCGCCGAAGGCCTGGCAACGCCGCGGATTCGAACGGGCACCTAGCCACCGCGAAAGCTCCAGCGCTTGTTGATCGCATAGGTGATCGACACAGTGACCGCCGTGGCGACGAACTGCGCCAGCAGGTAGTGCAGGCCCAGGGCGACCGCCGCGCCGACGATGGCATAGCTGATCCCGGCGCCGATGACGGCGGTGAGCTGGAACCGCAGCCACGACCCCAGCGACGGCGTCGCGCCGGCGAAGGTGTATCTCGCGTTGCCGGCATAGGCGACCTGCGCACCGAGCCAGGCACCGAGGCCCGCGGCCAGGCGCGCGCTGGTGACGTGCCCCTGCACCAGCACCACGAGCAGGGCGTAGTGCACGACCGTGGCCACGAGGCCGACGGCAAGGTAGCGGCGGAACAGACGCATCACCGATTCTGTGCGCTGCGGCGCAGAGCCCTTCTATCTCCTCCACGCCTTCTTCACGGCCTGGATACGCGGTCTCCACGTGGCGCGAGCTAGCGTACAGGCATGCACAGCTCAAGCCTGCGCGCCCCGTGCCAGACCCGCTCGACACCAGGCGCGCTCGGCTATTTCGCCGAGCAGGTCGTGCTCGTCCCGTTGCTGCTCGCGCTCGTTGCCTGGAGCGTCCAGCACAGTGCCGTCGACGAGTCGATCAGCCGTGCCTTCTTCGACCCGCAGACTCGATCGTTCGGCCTGCGCGACGCGCCCTGGCTCGCGGCGATCGGACACCATGCGGCGCGCGGCATTCCCGTCTTCGTCGGCGGCATCGCATTCGCGGCGGCCGCCGGCGGCTGGTTCGTTCGCGCCCTGAGACCCTGGCGAGGCATCGCGCTGTGCACGGCGCTGGCCATCGCGCTCGGGCCGCTGGCGGTGGCCTTGCTGAAGGCGCACACGTCTGCCCACTGCCCCTACGTGCTCGACACCTTCGGTGGCGTCGTCGACTACCGGGCGGAGCATGCGGGCCCGTTCTGGGCCGCGGCGTCGCGCCTTGCCGGTCACTGCCTGCCGAGCGGGCATGCATCCGGCGGCTACGCGATGGTGGCGCTCTACTTCGCCGGCTGGGCCGCCGGCCAGCCGCGCTGGCGCTACGCCGGGCTGGCGATCGGCATCGCCCTGGGGCTCGTCTTCAGCGCCGTGCGGATCGCCCAGGGCTCGCACTTCGCGAGCCAGACGATCTGGTCGGCGGCAGTCGACTGGCTCGCCGCCGCGCTGGTCTTCGCACCGCTTCTGCTGCGGATGCGCCCGTCGGCCGTCTGAACCGCCCGAGCGCGACGAGCGCCGACGGCCGACGACTCAGGGACCTGCCTGCAGCCGCAGGCGGCGCGCCGCTTCTTCGGCGCGGGCGTCGTCGATCTCCCGCAGGACGCCGCCGACATCGACAGGCGTCGTGCTGCCCTCGTGCCGGCCGCTGAGCGCCGTGCCAGGACGAAGCAGGCCGCGCTCGTACAGGCTCCAGATCTCGGGGCCGTACGCCGTTCGCAGCAGTTCGGGCGCGAAGCGGCCGAAGAAGGACGAGAGGTTGGCCACGTCGCGCAGAAGCATCCTGCCGGCGTGGTTGTTGCCCGCGGCGTCCACCGCCTGCGGCAGATCGATGATGACCGGCCCGTCGGCGGCGAGCAGCACGTTGAACTCCGACAGGTCGCCGTGCACGACCCCGGCGCAGAGCATCCTGACCACCTCGGCCAGCAGCGCGGCGTGATGAGCGCGTGCCTCGTCGGGGAGGAAGTCGACGTCGTTCAGGCGCGGCGCGGCGTCGCCGTTGGCATCGGCGACGAGCTCCATCAACAGCACGCCGTCGAGGAAGTTGAACGGCCGCGGCACGCGTACGCCGGCGGCCGCCAGCCGGTAGAGCGCATCGACCTCGGCGCTTTGCCATGCCGCTTCCTGGGCCTCGCGCCCGAAGCGCGTGCCCTTGGCCATCGCCCGCGCCTGGCGCGTGTTCTTGACCTTGCGGTTCTCGGTGTAGTCGACCGCCTGGCGAAAGCTGCGCTGGTTCGCCTCCTTGTAGACCTTGGCGCAGCGCGTCTCGTCTCCACAGCGCACGACGAAGACCATCGCTTCCTTGCCGCTCATCAGCTGGCGCACGACCGAGTCGATCAGGCCTTCGGCGATCAGCGACTGCAGGCGTTTCGGAGGTTTCATCGGGGACGCCTGGCTGCGCTCAGCCAGCCCAGGCCGTCACCGGAACGCTTGTCATGGATTTGGTGGGTGGTGCAGGGTTTGAACCTGCGACCCCTGCCGTGTGAAGGCAGTGCTCTACCGCTGAGCTAACCACCCGGGGCCCGGGCATCTGGCAGCCCGTGAAGCGACCGCGATTGTCGCATAGCGGCCCGCGACGACGCCCGGGATGGGCGGCCCGCCAGGCTAGGCGGCGAGGCGATGCCAGACGGTGCGGCCGCGGCTCGCCTGATCGATCTCCGCGAGCAACGCGCCGTGCGCGGCGAGCTCTTCGTCGGCCGCGGCGATGACGACGAGCTGCAGCGAGCCGAAGTCGACCGGCCGGGCGGCCAGGTCGGCGGCAAGCGCCTCGGCGGCGTCGATGACGAGCGACTCCTGGCCGCGCGTCATGCGAACGAAAACCTCGGCGAGGAGGCCGGCGTCGAGCAGGGCGCCATGCAGCTCGCGGGCGGCGTTGTTCACCTCGAGGCGTCTGCACAGCGCGTCGAGCGAGTTCGCCTTGCCGGGGAAGGTGTCGCGTGCCATCGCCAGGCTGTCGATGACGCGGCCGACGCAGCCGGAAAAGACCGGCCTGCCGATCCGGCGCAGCTCGGCATCGAGGAAACCGACGTCGAAGGCGGCGTTGTGAATGATGACCTCCGCCTCACGGCAGAAATCGAGCAGCTCGTCGACGACTGCGCCGAAGAGCGGCTTGTCGGCCAGGAAGTCGTCCGCCAGACCGTGGACACGAAAGGCGTCCTCGCTGTTGCGCCGTTCCGGGTTGACGTAGAAGTGCAACGTCCGGCCGGTGAGCCGGCGGTTGACCAGCTCGACGCAGCCGATCTCGATGATGCGGTCGCCCGACTCCGGGCTGAGCCCCGTAGTTTCGGTATCGAGGACGACCTGGCGCATCGTCCTGCCTTCAGATGCGATCGGGCTGCAGCACCGCCGCCTGCTGCAGCACGGCGGGCGGCCGGCCCCGGCCCCAACCCCAGAGCAGCACGCCGGCGACGATCATGGGCACGCACAGCCACTGGCCCATGCTCAGGCCGAG
>JBBRFB010000081.1:0-15686 GCA_038225015.1 Burkholderiales bacterium
CCAAGGCCATTTCCGCCACCTCGCGACCCACGGTGGTGTGTTCCGCGCACCAGTCGCGAAAGGTCGACCTGAATCCATGGGGCACGCAGTTGGCTGCAATCCGACGACATACAGCGCCAAGCGCTGCATCCGAGAGTGGGCTGCCGCGTGAGTTTTGGAAGATCACATTGAGCACGGGTGAGATGAACACCTCTTCAAGCAACTGCATCGCCCGAGGACACAGCGGAATCCGATGCTCTCGTCCGCTCTTCATCCTTTCTGCCGGTACGGTCCAAGTGCAGGACTTGACATCGATTTCAGACCAGACCGCAAAGCGCACTTCTCCGGACCGCGCCGCTGTGAGGATCGCGAACTCCAACGCGCGCGCCGCGAGGCCTTTTTCAAAGTACAGCGAGCGCATGAAACTGCCCATTTCGGAGACCGGCAGCGCCGGGTGATGTCGGGGCTTGCTCACCTTCGTCGGCGCAGGTAGCTGAGTGTCCAGGTGCCCGCGCCATCTCGCCGGATTCAGCCGCTCGCGCTCCGCGCGCTTGTCAGCCCAGGCGATGATCCGTTCGATCCGCCCTCGCAATCGGGACGCAGTCACGGTTCTCGTTCGCCAGATCGGCTCGAGCACGTCCAAGACTTGGTTGATGCCGACGTCGCCAACGTCGAGAGCCCCGATCTTCGGGACCACGTAGCGGTCGAGCGAGTTACGCCATTGCCACGCATGCTTGGCGTTGCTCCACGCGGGCTCATGCATGGCGATGTAGCGGTCCGCCGCCGCTGCGAAGCTCATTCGCTTCGTGTCAACGGCTCGCCTCGCGCTCAAGGCATCGCGCCGTTGCTGCACTGGATCGATCCCTTCGCCTGCCAAATGCCGCTTGCTCCGCGCCGTCTCGTGCGCTTGCGCGAGGGTGACTGCCGGATATCCGCCAAGGCCCATGTCGCGCCGACGACTGCCGACCTTGATTCGAAGGATCCAAGTTCTAGACGCCGACGGCGGAGGTGAAACGCGGAGGTAAAGGCCCGACACGGTTCCGACCGCATGCATCCCGGGGCTCGTCAGTCGCCGGACCTCGAGGGCTGTCAGGGCTTTGGCAATCCTGGGCACGTTCAGCTCCTTCCCTTGACGACGTGAAAGCGACCGATTGGACGTGGAGAAGACAAATTGCCGGTCTCAAGAAACGAAGCCCACTCCTCCATCAGCTTCCTGCGCTTGACGAGAAGATCGCCGCGTCGATACGCCGCCTCGACTTTGCTGCCGACAGCGTGCCCCAGCGCCATCTCGGCCACTTCGGGCTCCACGTCGCTGTGTTCTGCGCACCAGTCCCGGAAGGACGAGCGGAAGCCGTGCGGAACGCAGTCCGTGCCGAGCCGGCGACAGACCGCGACCAGCGCCATGTTCGACAGTGGCCCGTGACGGGGCGGGGGTGACCGGAAGATCACGTCGCTGTCATCAGCCAGCGGGATCGACTCCAGCAGTGCGATCGCCGTCGCGCTCAGCGGCACCCGATGCTCGCGGCCGCTCTTCGTTCGCTCCGCTGGGACGATCCAGGTCCTCGACGCGAAGTCGATTTCCTTCCAGGTCACCTCGCGAACCTCGCCGGAACGGGCTGCCGTCAGGATGGTGAACTGCAGCGCCAGTGCCGCGGTGCCCGCCGCGTTGGCAAGCGTTCGCATGAAGCCTGGCAACTCCGACGAGGGCAATGCCACGTGATGGCGCGGCTTCGCCACCTTCGAGCGCGCGGGCAACTGCGTGGCGAGATGCCCGTGCCACCGAGCGGGGTTCGGACGGTCGATGTCGGCCCGCTGGTCCGCCCACGCGATGATCAATTCGATTCGCCCCCGGACTTTCACCGCCGTCTCGGTCTTGCCGACCCAGATTGGCGTCAGCACCTGGAGCACGTCGGTCATCCCGATCTTCGCGACCTCGACGGACCCGAGCGTCGGCAACGCATGGAGCTCGAGCGAGCGCCGCCACTGAAGCTCCTGCCGGTCATGCTTCCAGCCCGCCGCGTGGGCGGTGATGTACCGCTCGGCGGCCTGGGCGAAGGTGAATGCCCTTGGCTCTGCCTCGACGGGATTGGGAACGGTCCACTGCGGTGCCACGGCCTCCCGGCCCACGTCGCCCAAAAGCTCTTGGCGCTTGGCCCGTGCCGCGTCGATGGCCTCGGCCAGCGAAAGGTCCGGATGCCGGCCGAGGTTGATGTCGCGACGCTGGGTGCCGACCATGACCCGCAGCGTCCAGAGCCGAGCGGATGCCGGTGGCGGCAGGATCCGCAGGTGCAGACCTGGAATCGTGCCGACCGTGTGGCGGCCCGGCGTGTCGAGCCCGGCGACCTGCGCTGCCGTCAGGTTCAGCGCGGCGCGTGCCACCGCTGCTCCTCGGCTACGCCCACATGCCTACGCGCTGCCCACATGCAGCAAAAGCGCTCGAAACTGGCGCTCTCGAGGAGAACTGCGTTCCACGCCCACATCGCCCACATGCCCCCTTCGCATCTAAACCGGCGTTGCGGCCATCGGGGCTCTACGCCCACATGGCCACCATCATCCGGATGTGCGATCTCAGGGTACGGCGATGGCCGTCTACGGACAAGTGCCGAGCAGATTACCTATGAGAATCAAGGGGTTATGGGACGTCCAGGGACTTGCTGGGACGTCGGTTTTGGTGGAGAGGGTGGGATTCGAACCCACGTTACGGTGAACCGTAAACCAGATTTCGAGTCTGGCGCATTCGACCACTCTGCCACCTCTCCGGGGTCTGCTGCGGCGGGTCGTCGCCGAGGCGCGGATTCTAGACTGCGCGGTTCAGGCTTCCGTGCGCAGGGCCAGGCCTGGAAGACGCGCGTCGCTCACCCTCGACTGCCAGCGCTGGCCAGGCGCCATGGGCGCGGCGTCGGTGATCGTGCCGGTCGAGACGATGTCGCCGCTCACGATCGGCCAGCGCTGCGGCTGGCTGAACATCGCGTCGACCCACAGGCGCAGCGCAGTCAGCGGCCCGCCGAGCACGATCGACGCCTCGCCTTCCTCGACGAGCGCGCCGTCGCACTCGAGGCCGACGCGCAGCGCCGCCAGTTCGCGTACCGGGTCGGCGAAACGGTCCATCGGCACCTGCCGGCCGACGAAGAGGCGGCCATGGAGCGCGAAGTCGGCCACGGTGTCGGGTGCCTGGAAGCGCCAGCCGGCGAAGTGCGTGTGCACGATCTCGAAGCCGTGCGCCACCCACGCCAGGCAGTCGGCGAGCTCGCTCTCGCTCATGCCCGTCCTGGGCCGCTGCGCGAAGCAGAACATGATCTCCGGCTCGAGGCGCGGCTCGACGAAGGGTGCCAGCGACACCGTGGCTTCGCCCTGGTCGACGAACTCGATCGTCGTGTCCCACACCGGGCCCCATATCGGCTCGTGCACGCCGTAGCGTTCCCAGATGCCGCGGTTGGTGAAGCCGATCTTGTAGCCGCGGGTCTTCTCGCCCGCCGCCAGGCGCAGGCGCCGGATCTCGTCGGCGACGTCGTAGGCGAGCGGCATCGTGAGCGCCGGGTCGGCTTCGGTGAGCAGAGGCAGGTGCCGCGCCGACGCCCGCGCGTCGAGCAGCGACTGCGCGATGCCGTTCATGGCCGCAACTCGGCCAGTCCGCCGAGGTAGGGCTGGAGCACCTTGGGCACCGCGACCGAGCCGTCGGCGTTCTGGCAGTTCTCGAGCACGGCCACGAGGGCCCGGCCGACGGCCAGGCCGGAGCCGTTCAGGGTGTGCACAAGCTCGTTCTTCCCCTGCGCCGTCTTGAACCGCGTGTGCATGCGGCGGGCCTGGAAGGCCTCGCAGTTCGAGACCGAGCTGATCTCGCGATACATGCCCTGGGCCGGCACCCAGACCTCGATGTCGTAGGTCTTGACGGCGCCGAAGCCCATGTCGCCGCTGGCGAGCAGGACGACGCGATACGGCAGCTCGAGCTTGCGCAGGATCGCCTCGGCGTGGCCGAGCATCTCCTCGAGCGCGGCAAGGCTCTTTTCCGGATGCGTGATCTGCACCATCTCGACCTTGTCGAACTGGTGCTGGCGAATCATGCCGCGAGCATCGCGCCCGGCGCTGCCGGCTTCGGAGCGAAAGCACGGCGTGTGCGCGGTCAGCCGGATCGGCAGCTGGCTCTCGACCAGCACCTGCTCGCGTACGGAGTTGGTGAGCGAGATCTCAGAGGTTGAGATGAGGTACTGCTCGGGCGAGCTCTCGTCGCCGCCAGGCCCGGCCTGACCGGCGCCGCCGCGGTAGACCCAGAACATGTCGTCGCGGAACTTCGGCAGCTGGCCCGTGCCCTCGAGCACCTCGCGGTTCACGATGTAGGGGGTCCAGCACTCGGTGTAGCCGTGCTCCGCCGTCTGCACGTCGAGCATGAACTGGGCGAGCGCCCGGTGCAGCCGCGCCACCGGCCCGCGCAGGAAACTGAAGCGCGAACCCGAGAGCTTGGCGCCGGTATCGAGGTCGAGCCCGAGCGGCTCCCCGACGTCGACGTGATCCTTAGGCGTGAAATCGAACTGCCGCGGCGTACCCCAGCGGCGGACCTCGACGTTGGCCTGCTCGTCGGCGCCGACCGGCACGCTCGCATCGGGCAGGTTCGGCAGCGCCATCAGCATCGCGGTGAGCTCGCCCTGAACCTGCTCGAGCCGCTCGGCGCAACGCTTCAGCTCGTCGGCGATGCCGGCCACCTCGCCCATCGGCCCGCTGGCGTCGCCGCCTTGGCCCTTCAACTTGCCGATGTCGCGCGAGAGGGCATTGCGGCGAGCCTGCAGCTCCTCGGTACGCGTCTGCAGCGTCTTGCGCTCGGCCTCGAGGCGCTGGAAGCGCTCGACGTCGAGAAAAGGCTGCGGCGACTGGCGCGTCTCGAGGCGGGAGACGACGAACGCCAGGTCCTTGCGCAGGAGGGTGATGTCGAGCATGGCAGACGCGCGTCGCCGATGCGGCGTCAGGAAACGGGAAGAAGGCGATTGTAGAAGCCGCGCCTGGCGAGGCGGTGCGGCCAATGCCGCGCTCAGCGCGACTGCTCGGCGAACTGCTGGCCGGCCAGCGGCATCCTTGCGCTCGGCAGCGCGCCGCGGGCGTCGCAGAGCACGCGCGAGGCGCAGTCGGCGCGGCGGCCGCATTGCATCGCCACGCCGAGCTCGAACTGCAGGCATTCCAGGCGCACCGCGCCTTCGACGGCAGCGCAGCGAATCTGATGGTCGGAGACCCGGCGGCAGACGCAGACGATCATGGACGCACCCCCTTCTCGTTCAATCGCCGGGCACGGCCATCTGCGACTACAGATAGTTCTGCGCACCGAGCTTGGCGACAAGGTCTATCTGCGTCTCTAGGAAGTCGATCTGCTCCTCGGTGTCGTCGAGAATGGCCCGCAGGAGGTCGCGCGCGACGAAGTCGCGAGCCGATTCGCAATATGCGATGCCGTCCTTGATCGTCGCCTGGGCGCCGGTCTCCGACTGCAGGTCGCAGTCGAGCAGCTCGGGCACGGTCTCGCCGATCAGCAGCTTGCCGAGATCCTGCAGGTTGGGCAGGCCCTCGAGCATGAAGATGCGCTCCATCAGGCGGTCGGCGTGTTTCATCTCGCCGATCGACTCCTCTTACTCCTTCTTCGCCAGCCGCTCGAGGCCCCAGTGCTTCAGCAGCCGGTAGTGAAGGAAATACTGGTTCGCCGCAGTCAGCTCGTTCTTGAGCTGCGCTTTCAGATGGACGATGACTTGCGGATCGCTTTTCATTTTGGGCATTGGGCGCTGACCAGCGTATTATGATTGATAATTGTTCCTATTTGCAATTCCGCCCTTCCAGGATCTTCATGTCGTCGCCGAGTCCGCTGTCTGCTGCGGGGGCCCCTGCCCGGCGCCTGAGCTCGCTCGCCGACGGCGCGCGGGCGACGGTCCGGCGCGTCAGCGCGGCCTCGGCGGATGTCGATGCCGTCGCCTTGCGCCGGCTCGGCGAGCTCGGTTTCCTGCCCGGCGAACCGGTGCATCTGCTTCGCCGCGGCCCGGGCGGGCGCGAGCCTCTCGCCGTCGTGATCGGCGAGACGATGTTCGCGTTGCGCCTGATCGAGGCGAACTGCATCGAGATCGACGTCGACGAAGCCGTCGCGCCTGCCATGCCCCTGGCGACCTGAGGCGCCGACGATGCACTCGCTGAACGCCCCGAACCGAGCGCCGCTCTGGAGCGTCGCTCTTGTCGGCAATCCGAACTGCGGCAAGACGGCGCTCTTCAACCTGCTCACGGGCGCGCGCCAGAAGGTCGCCAACTACGCCGGGGTGACGGTCGAGCGCAAGGTCGGCGTGACGCGGCTCGCCAACGGCCGCGCCGTCTCGATCGTCGACCTGCCCGGCGCCTACAGCCTGACGCCGGCCACTCCCGACGAGCAGATCACGCTCGAGGTGATCGAGGGCCGCCGCCACGGCGAGGCGGCGCCGGACGCCATCGTGGCCGTCGTCGACGCGACCAACCTGCGCATGAACCTGCGTCTCGTCCTCGAGCTGACGCAGCTGGGCCGGCCGCTGGTGGTGGCGCTGAACATGACCGACGTCGCCCGGGCCAAGGGATTGAAGATCGACGTTGCCCGGCTCGCCGCCGAGCTCGGCTGCCCGGTGGTCGAGACCGTCGCCGTCCGCGCCGACGGCCACGCCGGCCTGCTTGCCCTCCTCGGCGAGCGGCTGGGCCAGGCGATACCGAGCCGCGCCGCCGTCGAGCCGGCGAAGGAGGCGCGCTCCTCGGCCGACCTTCAGCAGGAAGTGCGCCGCATCATCGCCATCGCCGCGCCGGGCGCCGCCGCCGTGCAGCGCTTCCAGTACCGCATCGACGCCGTCGTCATGCATCCGGTGTGGGGCCTGGCGCTCCTCTCGGCCTTGCTCTTCCTCATGTTCCAGGCGGTCTTCTCGTGGGCCAACGTGCCGATGGACGTGATCAAGGAGGCGATGGCCGGCATAGGCGGCTGGGCGACCGCGCACATGAGCGGGGGGCCGCTGCGCAGCCTGCTGGTCGACGGCGTGATCGCCGGCGCCGGCGGCGTCATCGTCTTCCTGCCGCAGATCCTGATCCTCTTCTTCTTCATCCTCCTGCTCGAGGATTCGGGTTACCTGCCGCGCGCCGCCTTCCTGCTCGACAACCTGATGGGCAAGGTGGGCCTGTCGGGCCGCGCCTTCATCCCGCTGCTGTCGAGCTTCGCCTGCGCCATTCCCGGGATCATGGCGACGCGCACCATCGCCAACTGGAAGGACCGGCTCGCCACCATCATGGTCGCGCCGCTCATGACGTGCTCGGCGCGCCTGCCCGTGTACGCGTTGCTGATCGGCGCCTTCGTCCCGAACCGCAGCGTCGGCCCATTCAATCTGCGCGGCCTGACGCTCTTCATCCTCTACGTCGCCGGCGTCGTCTCGGCGATGGCCGTTGCCTGGGTCTTCAAGCGCGTCTGGCTGCGCAGCCGCTACCAGCCGCTGATGCTCGAGCTGCCGCCCTACCGCATGCCCGGCCTGCGCAACCTCGCCATCGGCCTGTGGGAGCGCGCGACGATCTTCCTCAAGCGGGTCGGCGGCATCATCTTCTCGCTGATGGTCGTGCTCTGGTTCCTGTCGAGCTTTCCCGCGCCGCCACCGGGTGCGACCGGCCCGGCTATCCAGTACAGCCTGGCCGGCATGCTTGGCCAGCTGCTGCAGCACGTGTTCGCGCCGATCGGCTTCAACTGGCAGATCTCGATCGCCCTGGTGCCCGGCTTGGCCGCCCGCGAGGTGGCCGTCGGCGCGCTCGGCACGGTCTACGCCATGTCGGCGGCGAGCGACTCGGTGGCCGACGCTTTGTCGCCCGTCATCGCCCAGGGCTGGTCGCTGGCGACCGCGTTCTCGCTCCTCGCCTGGTACGTATTCGCGCCGCAATGCATCTCGACCCTCGCCGTCGTCAAGCGAGAGACGAACTCGTGGCGCTACCCGATCGTGATGGCGGTCTACCTGTTCGCGCTCGCCTACGTGGCGGCATTCGTCACCTACCGCGTGACGCTCTGGCTCGGAGGCTGACATGCTCGCGCAATCGCTGATCGTCGCCGTCGTCGTCGCCGCCTGCTCCGTCTACGCGGCGTGGTCGCTGATGCCGGCGTCGGCCCGGCGCGCGACCGCCGCCGCCTTGCTGAAGATGCCCTTGCCGGGCGGCATTTCGGCGTTCATGCGCCGGCATTCGCTGGCGGCCAGCGGCTGCGCCTGCGATGGTTGCGATCACGCCGCCGACAAGAAGGCGGCCGCGCCCTCGGTGCAGGCCATCCACTTTCACCCGCGGCATCCACGGCCGCAGGGGTCTCAGGGATCGGCCGGCGCCCGCCCCATCGACTTGTCGCCCAGGCCCTTGGGCAGCGGAAAGTGGACGGTCTCCGCGGCACCGGGCAACGTTCGCACGGAAATGGCGCCGAGCGCGCGCAGCCGATCCACGACTTCCTGAACCAGGACCTCGGGCGCCGAGGCTCCGGCCGTGACGCCGACGCGGCGCCGGCCTTCGAACCACTCGGCCTTCAGGTCGCCAGCCGCATCGACCATGTAGGCATCGGCGCCGAGCCGCTCCGCCAGTTCGCGCAGGCGATTGCTGTTCGAGCTGGTCGGGCTGCCGACGACGACGAGCACGTCGACGCCGGGCGCCAAGACCTTCACGGCGTCCTGACGGTTCTGCGTCGCGTAGCAGATGTCCTGCTGCTTCGGCTGGCGAACCTGCGGGTAGCGGCGCTGGACGGCAGCGAGGATCTCGGCCGCATCGTCGACCGACAGCGTCGTCTGCGTGACCACGGCGATCGGCGGCCCGGGCGGCATCTCGAGACGCTCGACGTCGGCGACGTCTTCGACGAGATAAATGCCGCTGGCGAGCTGTCCCATCGTGCCCTCGACCTCGGGATGGCCTTTGTGGCCGATCATGATGAACTGGTAGCCCTCCCTGGCCAGCTTGGCGACCTCGACGTGCACCTTGGTCACCAGCGGGCAGGTCGCGTCGAAGACGCTGAAGCCGCGCTCGGCGGCTTCCCGGCGCACCCCCTGCGAGACGCCGTGGGCGCTGAAGACGAGGGTGGCGCCGGGCGGAACCTCGGCCAGGTCTTCGATGAAGATCGCGCCCTTGGACTTCAGGTCGTTCACGACATAGGTGTTGTGGACGATCTCGTGGCGCACGTAGATAGGCGCGCCGAACCGGGCCAGGGCCCGCTCGACGATCTCGATGGCCCGGTCGACACCGGCGCAGAACCCGCGCGGCTCGGCAAGCACGACTTCTTCGAGGCTCATGGCGTCATGGCTCGAGGATGCCGATCAGCTTGACGTCGAACGTCAACGGCCGACCTGCGAGCGGGTGGTTGAAGTCGAGCAGGAGCGCGTCGGCGTCGACTTCGCGCACGACGCCGGCAAAGCTCGCGCTGCCGTCGGGCGTCGGGAAACGGACGACGTCGCCGACCTGGTAGTCACCGTCGCCATCGCCCGCGACATCGATCGCCGAGCGGCGCACGCGCCGCACGAGATCGGCGCTGGGCTGGCCGAAGGCCTCACCGGCGGCAAGCGCGAAGGACGCCTCGCTGCCCTCGACCAGGCCGACGAGACGGGCCTCCATCGCCGGCGCGAGCTCGCCGGCGCCGAGCGACAGCGTTGCCGGCTGGGCACCGAACGTGTCGACGAACGCCGTGCCGTCGGCGCCGCTCAGCCGGTAGTGCAGGGTCAGGAACGATTCGGGTGCGACGCGATTCAAGGAGCGGTCCGGGACGGGTGGCTAGACTGCATCGATTTTACGAGCGCAGACCGAGGGCCGCTGCCGGCTTGCCAGAGACATGCTGAAGGACATTCCCGCCGCCGCGCGCCCGCGCGAGAAGCTGCTCGCGCTGGGCCCGGCCGCGCTTGCCGACGCCGAGCTGATCGCCCTGCTCCTGCGTACCGGCCTGCCCGGCGTCTCGGTGCTGCAACTGGCGCAGAACCTGCTCGACGCCTTCGGTGGCCTCGCCGGGCTGCTGCGGGCCGGTCCCGAACAACTGAAGGTGGTCAAGGGCCTGGGCCCGGCCAAGCGCGCCGAGGTCGCCGCGGTGCTCGAGCTGGCGCGCCGCTCGGTCGCCGGCGAGCTCTCGGCCGAGCCGGTGTTCGATTCACCGGCGAAGGTCAGGCACTACCTGAGCCTGCAACTCGCCGGCCGCGAGCACGAGGTCTTCGCGGTCCTCTTTCTCGATGCCCAGAGCCGCCTCCTCGTGCTCGAGGAGATGTTTCGCGGCACCTTGACCCAGACCAGCGTGTATCCGCGCGAGGTCGTCAAACGCGCGCTCGCGCTCGGCGCCGCGGCGGTCATCCTCGCCCACAACCACCCGTCGGGCGCGGCCGAGCCGTCGCGGGCCGACGAGTTCCTGACGCAGACGCTGAAGAGCGCCCTGGCGCTGGTCGACGTGCGCGTGCTCGATCACCTGGTCGTCGGCCGCGGTGCGGTCGTCTCGTTCGCCGAAAGGGGGCTGCTGTGAGTTCACGTCGTCAGCGTGAGCGACCGTCGGCGGCGCCGACGTCGGCCGACCCGCTGTCTACCCTCGGCGCGATCGGCCGGGCGCTGCGGGCCCGCGAACAGGCGGCGCGCGAAGACGTAGCGCAGGCGGCGGTGCGCGACGCCGCCGAGCGGCGCGAGCGCGATGCCTTCGCCGATGCGGTGGGCCGGGTCGTGCCGTTGCGCAGGCCCGTGCCCCACGCCCTGCCGCGCGCTCGCCCCGATGCGACGCCACGCCAGCGCCAGCGCGACGAAGCCGCGGCGCTGGCCGAATCGCTGTCCGACGCGATCGATCCGGCGGCATTGATCGACACCGATGACGAGCTGAGCTTTCGCCGGGCCGGCATCGGCATCGATGTCGTTCGCAAGCTGCGCCGCGGCGTCTGGGCCCAGCAGGCGCAGCTTGACCTGCACGGCCTGCGCAGCGACGAAGCGCGCGAGCGCCTGGCCGCGTTCCTGCGCGCCGCCGCCCGCGCCGGCCTGCGCTGCGTTCGGGTCGTGCACGGCAAGGGGCTCGGGTCGCCGGGGCGCGAGCCGGTGCTCAAGGCGAAAGTAAAACGCTGGCTGGTCCAGCGCACCGACGTGCTGGCCTTCACGCACGCGCGCGCCGCTGACGGCGGCAATGGTGCCCTCATCGTCCTGCTCGACCGCGATCAGCAGCCGCCGGGGTAGCTCCTCCGTCCGGGCCCGGCTTACCAAGACCGCCCGCGGGGGCCTTCAGGGCGAGATTCGGGCGGCGATGGCGCCCACAGCCTTCGCCGCCGGGCAGCCGGGGGCGCTCTCGAGCAAGAGGCTTCGCCGCTGTACTGCCTCGCGCACGCTCGGGTCGATCGGTATCTCGCCGACGAACTCGAGCACGAGCGGCTCGCCGCCGAGCTCGGCGAGCTGCGGTGCGACGAAGCGGTCGACGACAAGCTGCAGCTGGTTGCGGATGTTCCGGCCCTCGCCGGTGGCGCTGACCTGGTTCACCACCAGCCGGATCGCGCGCCGCTGCTGCTGAATCGCCAGTACCTTGATGGTGGCGTAGGCATCGGTCATCGACGTCGGCTCGGGCGTGGCGACGACCAGCACCTCGGCCGCCAGCGATATCGCATGCAGGACGACGTCGGAGATGCCGGCGCCGGTGTCGATGAGGATGCGGTCGAAGCGCGGCGCCACCGTCTGGATGATCTCGACCAGTTGCTCGCGCACCTGGGCCGTGAGGCGCGAGTACTCGACCAGCCCGGAGCCGGCCAGCAGCACAGAGAAGCCGCCCGGCGCCGGCAGGATCGCCTCGTCGAGCTTGGCGGTGCCGGTGAAGACCTCGTGCAGCGTGAGCTTGGGATGAAGGTTGAGGACGACGTCGAGATTGGCCAGGCCGAGGTCGGCGTCGAGCACGAGGACTCGCTCGCCGCGCAGTACCAGCGCCGCCGCGAGATTGGCCGACATGAACGTCTTGCCGACGCCGCCCTTGCCGCTGGTCACCGCCATGATCTTGGCCCGGCCGGTCATTCGAGGTCCTGGAATTGCGAGGTGCCGAACAGCAGGCCCTTTTCCTCGGGGCTGACATACGACACGGTCGGCTGCTCGAGGCAGGCGCGGTTGCGGCCCTCGGCCTTGGCGCGGTAGAGCTGCTGGTCGGCACGCTCGACCCAGAGGAGCGCCGACGAGCGGACCCACTGCGGCGCGAAGGCACCGCCGATCGACACCGTGACCGAGACGCTCAGGCCCGGGCCGATCTCGATCGGCCGGGCATGCACGTGGGCGCGGATGCGCTCGGCGACGGCCTGGCCGAACGAGGGCGCGCAGTTCGGCAGGATCATCGAGAACTCCTCGCCGCCATAACGTGCGACGGTGTCCATCGGCCGAGTGCATTCGCCGAGCGAGGCCGCGACCGCCTTCAGCACGAGATCGCCGGCCGGGTGGCCGTGCGCGTCGTTGACGCGCTTGAAGTGGTCGATGTCGATCATGAGAACGAGCGCCGGCTCGCCGGCGCGGGCGACGCGGTCGACCTCGCCGGCCAGCGTGCTCTCGAAGTGGCGCCGGTTCGCCAGGCCTGTCAGGGGGTCGCGGCTCGACAGCTCGCACAGGCCGTCGATGAGAGCCTGCAGCCAGGCGTCGGAACCAACCGGATGTTCGTCCGGCAGCGCCTGGCCCGATCGATGCAGCAATTGCAGCGCTCCGTCGAGACTGAGCGCCGGCGGATCACCGATCGCAGGTTGAGGCTTGGGATGCACGTGCATTGAACGTAGCTTCGAGTCAGTCTAGCAGCGGGGCCCGGCGGCGGAGGTAATGAAGAGCGTCGATTCCGCCTCGCGGTTCGCGGCGTCCGGCGCACCGCGAAGGGAGCGGCGTGCGGGAGTGCTCAATCGTCGGGAAGAAAGAGTTGCTGCAGATCGTTGAGGAAGTCGAAGCCGCGCGCCGTCGGCTGCACCCGACCCGGCTCGCGAACGACGAGTCCACGCCGTTCAGCCTCGGCGAGCGGGCGCTCGAGCACCGTCGGTGCCAGTCCCGTGCGTTCGCAAAAGCGGGCGATCTCGAAACCCGCCGGCAGGCGCAGCGCATTGAGGATGAACTCGAACGGAAGGTCGGCGCGCGCGACTTCGCTCTCGCTCGCCACCGCCTGGCCAGCAAACGCGCCGGCCATGTAGCCCACCGGCTCGCGCAGCCGGACCTGGCGCACGATGCGGTGCGCGAAGCTCAGCTTGCCGTGCGCACCCGCGCCGAGGCCGAGGTAGTCGCCGAACTCCCAGTAGTTGAGGTTGTGCCGGCAGGCGTGGCCGGGCCGGGCGAAGGCCGACACCTCGTAGCGCGCCATGCCGGCCGACGCGGTGTCTCCGGCGATCGCATCGAGCATGGCGTAGGCCAGGTCGTCGTCGGGCAGCGGCGGCGGGTACTTGGCGAAGACGGTGTTCGGCTCGATCGTCAGGTGGTAGATCGAAACGTGCGGCGGCTCGAAAGCGAGCGCGGCGGCGAGGTCGGCCCGACAGGCGGCCAGCGACTGGCCCGGCAGCGCGTACATCAGGTCGATGTTGAAGGTATCGAAGCTGGCCTTCGCCTCGGCGATGGCGGCGCGCGCCTGACCAGCGTCGTGGACGCGTCCCAGCACCTTCAGGTGGGCGTCATCGAAGCTTTGCACACCGATCGAGAGCCGTGTGACGCCGGCGGCGCGGAAGGCGCGGAAGCGATCGCGCTCGAAGGTGCCGGGGTTGGCCTCGAGCGTGATTTCGCAGCCAGGCTCGAGCGGCACCCGTGCCCGCAGGTCGGCGATCAGCCGCTCGATCGCTGCCGGCTCGAAGAGGCTCGGCGTGCCGCCGCCGATGAAGACGGTGTGAACGCGCCGGCCCCAGATGAAGGGCAGCGACGCCTCCAGGTCGGCAACGACGGCATCGAGGTAGCGCTGCTGCGGGAGTTCGTCCAGCGGCGACGGCAGCGCGTGCGAGTTGAAGTCGCAGTAGGGGCACTTCTTCAGGCACCACGGCAGGTGCACGTAGAGCGAGAGCGGCGGCAAGGCGTCGAGCCGGAGCGCGCCCGGCCGCATGAAGCGCGCCAGCCGCTCGGCCACCGTGCCTGACGGCCTCGGGCCGGTCGACGCGTCGTTGGCCAAGGCGATCGTCGTCATCTCAGCCGGCCAGCCACGCTTCCTGCATCAGCGCCAGCATGCGGCGGCAAGCGATCGCGCGATGGCTGAACGCGTTCTTCGTCGCCGGGTCGAGCTCGGCCACGGTCTTGCCGAGCGCGGACACGAGCACCAGCGGGTCGTAGCCGAAGCCGCCGTCGCCGCGCGGCGCCTCGAGGATCTCGCCGACCCAGCGGCCGACGGCGACGAGCGGCTGCGGGTCGTCGGCGGCGCGCATGGCCACCAGGGTCGAGACGAACTGGGCACGACGGTCGGGGTGGCCGCGCAGCCGCTGGAGCAGCAAGGCATTGTTCGCGGCGTCCTGATCGCGCCGGTGCGCCTCGCGATCGCCTCCCTGGCGCTCGATGGAGGCGTAGTGCGCCGAGTCGACGCCGGGCGCGCCGCCGAGCGCGAAGACGCACAGCCCCGAGTCGTCTGCAATCGCCGCTTCGCCGGCCTCGCGCGCCGCATGGCGAGCCTTCTGCAAGGCGTTCTCGACGAAGGTGGCGAAGGGCTCGTCGACCTCGGCGACCCCGAGCGCGCCCTGGGCGACGAGCTCGAGCCCGGCCGGGCCGAAGAGCGCCTGCAGCTCGCGCAGCTTCTTCGCGTTGTTCGACGCGAGAACCAGGCGCACCGCGCGGGCCGCCGTCAGGCCGGGGCCAGCCCGAGTGCGTCGCGCTGTGCCGCGACGAGCTCGGCGATGCCCTTGCCGGCCAAGGCAAGAAGGGCATCCATCTCGAGACGCGAGAACGTCGCCCCTTCTGCCGTGCCCTGCAGCTCGACGAAACCGCCGGCCCCCGTCATGACGACGTTCATGTCGGTCTCGCAGGTCGAGTCCTCGGTGTATTCCAGGTCGAGAAGCGGCGCCGCGGCAACGATTCCAACCGACACCGCGGCGACGAAATCCCGGATCGGCGAATGCTCGATCCGCCCCTGGGCGATCAGCCACGACACCGCGTCGTGCGCGGCGACGAAGGCGCCGGTGATCGCCGCCGTGCGCGTGCCGCCGTCGGCCTGGAGCACGTCGCAATCGAGCGCAATGGTGCGCTCTCCGAGTCGCGATAGATCGAACACGCAGCGCAGCGACCGGCCGATCAGGCGCTGGATCTCCTGCGTGCGCCCGCTCTGCTTGCCGCGAGCCGCCTCGCGGTCGCTGCGGGTGTGCGTCGAGCGCGGCAACATGCCGTATTCGGCCGTCAGCCAGCCCTCGCCGCTGCCGCGCGTGTGCGGCGGCACCATTTCCGCGACAGAAGCGGTGCAGAGCACCCGCGTGTCGCCGAAGGCGACGAGCACCGAGCCCTCGGCATGGCGCGTGAAGCCGCGCGTGATGGAAATGGGCCGCAACGCATCGTACGCACGCCCGCCGGAACGTTGAAATGTCATGGCCCGATTGTCACTCGCCAAAAAGGGGGCGCCAGAGGCGCCCGCCCCTCCCTCCCGGAGGGAGGGGAGCGAAGCGGGGAGGGAGCGATCCTGGAATAGCGAAGCGAAGCGAGCGAGCGAGCGGTGGGGGGGGACCACAAAAGCGGGTGTCGCCGGGGAGGGTGTTGGAGGCACCGGGGAAGAGGCGAGAGTTAACAGAAACGAAGCCCGAAGATAGGGCCCACCGACACGCGGA
>JBBRFB010000082.1:0-15375 GCA_038225015.1 Burkholderiales bacterium
GACGCCGGCGAGCTTCGAGCCGTCGATCGACTACGTCGTCACCAAGATCCCGCGCTTCGCGTTCGAGAAATTTCCCGCCGCCGACTCGCGCCTGACGACGCAGATGAAGTCGGTCGGCGAGGTGATGGCGATCGGGCGCACCTTCCAGGAAAGCCTGCAGAAGGCCCTGCGCGGCCTGGAGACGGGGATCGACGGCTTCAGCGAACGCAGCGCCGATCGCGAAGAGATCGTCCAGGAGATCGGCGAGGCCGGGCCGGAGCGGCTGCTCTACGTGGCCGACGCCTTCCGGATCGGCATGAGTGCGCGGGAGATCTTCGAGGAGACCGCGATCGACCCGTGGTTCCTGGCCCAGATCGAGGAAATCATCGACACGGAGAAGGCGCTGTCGGGTCGCGATCTCGAGAGCCTTTCGGCCGCGGAGATGCGCTTTCTGAAGGGCAAGGGCTTTTCCGACCGGCGGCTGGCCAAGCTGCTGGCGAGCACCGAATCGGCGCTGCGCGACCGGCGCCACGGGCTGGGCGTGCGGCCCGCCTACAAGCGCGTCGACACGTGCGCGGCCGAGTTCGCCACCCAGACCGCCTACATGTACTCGACCTACGACGAGGAGTGCGAGGCCGACCCGTCCGATCGGAAGAAGATCATGGTGCTCGGCGGCGGGCCGAACCGGATCGGCCAAGGCATCGAGTTCGACTACTGCTGCGTGCACGCGGCCCTCGCCATGCGCGAGGACGGCTACGAGACCATCATGGTCAACTGCAACCCGGAGACGGTCTCGACCGACTACGACACCTCCGACCGCCTCTACTTCGAGCCGGTGACGCTCGAGGACGTTCTCGAGATCGTCGCCAAGGAAAGGCCGGTGGGCGTGATCGTCCAGTACGGCGGTCAGACGCCGCTCAAGCTCGCGCTCGAGCTCGAGCAGGCGGGCGTGCCCATCATCGGCACGACGCCGGACTCGATCGACATCGCCGAGGACCGCGAGCGCTTCCAGCAGCTGCTTCACGAGCTCGGCCTCCGCCAGCCGCCGAACCGCACCGCGCGCACCGAGGAGCAGGCGCTGCTGCTGGCCCAGGAGATCGGCTACCCGCTCGTCGTCCGCCCGAGCTACGTGCTCGGCGGTCGGGCGATGGAGATCGTGCACGGCGACAAGGACCTCGAACGCTACATGCGCGAGGCGGTCAAGGTGAGCGAGAAGTCGCCGGTGCTGCTCGACCGCTTCCTCGACGACGCCATCGAGGTCGACGTCGACTGCATCAGCGACGGCACCGAAGTGATGATCGGCGGCATCATGGAGCACGTCGAGCAGGCGGGGATCCACTCCGGCGACTCCGCCTGCTCGCTGCCCCCGTACTCGCTCTCGGCTTCACTGCAGGACGAGATGCGCCGGCAGACGGCGCTGATGGCGCGCGCGCTCAAGGTCGTCGGCCTCATGAACGTCCAGTTCGCGATCCAGGGCGAAGGCGACGCGGCGGTCGTCTACGTGCTCGAGGTGAATCCGCGCGCCTCCCGCACCGTGCCCTTCGTGTCGAAGGCGACAGCGCAGCCGCTGGCCAAGATCGCGGCCCGCTGCATGGCCGGCGTCAGGCTCGCCGACCAGAAGTCGGTGCGCGGCGAGGTCGTGCCGGCTTACTTCTCGGTCAAGGAGGCGGTCTTTCCCTTCAACAAGTTTCCCGGCGTCGACCCGATCCTCGGCCCCGAGATGCGCTCGACGGGCGAGGTGATGGGCTGCGGCCGCAGCTTCGGCGAGGCGATGCTGAAGAGCCAGCTCGGAGCGGGCTCGCGTCTGCCCGAGAGCGGCACTGTCTGCCTCACGGTGAAGAACGGCGACAAGGCGCGCGCCGTGGTCGTCGCCGGCGACCTGCATGCACTCGGCTTCGATCTCGTGGCGACGCGCGGCACCGCCGCGGCCATCGCTGCGGCGGGCCTGCCGGTGCGCGCGGTGAACAAGGTCAAGGACGGACGGCCGCACATCGTCGACATGCTGAAGGCGGGCGAGATCCAGCTCGTCTTCACCACCGTCGACGAGACGCGTACGGCGATCGCCGACTCGCGCCATATCCGCCAGGCAGCGCTGGCGCACCGGGTCACGTACTACACCAGCATGGCGGGCTGCGAGGCGGCGGTCGAAGGCATCAAGTACGGCGACGACCTGACGGTGATGTCTTTGCAGGATCTGCACGCCGAACTGCACTAGACTTCAACGCAACCAGCGCCGCCGCCGGAACACTCCGCGGTGGCTTTGTTTTTTTGTAGAGGGCATCCACACATGGCGACGATTCCGCTCACACGCCGCGGCGCGGAAAAGCTCAGGGAAGAGCTTGCGCGGCTCAAATCCGTCGAACGCCACGCCGTGATCCAGGCCATTTCCGAGGCCCGCGCGCAAGGTGACCTGTCCGAGAACGCCGAGTACGAGGCGGCCAAGGACAAGCAGGGTTTCATCGAGGGCCGCATCCTCGAGATCGAAAGCAAGCTGGCGGCTGCGCAGATCATCGACCCGTCGGCGATCGACGCCGAAGGTCGCGTCGTGTTCGGCTCGACCGTCGACCTCGAGGACGACGAAAGCGGAGCCAAGGTTACCTACCAGATCGTCGGCGACGACGAGGCCGACCTGAAGCAGGGCCTGATCTCCATCAGCTCGCCGATCGCGCGCGCCCTCATCGGCAAGGAGGCCGGCGAGGTCGCCGAGGTGCAGGCGCCGTCGGGTCCGAGAAGCTACGAGATCGTCGCCGTCCGCTACGCGTGATAGGCCGTGACCGGGCGGCGGTAGGGCTGGCCGCCTTGTGGGCGGGGCAGGGTGTCGGTTCGGGGTTCGTCGCCGCGCCGGCGCTGTTCGCCGCGCTGCCGCGTCAAGTGGCGGGGCAGGCCGCTACCGCCGTCTTCGCCGCCGACGCCCTGGCCGGCCTCGTCGCCGGCGCCGTCCTTCTGCTGCTCTGCCTCGGCCGAATCCGACGCGAGCCGCCGGCAACCGCCCGCTGCGCCCGTATCGACGCCGCTTTGGCGCTCGCCGGTCTGCTCTGCGTGCTGCTCGGCTACTACGGCCTGCAGCCGCTGATGGCGCCCGCGCGCGCTGGCCAGGGGCCGCTCTCGTTCGCCGCCCTGCACGGCCTCGCCTCGGCCTTCTTCATCCTCAAGGTCGGCTGTGCCGGCGTCCTGGCCTGGCGCCTGACGCGGGGCCTCAGGCCTGCTGCGACGTCTTCTTGAGGCTCGCCGGCCGACGCCGGGCGCGCTTGAGCTGGCCGCCGGCGGCCAGCCGCATGTTGCCCACGACCGTCACCTTCTTCACCTGAGGCCGGTGGTTGCCGCTCTTGGCGAATTTCAGCACCTTGACGACCTTCGGGCCCGGCATCCGGTCGGCGCGCTCGGCCGGCACCGGCTCGGCGGGCGGCCGCCACAGCACGAAAATCTTGCCGATGTGCTGCACGGGAGCCGCGCCGAGCGTCTCGCTCAGTTCGGCGAACAGGGCGGCCCGGGCGGCGCGGTCGTCGGAGAAGACGCGCACCTTGACCAGGCCGTGGGCGTCGAGCGCGGCCTCGATCTCGCGGCGTACCGCCGGAGTCGCGCCGTCGTTGCCGATGCTGACGACGGGGTCCAGGGGGTGCGCCTCGGCGCGCTTCTGCCTGCGTTGGCTGGGGGTGAGGACAAGGCTGGGCACCGACCTATTATCGGAGTTCGATGACGGCGCGCGGAAAGAGCAAGAAACTGAACAAGGCGTGGCTGCACGATCACCTCACGGACCCGTACGTGAAGCTGGCGCAGAAGGAGGGCTATCGGGCCCGCGCCGCCTACAAGCTGAAGGAGATCGACGAGCAGTTGCATCTGCTGAAGCCGGGCCAGCTCGTGGTCGACCTCGGCGCCGTACCCGGCGCCTGGAGCCAGTACCTGGTGCGCAAGTTCGGCCGCGACGGCCGCATCGTTGCCCTCGACATGCTCGAGCTCGAGCCGATCGACGGGGTCGAGTTCATCCAGGGCGATTTCCGCGAGGCGGCGGTCCTCGCCGAGCTGGAACGCCGGCTTGGCGGCCGTCCGGTCGACGTCGTCCTGTCGGACATGGCGCCGAACCTGTCGGGCATCGCGGCCGCCGATGCGGCGCGGATGAGCGACCTGGTCGAGCTCGCTCTGGAGTTCGCGGCCCACCACCTGGTGCCGGGCGGGGCGCTGGTCTGCAAGGTCTTCCACGGCAGCGGCTACAGCCAGCTCGTCGAACGTTTCAAGGCCGGGTTTCGCGCCGTCAGGCCGGTCAAGCCGAAGGCCTCGCGGGCCCGCTCGTCGGAGACCTTTCTGGTTGGAATCGGCCTCAAGTCGGCGGCTTGACCGTCGAAATCCACACGGCGCGGGCAGCGAGCGGTTCCCCTTCATGCGGCACGGGGGGTTGCGTGACCTAAAATCGGCCGCAGATGCCGTGGGTGACGGTGGCTCGGCCCTGGGTCGGGTGAGGCGTCGGTCCCCTGAAATGGAGTGGCGGTGAACAATCAATGGTTCTCGAAGGTCGCGGTCTGGCTCGTGATCGCCTTGGTGCTCTTCACCGTCTTCAAGCAATTCGAGCGGGCGGCGCCGCAGAGCGGAACGATCGGGTATTCCGACTTCCTCGAGGAAGTCCGCGCCAAGCGCGTTCGCAGCGTGACGCTGCAGGAAGCCGCCGGCGGATCGACCGAGATCCGGGCCAAGACCAGTGACGACAAGGAATTGCGGACGACGGCCACGTACCTCGACCGCGGCCTGATCGGCGACCTGATCAACAACGGCGTCAAGTTCGACGTCAAGCCGCGCGAAGAACCCTCGTTCCTCCTCTCCATCCTGGCCTCGTGGGGGCCGATCCTGCTCCTGATTGGCGTCTGGGTGTACTTCATGCGCCAGATGCAGGGCGGCGGCAAGGGCGGCGCCTTCAGCTTCGGCAAGTCGAAGGCGCGCATGCTCGACGAGGCCAACAACACCACCACCTTCGCCGACGTCGCCGGATGCGACGAGGCCAAGGAAGAGGTCCGCGAGCTGGTCGACTTCCTGAAGGACCCGCAGAAGTTCCAGAAGCTGGGCGGCCGGATTCCGCGCGGGGTGCTCCTGGTCGGTTCGCCGGGTACCGGCAAGACGCTGCTCGCCAAGGCGATCGCCGGCGAAGCGAAGGTGCCGTTCTTTTCCATCTCCGGTTCCGACTTCGTCGAGATGTTCGTCGGCGTCGGTGCGGCGCGCGTGCGCGACATGTTCGAGCAGGCGAAGAAGAGCGCGCCCTGCATCATCTTCGTCGACGAGATCGACGCCGTCGGCCGGCATCGCGGCGCCGGCCTCGGCGGCGGCAACGACGAGCGCGAGCAGACGCTCAACCAGATGCTGGTCGAGATGGACGGCTTCGAGACCAACCTCGGCGTCATCGTGATGGCGGCGACCAACCGGCCCGACATCCTCGACCCGGCGCTGCTGCGCCCGGGCCGCTTCGACCGCCAGGTCTACGTCAACCTGCCCGACGTGCGCGGCCGGGAGCAGATCCTCAACGTGCACATGAGGAAGGTGCCGGTCGGCCAGGACATCCGTGCCGACCTGCTCGCGCGCGGGACACCGGGCTTTTCGGGCGCCGATCTCGCCAACCTGGTCAACGAGGCGGCGCTTTTCGCGGCGCGGCGCAGCGGCCGCGTCGTCGAGATGGTCGACTTCGAGCGCGCCAAGGACAAGATCATGATGGGCCCCGAACGCAAGTCCATGATCATGCCCGAGGAAGAGCGGCGCAATACCGCGTACCACGAGTCCGGGCATGCGCTGGTGGCGCGCCTCATGCCGAAGACCGACCCGGTGCACAAGGTGACGGTCATCCCGCGCGGCCGCGCCCTCGGCGTGACGATGCAGCTGCCCGAGACCGACCGCTACAGCCTCGACAAGGACCGCATGCTCTCGACGATCTCGGTGCTCTTCGGCGGCCGCATCGCCGAAGAGGTGTTCATGCACCAGATGACCACCGGTGCCAGCAACGACTTCGAGCGGGCGACCCAGATCGCGCGCGACATGGTCACTCGCTACGGCATGACCGACGAGCTCGGCCCGATGGTCTATGCCGAGAACGAGGGCGAGGTCTTCCTCGGCCGCTCGGTCACGAAGCAGGTCAATGTCTCCGAGCAGACGATGCAGAAAGTCGACCTCGAGATCCGCCGCATCATCGACGAGCAGTACGCCATCGCGCGAAAGCTGATCGAGGACAACCAGGACAAGATCCACATGATGGCCAAGGCGCTGCTCGAGTACGAGACGATCGACAGCGACCAGATCGACGACATCATGTCCGGTATTCCGGCGCGGATGCCGAAGGACTGGACGCCGATCGCGGCGAAGCCGCCGTCCGGTGGCGTGCCGCCGGTGACGCCGGGAAGCGCCCCCGCCGCCGCGTGACGGCGACGGCGAGCCGGTTCTGCGACGGGGCTGCGGCCCCGTTTTTCATTCGCCCATGATCTGGCGGACCACGCGGTTCGCGATCGACCTGGCGCGGCCGCGGGTGATGGCCATCGTCAACCTCACCCCCGACTCCTTTTCCGATGGCGACCCGGGGCTGACTCCGGCCCGCGCGCTCGCCCGCTGCGAGCAGTTCCTGGCTGAGGGCGCAGACATCCTCGACCTCGGCGGCGAATCGAGCCGGCCGGGCGCGGCGGCGATCGACGCCGAGACGGAGCTCGCCCGCGTCGTGCCGGTCCTGAAGGAGGCGCTTCGTCTCGGCCGCCCGATTTCGGTCGACACCACCAAGGCGGAGGTCATGCGTGCCGCCCTGGAACTCGGCGCCGACATCGTCAACGACATCGGCGCCTTGCGCGCCCCGGGCGCGCTCGATGCCGTGGCGGCGCACGGCAGCTGTGGCGTCTGCCTCATGCACATGCGGGGCGACCCGGCGACGATGGCCGCCGCGGCGCACTACGACGACGTCGTGGCCGAGGTGGCCGCCTTCCTTCGCGAGCGCGTCGCCGCGGCGCAGGGTGCCGGCATCGCCGCCGATCGCATCGTCGTCGATCCGGGCATCGGCTTCGCCAAGACCGCCGCGCACAACCTGGAACTGCTGGCCCGCCAGCGCGAGCTGCTCGCCATCGGTCGACCGCTCCTGGTCGGCTGGTCGCGCAAGTCGACGCTGGCACGCCTTGCGGGGCTCGAGCCGGCCCGTCGCGAGCGCTCCCCGGCCGAAGGCGCCGCCCTGGCCGCCGCGAGCGTGGCGGCGACGCTGCTGGCGGTCGAGCGCGGCGCCCGCGTCGTCCGCGTCCACGACGTGCGGGCGACGGTCGCCGCGCTGCGCGTCCGGGAAGCGGCCAGCGCCGATAATCGCGGCGCATCCGAGCGACCATGACGAGACACTACTTCGGCACCGACGGCATCCGCGGCCGCGTCGGCACCGCCCCGATCACGCCCGACTTCATGCTCCGGCTTGGCCATGCGGTGGGGCAGGTGCTGCAATCGGGCGGTGCCCGGCCCACGGTCCTGATCGGCAAGGACACACGGGTCTCCGGCTACATGATCGAGTCGGCGCTCGAGGCGGGATTCGCCTCGGCCGGCGTCGACGTCGTGTTGACGGGGCCGCTGCCGACACCCGGCGTCGCCTACCTGACGCGGGCGCTCCGGCTCGACCTCGGCGTCGTCATCAGCGCGTCGCACAACCCGTACCAGGACAACGGCATCAAGTTCTTCTCGTCCCGCGGCGAGAAGCTGCCCGACGCCTGGGAGCAGGCGGTCGAGGCGGCGCTGGAGTGCGCGTCGAAGTGGGTCGGCTCGGAGGCGCTCGGCAAGGCGCGCCGGCTAGACGACGCCGGCGGCCGCTACGTCGAGTTCTGCAAGAGCACGGTGAGCGGCGAGCTGTCGCTGAAGGGCCTCAAGGTCGTCGTCGATGCCGCCCATGGCGCCGCCTACCACGTCGCACCCGACGTCTTCCACGAGCTGGGCGCCGAGGTGATCCCGATCGGCTGTGCCCCCGACGGCTTCAACATCAATGCCGGATTCGGCGCGACCGCGCCGCAGGCCCTCGTCGCTGAGGTGAAGGCCCATGGCGCCGACTTCGGCATTGCCCTCGACGGCGATGCCGATCGCGTGCAGATCGTCGATGCCGATGGTCGGCTCTACAACGGCGACGAACTGCTCTACGTGCTCGCGGCCGACCGGCTCGGGCAGGGCGGCGCGCTGCCCGGCGTCGTCGGCACGCTGATGACCAACCTCGCCGTCGAGATCGCGCTGCGCAACCTCGGCCTCGAGGTCGTCCGCGCCAAGGTCGGCGATCGCTATGTGCTCGAGGAGCTGCTCGCACGCGGCTGGACACTCGGCGGCGAAGGCTCCGGCCACCTGCTCGCGCTCGACAAGCACACGACGGGCGACGGCATCGTCAGCGCCCTTATGACACTGCAGGCCGTGGTCCGCTCGGGGCGATCGCTCGCCGAGTGCCTGGCGCCGGTCGAGCTGTTCCCGCAGACGCTGCTCAACGTGCCGCTCGGGTCGGGCGCTGAATGGCGCGCCGACAAGGGGTTCGAGGCGACCCGCATCGCTGTCGAGCGCGAGCTCGGTGGGGCCGGACGGGTGCTGATCCGACCTTCGGGCACCGAGCCGGTCGTCCGCGTGATGGTCGAGGCGAGGGACGCCGACCTGGCGCGGCGCTCCGCCGAGCGACTCGCCGCCGCCATCGGCGCCGCCTGAGCCGCCGCTCCAGACCGGCCGCACGGCGGCCGGGCTGTCACGAGACCGTCGCGAAGCGGTCGCCCCGAGGCCATGCAGAGGGGGTCGGGCGGCTTTCGCTGGCTGTCACAGCCCTGTCACGGGGGGTTCATACAGTGCGTCATCCCTCCACCCCTCTCGATCTGGAGATGCAGCCGTGCACACCAAACTCGTTTCACTGTTCATCCTCCCGGCGGCCCTGGCCGTCGCCTCGCCCGCCGTCCTCGCCCAGGACGTGACCGGCGCCGGCGCCTCGTTCCCGGCTCCGGTCTACGCCAAGTGGGCCGACGCCTACAACAAGGCGACCGGCGTCCGCATCAACTACCAGTCGGTCGGATCCGGCGCCGGGATCAAGCAGATCAAGGCCAAGACCGTCGACTTCGGCGCTTCCGACGCGCCGCTGAAGGACGACGACCTCGCCTCGGCCGGCCTGATCCAGTTCCCGACCGTCATCGGTGGCGTCGTTCCGGTGGTCAACATCGCCGGCGTCGCCCCCGGGAAGATGCGCCTGAACGGGCAGGTGCTCGGCGACATCTACCTCGGCAAGATCACGAAGTGGAACGACGCCGCCGTCACGGCACTCAACCCCGGCCTGGCGCTGCCCGACGCGGCCATCGCCGTCGTCCGCCGCGCCGACGGCTCGGGCACCAGTTTCAACTTCACCAACTACCTGTCGAAGGTCAACGCCGAGTGGAAAGCCAAGGTGGGCGAAGGCACGGCCGTGAACTGGCCGACCGGCGCCGGTGGCAAGGGCAACGAGGGCGTCTCCGCCTTCGTGCAGCGACTGCCGAACTCGATCGGCTATGTGGAGTACGCGTACGCCAAGCAGAACAAGATGGCCTACACGATGCTGCAGAACGCGGCCGGCAATTTCGTCTCGCCGGACGACTCGAGCTTCAAGGCCGCCGCCGCCAACGCCGACTGGAACCACTCGTTCTACCAGGTGCTCACCGGCCAGCCGGGCAAGGATTCCTGGCCGATCACCGCCGCCACCTTCATCCTGATGCACAAGACGCAGGAAAAGCCGGCGAGCGCCACGGCGACGCTGAAGTTCTTCGACTGGGCCTACAGCCACGGCGACAAGATGGCCGACGACCTCGACTACGTGCCGATGCCGGACTCGGTCAAGCAACTCGTGCACAAGCTCTGGGCCGACCATCTGAAGGACGCGTCGGGCAAGGCCGTGGCCATGCAGTGACCGGACCGCGTCCGGCCCGCGCGCACCCAAGCTGCTGACGACCATGGCCGCTACACTGCCCGCGGACTCATTCGCCGAAGCGAGGGGCATGGAGCGAACCGCGCCGCACGGGCGCCCACCGAGAGCACGCCGTTCCGTCCCGTGGGCGGACATGGCCTTCGCCGGTCTCGCCCAGGCCGCGGCCTGGCTGACACTGGCCCTCCTCGCGGGCATCATCCTGTCGCTGATCGTCGGCGCGATGCCGGCACTGCGCGAGTTCGGCCTGCCGTTCCTGTGGACCAGCGAATGGGATCCGGTGCAGGACCGCTACGGCGGCCTGGTGATGATCTACGGCACGATCGTCACCTCGATCATCGCCCTGGTGATCGCCGTGCCGGTGAGCTTCGGCATCGCCCTCTTCCTCACCGAGTTGTCGCCGGCGTGGCTGAAGCGGCCACTCGGCACGGCGATCGAGCTGCTCGCTGCCGTGCCGTCGATCGTCTACGGCATGTGGGGGCTGCTCGTCTTCAGCCCGATCCTCTCGCGCTTCGTCCAGGCGCCCCTGCAGTCGCTTCTCGGCGACGTACCCTACCTGCGGGCACTCGTCTCCGGGCCGCCGGTCGGCATCGGCCTGCTCTCGGCCGGGATCATCCTTGCGATCATGGTCATCCCGTACATCGCCTCGGTCATGCGCGACGTCTTCGAGGTGACGCCGGCGCTGCTCAAGGAATCGGCATACGGCCTCGGCTCGACGACCTGGGAAGTGATGTCGAAAGTCGTCCTGCCGTACACGAAGACGGGCGTCGTCGGCGCCATCATGCTGGGCCTCGGCCGCGCCCTCGGCGAGACGATGGCGGTCACGTTCGTGATCGGCAACCAGAACCAGCTCAACTCGCCGTCGCTGTTCGAGGCCGCGAACAGCATCACGTCGGCGCTGGCCAACGAGTTCGCCGAGGCCGGCGAGGGCTTGCACCAGGCCTCGCTGATCTACCTCGGCCTGGTGCTCTTTGTCATCACCTTCATCGTCCTGGCGCTGTCGAAGCTGCTGCTGATCCGGCTTCGGCGCAGCGAGGGAACGACGGCGTGAGCGCCGGCACGAGCCCGCAGCGCCTGCGCAAGGCAGCCGGACGTCGTCGCGTCAATGCCGTCGCCCTGACGCTGTCGCTGGCGGCGATGGCGTTCGGCCTGTTCTGGCTGATCTGGATCCTGATCGAGACCGTCCGGCTCGGCGCCAGCGGCCTGGCGCTCTCGCTGTTCACGGAGATGACGCCGCCACCGCAGTCGGAGACCGGCGGCCTCGCCAACGCCATCTTCGGCTCGCTCACGATGGTCGGGCTCGCGACCCTCGCCGGCACGCCGATCGGCGTGCTCGCCGGCGTCTACCTCGCCGAATACGGCCGGAAGAGCCACCTCGGCGCCGTCACCCGCTTCATCAACGACATCCTGCTCGCCGCGCCTTCGATCGTGATCGGCCTGTTCATCTACAGCGTCGTCGTTGCGCCGATGAGGTCGTTCTCCGGCTGGGCCGGTGTCCTCGCCCTGGCGCTGATCGTGATCCCGGTGGTGATCCGCACGACCGAGAACATGCTGGCCCTCATCCCGAACTCGCTGCGCGAAGCCGCCTTCGCGCTCGGCACGCCGAAGTGGCGCGTGATCATGACCATCACGCTGAAGGCGGCGCGCGCCGGCGTCATCACCGGTGTGCTGCTGGCGATCGCGCGGATCGCCGGCGAGACGGCGCCGTTGCTCTTCACGGCGCTCTCGAATCAATTTTGGTCGAGCGACCTGAGCCGCCCGATGGCCAGCCTGCCGGTGACGATCTTCAAGTTCGCGCTGAGCCCCTACGAGAGCTGGCAGAAGCTGGCCTGGGCGGGCGTCTTCCTCATCACCGCCGGCGTGCTCGTTCTCAACATCCTCGCCCGCGTCTTCGCGCGGACAGTGAAATGACCCCAGGAGCGCCTCGAGTGGACATGCCTGTTCTGAAGCCGGCCGCCGTCGGCGTCGCCGCGGAGAAGCCGAAGCTCTCGGTCCGCCACCTCAATTTCTACTACGGCAGCTTCCTGGCCCTGAAGAACATCGCCCTCGACATTCCGGAGAAGCGAGTGACGGCCTTCATCGGTCCGTCGGGCTGCGGCAAGTCGACCCTGCTGCGCACCTTCAACCGCATGTTCGAGCTCTATCCAGAGCAGCGCGCCGAGGGGCAGATCCTGCTCGACGGCGAGGACATCCTCAGCTCGCGCGAGGACGTCTCGCTGATCCGGGCCAAGGTCGGCATGGTGTTCCAGAAGCCGACGCCATTTCCGATGTCGATCTACGACAACGTTGCCTTCGGCGTGAAGCTGTTCGAGTCGCTGCCGCGGATCGAGATGGACGATCGGGTGGAATGGGCGCTGAAGAAGGCGGCGCTGTGGACGGAGGTCAAGGACAAGCTCGGGCAAAGCGGCGCCGGACTCTCCGGCGGCCAGCAGCAGCGGCTGTGCATCGCCCGTGGCATCGCGATCAAGCCGGAGGTGCTCCTTCTCGACGAACCATGCTCGGCGCTCGACCCCATCTCGACGGGCAAGATCGAGGAGCTCATCCACGAGCTGAAGAGCGACTACACGGTCGTCATCGTCACCCACAACATGCAGCAGGCGGCCCGGACCTCCGACTACACCGCCTACATGTACCTGGGCGACCTGATCGAGTTCGGCCCCACCAACGACGTCTTCATGCGGCCGACGCAGCGGGCGACCGAGGACTACATTACCGGGAGATTCGGATGACTGATCGCCATCTCTCGACCCAGTTCGACGCCGAGCTGTCCGGCATCTCGACCCGCGTGCTCGAGATGGGCGGCATGGTCGAGTCGCAAGTCGCGCGCGCGGTCCAGGCGTTGACCGACTTCAGCCCGGAGCTCGCGTCCGACGTGCTGGCGATGGAGGAGCGGGTCAACGCCACCGAGGTCGAGATCGATCGCGACCTGTCGACGATCATCGCCCGCCGGCAGCCGACGGCACGCGACCTTCGCCTCCTGATCGCCATCTCGAAGACCATTGCGAATCTGGAGCGTGTGGGAGACGAGGCGGCGCGCATCGCCCGCACGGTGCAGCGGCTGGTCAATTCCGGCGTCTCGAGCCGGATGCGTCTGCCGGTCTCCGACCTCGCCTATGAGTCCGAGCTCGCCGTCGGCCAGCTGCGCAAGGCGCTCGATGCCTTTGCCCGGCTCGACGTCGAGCGCGCGGTCGAGGTGCTGCGCAAGGACGATCTCATCGACCGGGAGTTCGAGGGCCTGGTGCGCAAGCTGATCACCTTCATGATGGAGGACGCGCGCACGATCTCCTCGAGCATCGACCTCATCTTCGTCGCCAAGGCGATCGAGCGGGTCGGCGACCACGCGAAGAACCTCGCCGAGCAGATCATCTACATCGTCAAGGGCACCGACGTGCGGCACAACTCCGTCGGCACCGTCGAGGACATGGTCCGTTGACGGGCCCCGGGATGCCAAGCGCGAGCAACTGCCGATGAGCATGGTCCTGGTCGTCGAGGACGAAGGCGCGATCGCCGATCTGATCGGCATCAATCTGCGTCATGCCGGCTTCGAAGTCACGCTCGCCGCCGACGGCGCCGAGGCGCAGGCGGCGATCGACGCCGTGCTTCCCGATCTCGTCGTCCTCGACTGGATGCTGCCCGACCAGAGCGGCCTGACCCTGGCCCGCGCCTGGCGCGGCGCCGCCCGCACGCGTGAGCTGCCCATCATCATGCTGACGGCGCGCGGCGAGGAAGTCGACAAGGTGCTCGGGCTCGACGCCGGCGCCGACGACTACCTGACCAAGCCGTTCTCGACCATTGAGCTCCTCGCCCGCATCCGCGCCGTGCTGCGGCGCCGGGCGCCGGAGACACTCGATTCGGTGGTCGACGTCGGCCCGATGTCGATCAATCCGGCGACGCGACGCGTCTCGGGCAATGGCCGTGAGGTCAGGGTCGGCGCCACCGAGTTCCGCCTGCTCCACTTCCTGATGACCCACCCCGAGCGCGTACACAGCCGCTCGCAACTGCTCGATCGCGTCTGGGGCGACCACGTGTTCATCGAGGAGCGCACGGTCGACGTGCACGTCAAGCGTCTGCGCGAGGCGCTCTCGCAGGTCGGCTGCCAGCGCATGGTCGAGACCGTCCGCGGCGCCGGCTACCGGCTCACCCAGGCCGCTTCCGTTCCGGTCGCTTGAGCGGCGACGCGCGCGGCGATGAGCTGGCTCGTCCCTCGCCTGGCCTTCGTCCTGGCCGCCGCCGGCTTCGGTGCCTTTCTCGCCCTGGCCGCGGTGGGGGAGACAGCGGCCACGGTGGGCGCTCTGGCCGGGGCGGTGCTGGCGCTTGCGGCCATCCTCGGCCGCGACGCCCTGCGCGGCTGGCGACTCATGGCCTGGCTGCGCGGCGACATGGGCGACTCGGCGCCGCGCGACGCCGGCTTCTGGGGCGAGCTCGCCTACCGCATCGAGCGGGCCCTGCGCCAGCTCGAGCGCCACGCCGGCGCCGAGCGGACGCGGCTCGCCCAGTTCGTGCTGGCGATGGAGGCCTCGCCGAACGGCGTCCTCCTGCTCGACGGCGAAGACCGGATCGAGTGGTGCAACGCCAGGGCCGCCGATCACTTCGGCCTCGACCCCGACCGCGATCGCCGGCAGCACGTGACGAACCTGATCCGCGCGCCCGAGTTCGTCGCCTACCTGCAGGCGCAGGCGTTCGACCGACCAGTCGCGGTGCCGGCGCCGCGCGGACGTGGCGCGCTGTCGGTGCTGGCGCGGCGCTACGGCGACGATTCGAAGCTGGTGCTCTCCGAGGACCTGACCGAGCGCGAGCGCTCCGACGCGATGCGGCGCGACTTCGTCGCCAATGTCTCGCATGAGATCCGCACACCGCTCTCGGTCCTGTCGGGCTTCCTCGAGACGATGCGCACGCTCTCGCTCGACGAGACCGAGCGCAAGCGGGTGCTGGCGCTGATGAGTCAGCAGGCCGACCGGATGGCGGCGCTGGTGTCCGACCTGCTGACGCTGGCCCAGCTCGAGGGCAGCCCGCGGCCGCCGGCCGACCGCTGGGTCCGGGTGGCGGGGCTTTTCGCGCTGGTCGAAGCGGAAGCGCAGGCATTGTCGGCCGGCCGTCATGCGATCGCGTTCGCCGCAGCCGGCGACGCCGAGCTCGCCGGCACCGAGGCCGAGCTTCGCAGCGCGATCGCCAACCTGGTCAACAACGCCGTGCGCTACACGCCGGACGGCGGCCGCATCGAGATCGGCTGGCGGCAACTCGACAACGGCGGCGGCGAGGTCACTGTCGCCGACAGCGGGCGCGGCATCGCCCGCGAGCATCTGCCGCGGCTCACCGAGCGCTTCTACCGGGTCGACAGCGGGCGCTCGCGCGAGACCGGGGGTACGGGCCTCGGGCTGGCCATCGTCAAGCACGTCGTCGAGCGCCATGGCGGCGAGCTCGACATCGCAAGCGAAGCGGGTGTCGGATCGACCTTTCGCTTTCGCATCCCGCCGGCGCGCGTCCGCGCCCCACCGCCCTCGGGCCGG
>JBBRFB010000083.1:0-15260 GCA_038225015.1 Burkholderiales bacterium
ACTCCGGAACAGATCTTCGCGCCCGACGTCGCCGCAATGCGCCGCGAGGACATGGCGCAGGCGCTGGCGACGAGCGACGTGACGGTGCGCGAATACCGTTTCCTCGCCCATGGCGAGGCGCAGGTCTGGGATGCGCGCTACCTGCCGCTGGCCGCCGCGCCCGGCGAGCCGCCCGATCAGCTGCTCCTCGTCGCGACCGACGTCACCGAGCAGCGCGCCGCGCAGGAGGCGCGCTTCGCCGCGGCCATCGCGCAGCGCGAGATGCTGGTGAAGGAAGTGCACCACCGCATCAAGAACAACCTGCAGGGCGTCGCCGGGCTGCTGCAGCAGATCGCGCAACGCAAGCCGGAAGTGGCGACGGCCATCGACGAGGTCGTCGGCCAGGTGCAGGCCATTGCGCACGTGTACGGCCTGCAGGTGGGCGCCAGCGGCCCGCTCGGCATCGTCGGCGTGATCGAGGCGATCACCGGCTCGGTGCAACGCACGTTCGGCCGCCCCATCCGCTGCAGCGTCGTCGGCGCCGAGGCCACCGCATGGAGTCTGCCCGAGGCGGAGGCGATCCCGATCGCGCTCACCTTCAACGAGTTGATGACCAATGCGGTGAAGCACACGCCGCCGGAGGCCGCCGCCGAGGCGATCGTCTGCGTGCTCGACGGCGACAGCGACGGCGTCCGGTTCACGATCTCGAACACGGCGCGGCTGCCGTCGAACTTCAGCCTCGCCCGCATCCCGAGCGGGGTTTCCGGCCTCGGCCTGGTGCGGGCTCTGCTGCCGAGGCGCGGCGCCAGCCTGCGGATCGAGCAGCGCGCAGGCCACGTCGTCGCCGTTGTCGCGCTCGTGCCGCCGGGCATCGCCCGGATCCCGGCGCCGGCCCCAGAATCCGGCACGGGCGGCGGCACCGGCCGACTTGGAGCGAGTGCGTGAACAAGGGAACGATCCTGGTCGTCGACGACAACCGCCTGGTCCTGGCCACGCTCAGCGACGGCTTGGCGCTGGCCGGCTACCGGGTGCTCGACGCCGGCAACGGCGACGACGCGATCCTGCTCGCCCGCGAGCAGCGGCCCGACTTGGCCCTGCTCGACATCCGCATGGAGGGCAAGAGCGGCTTCGATGTCGCCGAGTACCTGCGCACGCAGTGCCACGTGCCATTCATGTTTCTCTCCGCCTTCTCCGACGACGACACGGTGGCCAAGGTGAAGGCGCTCGGTGCCGTGGCCTACCTGGTCAAGCCGCTCGACATCCGCCAGATCGTGCCGGTTGTCGAGGCCGCCTTCGCCGACATCGCCACCCGGGCGGCCGCCGCGCCGTCGACTCCGCTCGAGGCGCCGCGCGTCGAGGCGGGTGATGCCTTGGACCCGGTGGTGGCCATGGCCGCGGGCATCTTCATGCACCGCTTCTCGCTGTCTCGACACGCCGCCGTCGAGCGCGTCCTGCACCTCGCTGCAGAGGAAAAGCGATCGCCGCGCGCGCAGGCCGAGCTGCTCCTTGAAGCCGTCGAACGGCTCGCCCCGCCGGCCTGACAGCAGGCTTTTCCTCAGCGCCCGACTTGCGGCAGCGAGAAGTGGAAGCGGGCGCCGCGATCGGGCTCGGAGTCGGCCCAGATCTCGCCGCCATGACGGCGCACGATCCGTCGCACCGAGGCGAGGCCGACACCGGTGCCGGGGAACTCGCTGGCGCTGTGCAGGCGCTGGAAGACGCCGAACAGGCGGTCGGCGAAGCGCATGTCGAAGCCGGCGCCGTTGTCGCGCACGGTGAAGGCGGCCGGGTCGTCTTCGTGTCGGGTGAACGCGACAACTGGGGCGGCCACATTGGCGGTGTACTTCCAGGCGTTGCCGAGCAGGTTCTCCAGCACCATGCGCAGGAGTGTCGGATCGCCGAGGACGAGCAGGCCCGCCTCCACCTCGCAGGCGACGCTGCGCTCCGGGGCCTGGCGGCGAAGATCGTCGACGACCCAGCCGGCGAGCTGCGAGAGATCGACCGGGATGCGAGCGACCGGCTGCGACGACAGGCGCGAAAGTCCGAGCAGGGCGTCGATCATGCTGTTCATGCGCGCCGCCGCACCGAGAATGCGGTCGAGGTGATCGTGCCCCACCCGGTCGATGACCCGGCCGTAGTCTTCCTTGACGATCTTCGTGAAGCCTTCGACGACTCGGATCGGCGCCCGCAGGTCGTGAGACACGATGTAGCTGAACGACTCGTGCTCGTTGTCGCGTTCACTGTCGACAGGCTGGACGACGGGTGCCATTGCCACCGGCGCCGCGACGACGGCGCCGGCCGTACCGGCCGTCGCTGCCTCCGGCGCCGTGGCGTCACGGACGACGCCGGCGTAGCCGGCAAATGTGCCGGCGCTGTCGAAGACGGGTCGAGCGCGCAGCACGATACGACGGGCGCCCTCGTCGCCATCCGCCGGCGATACCTCGAGGTCGTCGAGCGGCTCGGCATCGACCATTTGCCGACGGATGCGCGCCGCGTCATCGCCCTGGAACTGCTGCCAGAACAACGCCGGTTCGGTGCCCGCGCCGCCGCCAAGCGGGTCGACGAGACGGTGCTCGCGGTTGGTCTGCCATCGCCCGGGGCCGAGGAGGGCGTGCAGGACGCCGATCCGATGCCGCGAATCGGCCAGGGCGTTCGCCAGCCGCTGCTGGCGAACCAGGACCAGGCCGGTGATCAGGGCGCCGAGCAGCGCGGCGACGCCGATCGCCAACGCGATGAACCAGCCGATGGCCGTCGTCGTCACCCTGTCCGCGGCGCGATGGAAGGCCGGGCCGGGCGCCGGGCAGGCGGCATGGCGACGTCGGCCGGGGCGAGACCGTGCATGGCATCGATTGTAGGGAGCACGTCGTGGCGGGCCGCCATCAGACCCGATTCAAGTCGCCGGCCGGGAGGCCGAAAATAACGGTGGCGGCGGCCGCGGGGCATCCGCGTCCGATGCTCGAGTGGAATCCAAAAGAACATGTCGCTGCTCTCCCCTATGGACGACGAAATGGCCTGCGAAGCGCGGCGTGCGCCGTCGACTTGTCGCCCTTGCCGACGCGGGGCACCGCGGTGAGCGACGAGCTGCCGCAGCCGCTCGATGAAGAGGCCTTGCAGCGTCTTCGCGACCTCGACCCGACCGGCGAGAGTCGGCTCGTTGGCCGCGTTCTCGAGGCGTTCGAATCCTCGGTCGCCAAGTTCCGGCCCCAATGGCACGACGCCGCGCGACGCGGCGACATGCTGGCACTTCGGCAGATCGCGCACACGCTGAAATCGTCGTCTGCCAGCATTGGCGCCCTGCAGTTATCGCGACTTTGTGCCGAAATCGAGAACTCGATTCGACAGGAGGCGTTTGCCGAGGTGGCGCCCCGCCTCGATTGCATGGACCATGAACTGGAGCTCGTGCTGCGAGCGCTGAAGCCCCATCTGGGCGCCCCGTCATGACCACGCGGACCGCGTCGTTCGCCGACGACCTTCCCGAACGGCCCAAGGTCCTCCTCGTCGACGACGACGAGGTCAACCTGCTTCTGACCTCGGTCGCGCTCAAGGACCAGGGTTTCGCTGTCACCGAAGTGGCGAGCGGCGAGGCGGCGATCCGGATGCTGGCCGACTGGTTGCCCGACATCGTCGTCCTCGACGCCGTGATGCCTGGCCTCGACGGCTTCGAGACTTGCCGCGAACTGCGCGGCATTCCCGGCTTCGAGTCTTTGCCGGTCCTGATGCTGACCGGCCTGGACGACGACGTCTCGATCGCCCGGGCTTACGAGGTCGGGGCCACCGACTTTTTCGTCAAGTCGACGCAGTGGAGCCTGCTGGCCGGGCGCCTGCGCTACCTGCTGCGGGCGTCGCGCACGCGGGTCGAGCTCGAGCGGAGCAAGTCACGTCTCGCCCGCGCTCAGGATCTCGCCCGGATGGGCAGCTTCGACTGGCGCCGAGGCAACGGCGGCCCGATCTTCTCCGTCGAGGGCCTGCGTGTCTTCGGGCTGGGGCCAGGCAGCGTTCTCAGTTTTCGCGCCCTCCTGCGCATGGTTCCCGAGGAGGAGCGCAAGGCCTTCCTCGAGATGACGCACAACGCGATGGAGCGAAGCACGGTGTTGGCGACCGACGTCCACGCGCGGCTGGCGGACGGCCGCCAGCGCATCGTGCATCTCGAAGCGGAGCCCGAGTTCAACGAGCACGGCAACCTGACTGGCTACACCGGCATCGTCCAGGACGTGACCGACCGGCGACTTGCCGAGGACCGCATCCGGCACCTTGCCAACTTTGACACGCTGACCGGTCTTCCGAATCGCCGCCAGCTGATCTGGCGGGCCGAGCGTGCGCTCGAGCACGGACGTCGTCTGAACCACCAGGTCGCGCTCCTGCTCATCGACCTCGACCGCTTCAAGGTCATCAACGACACGCTGGGACACGGCGCCGGCGACGAGTTGCTGATGGAGGTGTCGCGGCGCCTGCGCTCGTGCGTACGCCACTCCGATCAGGTGCTCGAGAGCTCGCTCGAGACCGTTGGCGTGCGTTCGCACCGCACGCTCGAGGCCGTCGGGAGGCTCGGTGGCGACGAGTTCGTGGCATTGCTCCCTGAAGTCGCCGACGAAGCCGACGCGGAGCGCGTCGCCGGCCGCATCCTCGATCAGATGCGCCAGCCGATCATGGTCGGGATGCAGGAATGCTTCGTCACCGCCAGCGTCGGCATCGCCCTCTTCCCGAGGGATGGCACGACGGTCGCCGACCTGCTTCGCAATTCCGACGTCGCCATGTATTCGGTGAAGTCTGCCGGGCGCAATTCAGCCTCCCTCTATCGGCCCAACCTGGCCGGCACCGGCCGCGAGAAGCTCGAGCTCGAAAGCGCCTTGCACAAGGCGATCGAACGCGACGAGCTGGTCCTGCACTATCAGCCGAAGATCGACGTCCGGGGCGCGCGCATGGTCGGCGCCGAGGCGCTGATGCGCTGGCGTCGCCAGGGCGTCCTGGTGCCGCCGGGAGACTTCATTCCGCTGGCCGAGGAAACCGGCCTGATCACGCCGTTGTCCGAATGGGCAATCCGCGAGGCGGCGCGCCAGGCCCGCCTGTGGCAGGACAGCTTCGGCTTCGTCGACTCGATCGCCGTCAATTTGCCGAACCGGATGTTCGAGCGCACCGATCTCGTCGAGTACATCCACAACGCCGTCACGACCTACGGCGTGCCGCACCACGCGATCGAGCTGGAGATCACCGAGACCGGCCTGATGAAGGACTTGCAGAACGTGATTCCGGCGTTGCACAGGCTCAACGAGATCGGCGTCGAGATCTCGATCGACGATTTCGGTACCGGCTACTCGTCGCTCGCCTACCTGACCACGCTGCCAATCAGCGAGTTGAAGATCGACCGCAGCTTCGTGCGCGACCTGGGAATGACGCCGCAGAGCTCGGCGGTGGTCACCGCGATCATCGCGCTGGCGCGATCGCTCGGCCTGCGCGTGGTCGCCGAAGGCGTGGAAAACCTCCGCCAGATGGAGGTCCTGCATCGGCTGGGCTGCGGCATCATGCAGGGATTCCTGTTCAGCAAACCACAGCCGCCCGAAGACATCGAGAAGTGGCTGCAGCAGACGGTGCTGCCGAAGAAGGCGCCGTGGATTGCGAATGCCAGAGACGTCGACGTGCTCGAGCCGGCACGCAAGAAGCCGCGCGGCCCTCGCGCCCAGCCGTTCGTTTGATCGGACCCACGATGGAGATGACGCGTCCCTCGCCCCTTGCCAAGAGCGCCGTGGCCGAGATCTCGGCCGCGCAGCTCGCCAAGGCCGCCCTGCGCCGGCTCGCCGTCGAGCGGCTCGAGCCGACTCCGGAGAACTACGAGCGCGCCTATCGCCACGAAGCGGGGGACTCGGCTGCCGCCGGTCTGCCGGCGCGCGCGCAAAAGCTCGTCGAGCGGCTCGCGCTCCGCGCCTTCGACGATGCCCCGGGCGCCGCCATCGAGCTCGGCCAGGCCCTGTCGTTGGCTCGATACGACCAGGCCGAGCAGATCCTCGACCACGCCAGCGCGGCGTCGTCGGAAGCCCTGGCCCAGCTCCTCGAGCGGATCGTCCGCGGCATCGAGCGCGGCGGTCGCAACTGGACGCCGGCGCGCCGCAAGGAAGGCGTGGCGCGGGTCATCAATGGCAGTCGCGCCGACTCGCGTCGACTGCAGCATCGCCTCGCCCAACTCGTTAACAGCTGGGAAGGCGATACGGCCGGGTCGGATATCGATGCGCCCGACATGCCGAGCCTTCCCGAGAGCGTCCCTGCAGCCATCGAATACGCCGCGGCGCCACCGACCGAGGCCGCGACGCTTGCCGAAACATTGCGCGACGCGCCGGTCTCGGCACCCGACGCGCTGTTGCCAGAGTCGGGCGCCGGGATGCAGGCGTGGAGTCGCGTCGCCCAGACGCTGGCCAATACCGTGCGCCAGGGACTGCCGAAGCACGCCGATCTGGACCACGAGCTGGCCGACGAGCTGGATCGGCTCACCGCGCAGATCACCGACGAAGGAGCGAGCGGGCCGCTGGCCGATGAATTGGAGGGCGTCTGCGCCCGCGCCGAACGCGTGCTCCAGCATCGCCATCATCTGTTCGACCAGCTGGGCAAGCTCTGCCACGAGCTGACCGAAAGTCTGACCGACCTCGCCGAGAACGACAGCTGGGTCAAGGGCCAATGCGACGCGATGCGGCTGAAGATCGAAGAAGGGCTGACTTCGCGTGGCGTACGCCAGGTGAGCGATATGCTGCATCATGCGAGAAAGCGTCATTCCGAAGTGCGCGGCGAGCGTGAGAAGGCTCGCGAAGCCTTGAAGACGCTGATGAACCAGATGCTGTTCGAACTGGGCGAGCTCGGCGCCAACACGGGGCGGTTCCACGAGAGTGTCGGCCGTTACGCGGCGGTGATCGAGGAGTCCGACTCGCTTGAGAGCTTGACCGGCGTCGTTCGAGAGATGGTGGCGGAAAGCCGCGCCGTCCAGTCGATCGTGCAGCAGACCCAGGAACGGCTGCAGGAAGAACACAGCAAGGCGACCGGCCTCACGCAGCGGGTCACGCAGCTGGAAGACGAGATGCGACGTCTGTCGGACGAAGTCTCGACCGATCAGCTGACGCAGATCGCCAACCGTCGCGGGCTGATGCACGCGTTCGAGATCGAGCGCGCGCGGCTCGAGCGCGGCGGCGGGCCGCTGTCGATCGGCCTCCTGGACATCGATAACTTCAAGCGCCTGAACGACGAACTCGGCCACAGCGCCGGCGACGAGGCCCTCAAGACTCTTGCCGCGGTGGTGAGCAAGACGCTGCGGCCGATGGACCATGTCGCCCGTTATGGCGGCGAGGAGTTCGTCGTGCTCCTGCCCGAAACACCCGTTGCCGATGGCGAGCAGATCCTCACCCGGCTGCAGCGATCGCTGACGGGCGGACTCTTCATGCACAAGGAAAAGCAGGTCTTCGTGACCTTTTCCGCCGGCGTCACCGACTATCGGACGACCGAGCCGATAGAAGCATCGCTCGAGCGGGCCGACCAGGCGCTTTACGAGGCGAAGCGGACCGGCAAGAACCGCACTTGCATCGGTTGACGGCGCTTCGCGTCCGCGACCCGGGTCAGGAGCCTTCGGCGAATTCGCTGTCCGGCTCGCCGAGTAGGATCACCGCGCGCTGCACGTCGCGCTCGAAGGCGGTGATCGTCGCTTCCGGGGCGGTCGAATTCATGAGCGCCGTCCGAAAAGCCGCCGATTCGCTGGCATAGAACGCCTGCACGACGACGCGGGCGTCCGGCGTCAACGCTTCCGCGAGCGAATTCATGAAGCACTCCATCGCCAGCAGGCTGCCCTGCAGCTCGCTGACCTGATCGGCAAGCGTTTGACCTTCCATGCTGGCTTCCTCTCGTTGCGCTCATTCCTGATCTGCGCCGAGCATAGCAGCGCCCACTCGTGCGGCGGATCGATCAAGCGCTGTACCCGGCGGCGCGCCGGGGTGGTCGCCGGTGCCGCCAAAAAAGAAGCCGGCGCGAGCGCCGGCTTCCGATCACATATCGGCGGTCCGCGAAGACCGCCTACGTGCGCGTCGGATCAAGGCATCCGGATCGCCTGCATGCTCGGCGCCCAAGGCGTACCGACCACCGCACCTGTCAGGTCGACCCGAATCAGGAACAACGGGTAGTCGACGTTGAAGCCGTGATAGCTGGCCTGGGTGTCGGCCAGGACGTAGCCGTAGTTGCGCGCCGGGTCGATGGTCACCGAATTCGGGTCACCGCGCATGCCGAGCTGCGTCGCCGTGCCGTTGATCATCGGCTTCGGGAGCACCGTCGCGGCGACCGTGAACGCGTTAGCCGCCGTCGGTGCGCCGGTGATGGCCGCCGTCGGCATCTGCACCAGGCGCAGGTTGTGGCCGAACTCGTCGGCAACCAGCCCTTGGTGCGTTAGCACGTTGACCGCCACCTGGCCGCCTGGGCCTTCGCCGACAGGTGCCGACGTGCCGATCCCGGGCACCGAGAAGGTGGGCGCGGGGCCGGTTCCGGTGGCCGGCAGTTCGTTCATGTTGATCACGTAGGCCAGATCCTGGAACTCCGGGGTGACGATCATCAGACCGGTGAGCGAGTCGAAGGCGACGCCGTCGGTGGTACCCAAGCTGGCCGCGTAGCCACGTTGCGTCATCGGCGTCACGGTCGAGTCGACAGTCTTCATGGTGCCATCGGACGAGATGAAGATGACGCCGGATTCCGAATTGAGCGAGAGCGAATCGGTACCCCCGACATTGATGACCGACGTCGCATCCCAGGTCGGTGTGGCCGTCGAGATGTCGAGCAGGCCGATCGACGTCGTGCCGGCGATGATCACGTGGTTGCGCTTGCCGTCAACGATGACGCCGCCGAACTGGCCGCTGAAGGAGAGTCCTGTGGCTGGGATCGAGAATTCGACCGTGTTGTCGGACGACTTGATGACGTGCACGAAGAGCGAGCTGCCCTGGGCCGCCAGCACATAGACGCGCCCGTTGTCGGCGAAGAAGTTCGACGCGATCGCGGTCGTCGTGCCGGGCAGCGAGATCAGCGTGACGATGGGGTTCACCGCGGCAACATCGAGGTTGACCACCGCGATCTGCCCGTTGCCGGTACCGTCCTTCGTGTAGATGGGCACGTAGCCGATGTTCTTCTGCGTGTCGATGGCGATCAGGCCCTGGCTCGGCAAGGTCTTGATGGCCGCAGGCGCAGCGGCGCCGCCGACGATGTTGGCCTTGACGGTGTCGAGGACCGCGCGGTTCTCGGTGATTTCCATTGCCATGCCGTTTTCGGTGCCGGCGAATTCCCCGAGCGCGGTCACGACGTCGGCCGTGCCAGCGCCGATCGGCAGGTTGGCGAGCGCACCGGTGCACGTGTATTGCACTGTCAGGAGTGTGCCGGCGGCGTCGATCGTCTTGCCGTCGAAGATCTTGTCGCCGATGTCCTTCAGCAAGGCCTTGAGAACTTCGTGCCGATCACCGCCGCAACGCGCGACGTAGTCGGAAATGAGCTGCGAATAGGCGCCGAGGATGGCGCCGACCTTGTAGGCGTCGGGATGGGCGGTGGCGTCGGCCTTGTCGAACGACGGCTTGATGCCGTCGACGGTCGTGGCGACGGCGTACACCGACTTCATTAGGTCGTTGGCGGAAGCCAGGGCCGCGGTGAAGTCGGCCGCCGTCGGGGCTGCCAGGAGCTTCAGCTGCGCCTTGACGATCTCGTCGACGAAGCCGCTCATGGGCGTGATCGTCACATCGCTCGTCGGGCCGCCGACCAGTGCGCAGAGCGTGACGGTGTTCGTCTGCGTCGCGTTCGTGGCTTCGTCGAGGTACGTGCCACCGTCGACGCAGATGCGCGTCGGGCCGGTGATGGTCGCGTTGAAGGCAAAGCCGGTTGCAGTCGTCGTGACCGTCTCGACGGCCGCGCCGTTGTTGGTGCCGTCAGGACCGACGTTGAACATGCTTGCAGTCGCACCGACGATCGGGCCGAGGTAGGCGCTGCCGGTGGTTCCGGTTCCGGCCGGTGCCGGCCCGGCGGCTGCGGGCGTCGAGTTGTCGCCTCCGCAGGCAACGAGGAGGGCAGCTGTCGCCGCCGCGGCGAGGCCGGCCCGTGCAAGCCGACGAAATGCATCCGTGAACCCTGTGCGCGACATATCCGCCTCCGTTGTCATTCGAGGAGGGGTATTCCAATACGATTCGGGGCCCGCCGCAACCCCTGGCCAGGGGGTGCGGATCGCGCCGAAATGGAGTAAAGGGCCTCCACGCAACCGCAGGCGGCCGGTCAGGCGGCGGAGACGGCGCCCGTTCCTGCATCACTATTGGCGGGGTTTGCGGCCGGTCGCGGATTTCTCCCGCCATAAGGCCCCCAACCAACCGAGCAGATGTTTACCGAGAGCTACCGGCCAGCAGAAGGATTGGAAAAATCGAGCCTTGCACCTCCGCAATGCTGCGTTTCCGCTGGCCGCGCGTGATCTTCCAACTTGGCAGGCAGCACCGCCGATTCAAGCGCGACGTGGCTTACAGGCGCACGTCGTCAGCAGCGTCACTCCCCCGGGGCTTCATGATGGGCGGGCGCCGCGGCCGAGCGGCGGCTTTTGTCGTCGACGACCCCCCGCCTGCCTTGGTCAGATGATGCGCGAGAACCGGTGCCGCTCCTGTGCTTCACGCAGATGGCGGTCGAAGACCATGGCCACGGCACGGACGAGAAACCAGCCGGCGGCGGTCACGCGGATGGACCGGTCGTCGACCTCCACGAGAGCGGATCGGGCCATATCTCGCAGTTGTGCGAGTTCGCTCTCGAAGCGCTCGCCGAAGCGGACCGCGTGCGCCCTCTCGATGGCGTCGAAATCGACACGGCCCTGGCACATCAGCGCCATGATGACGTCGCGCCGCAGGTCGTCGTCGTCGTCCAGCGTGTAGCCACGAACGACCGGGAGAACCCCGGCGGCGAGCGATCCCTCGTACTCGGCGAGCGTCTTGGCGTTCTGGTAGTAGCAGCCGCCGACCCGACCGATCGCCGACACGCCGAGCGCGACGAGGTCGCAGTCGGGCTGGGTGCTGTAGCCCTGGAAGTTCCGGTGCAGCCTGCCTTCCTGCTTGGCGATCGCGAGGGAATCACCGGGCAGAGCGAAATGGTCCATGCCGATGTAGAGGTAGTCGCGCGCCAGGAATCCCTCGATCGCACCGGCGAGCATGGCGATGCGGTCCCCGGCCACAGGCAGGTCTTCCGGCGCGATGCGGCGCTGCGGCTTGAATCGATCGGGCAGGTGCGCATAGGAATAGAGCGCGATGCGATCCGGGCGGAGCGCGCCGATCTGGCCCACGGTTTGGGCGAAGCTCTCGGGCGTCTGCTTCGGCAAGCCATAGATGATGTCGGCGTTGATCGACGTGTAGCCCAGCTCGCGGGCGCTCTCCATCAGGATGCGCACGCTGTCGAAGGATTGCTCTCGGTGGACGGCCTTCTGGACGGCAGCGTCGAAATCCTGCACGCCGAAGCTCAACCGGTTGAAGCCGAGCGCGCGCAGATGGGCCAGGCGCAAAGGCGTCACCGTGCGCGGGTCGACCTCGATCGAGATTTCAGAGTCCGGCGTGCAGCGAAACGCCGAGCCGAGCGCCGCCATCACGCGCGTCAGCTCCGCGTCGGAAAGAAAGGTCGGCGATCCACCGCCGAAGTGGAGCTGGGACACCGGGCGGCCGGTGCCGAGCTGCGCGACGACCAGTGACAGCTCCCGTTCCAGAGCGTCGAGGTAGCTCGTCGCACGGTCGTGGTGCTTGGTGATGATCTTGTTGCACGCGCAGTAGTAGCAGACCGATTCGCAGAACGGCACATGCACGTACAAGGACAGCGGGGCCTCGTCGGCCTCGCCGCGCAGAGTGGCCAGCGCACGGGTCGCGTCCGCGGGACCGAAGGCCTGCGTGAACCGGTCTGCGGTGGGGTAGGACGTGTAGCGGGGACCCGGCGTGTCGAACTGGCGCAGCAGATCCGTCGTCAGGAGCGGGCGTTCGCCGGCGACGCCGGCAGGCGATGCATTCATGGGCCGATCGTGAGCCCGATGGTGTGCCGGCACCATGCGCTCGATCAAGGATTCCTGCTCGTCGGCAAGATCGCAGCGAAGAAGCCGAGCGGCGTCTTGAGGTATGCGACCGAGACGATCCACGCGAACACCGCCAGCGCCGCGAGCCACGCGGCCGCGCGGCTGCGCCATGGTCGGCCCGGCCGAAGGGCGACGATGCCGAGTGCGATGTAGAGCAGCAGGCCGACGATCTTGGCGGCGAGCCACGGTGCGTTCGCCGGCGTCAGCCGAAGCATCCAGGCCATCGCCAGTGCCGAGAGCAGCAGCACGGTGTCGACGATGTGCGGCAGCGTTCGCGCAGGCCGGCTGCGCACCCAGCTCGCGCCGCGCAGCGCCGCCAGACCGCGCGTGAAGAAGCCGCCGAGCGACAGCGCAACCGCGCCCAGGTGAACGGCCTTCAGAACCCCGTAGTCCACGCCTCAGCCCGGCTTGCCGTCGACCCGTGGGCGCGTGAGGATCGGCCAGTAGCGCAGCGCGTACAGGCCGAAGGCGGCCGACCAGAGCGCTGCCGAGCACGACACGGCAAGCACGGTGTGCGCGGGAACGGCCAGCGGAACGAAGACCCGGACCAGTGCCGAGAGCAGCACCAGCAGGTAGCAGGCGACTTCGACGCGCCCGGCGACGAGCGGGCGGCCGGTGTGGCCGAGCGCCGTGCGGGTGATCATGCCGATGATCATCCCGCTGATCGCCCCGACCGTGAGCGCGTGCGTCGAGGCTGAAGTGGGAACGAGCCCGAGCTCGGCGAGCGCGCGCAGCAGCAGGTGAAGGGGGATCCAGAAATAGGCCACGTGCAGCACCCAGACGATCGGCGTTCGCAACGTCTTCCACGGTTGCCAGAGCAGCCAGCGGCCAAGATGCGCGAGTGCGCCGACGACGAGCAGCGCGACCAGAACAGGCCCGTGCAGCTGCAGCGCGTCGCCGAGCAGCAGCACGAGCAAGGCGCCGAGCGCGAGCCGCTCGAGCCAAGGCCGCCGGCTCGCCGCAGCGCCCGGCACGCCGTTGTTGGTGAACATCGGCACGACCCGGCCGGCCATCACCGCGACGATGAAGAGGACGACGTCGAGGCCGATCTGGATGCCGGCAAAACCTGGCATGCGGACGACGCCGAGATGCGAGAGATGGACCGCTGCCGCGGCCGCCGACAGCAGTAGCAGCAGGGCGACAAAGAAGTAGTTGCGCCGGTTGCCGGCGGCGATGAACGGCCGCGCCAGGGCGATGGCCGCCGCCAGGGGGAAGGCGACGTTGGCGATCGCGGCAGCCCAGCCGAACGGCGTCAGCACGAGGATGCGGGCCGCCAGCCACAGGGCGACGAGGGCGGCGAGCGCAGCACCTGTGGGAGTCGGCCGATTGCTCCAGTTGCGGCCGGCGGTGAAGAGAAAGCCGACGATGACGGCGAGGATGAAGCCGAACAGCATCTCGTGCGCGTGCCACATCGGCCCCGCGAGGTAGGGATGTCCGAGCCAGCCGGAGAATTGCAGGGCCCAGAGCGCAATGGACAGCGCGGCGAAGCCGCTCGCCAGAAGGTAGAACGGGCGAAATCCGAGCTCCCACAGGGCAAACCGCGCTGTCGGCGGCGCGCGCACGGGCTCTTCGATTTTCAGGGACATGTTCACGAGACGTTCCGGCGATTGTCTCAGCGCGGGCGGCTCGGCGTCGTGCGCCAGGCCAATGGCGGCACGGGCAGCGTGGTGACGAGCGGCGCCGCGGTCGCGACGCGGGCCGATCGTGCTGCGGTCTTCATCGTCTGCGTTCAGCCGGCAGCACCGACTCCCGCAGGGCGGGCCGACGGTACGAAGGCGTCGGAAAAGCAGAAGTCCTCCCCGGCGCCGTGCGCGATGAATGCCGGGATCGCGGCCTCGACCATCCTCACCGAGCCGCACACGTAGACCTCGTGGCCCTTCATGTCGGGGAAGTCGGCCAATATCGCCTCGTGGACCAGGCCGATGCGGCCGGTCCACGCGTCGCCGGGCAAGGGCTCGGAAAGCACCGGCACGAAGGCGAAATTGGCGTGCTCGGCCTGCCAGCTCTCGCAAACCTCGGCCATGTAGAGGTCGGCTCGCCGGCGTACGCCCCAATAGAGCGTCATCGGTCGCCTCAGGCCGCGCGCGAAGGCATCCTCGACGATGCTCTTCACCGGCGCGAAACCAGTCGCGCCGGCGACGAAGACGATCGGCAACGTGCTCTCGCGCAAGGTGAAGTCGCCGAGTGGTCCTTCGAAATCGACGGTGTCGCCGACCCGCATCGTGGTGAACACGTAGCCGGTGTAGCGGCCGCCCGGGACGCGTCGCACGTGCAGCTCGACGTGGGCGTTGTCCTGCGGCGGGTTGGCGAACGAGAATGCGCGCCGCTCGCCGTCGGGCAGCAGGATGTTGATGTACTGGCCGCCGCGGAACTTGATCGGTTCGCCGCCCGGCAGGCTCAACTTGATGACGACGAGATCGTCGCTCAGCCGTTCGAGCGAGTCGACACGCGCACTCCAGGTGCGCACCGGCAGCCTCAGCGCGTCGTCGTCGTGGACGACGGCGATGTCGACGTCGGACTGCGCCGTCGCGCAGCACATCAACGCCTTGCCTTCGGCGCGCTCGGCGTCCGACAGGGCGCTGTGCTGGTAGGCACCGAGATCGACCTCGCCGTGCAGCACCGTGCACGCGCAGACTCCACAACCGCCGTTGCGGCATTCGTAGGGCAGCGCGAGGCCCTGGCGCAGGCCTGCCTCGAGCAGCGTCTCGCCGGCGCGAACAGCGACCGGCTGGGTCGCACCCTCGACCGTCATGCGATGCTCGCCTGTGCGCGCGCGCCTGCGTCCTAGCCAGGGCAGCACCGCCAGCAGCGCCGTGCAGATGCCGAGCAATGCCCAGACCCGCCCGAGCGGCCATGCGTCGAGCAGCGGGTAGATCAGGAGGTAGAACCAGTCGAGCCGCACCTCGGCGGGCGCGGTGCTGAACTCGGCCACCCCCTGGCTGACGGCAGGGTGGAGAACGGCGAGCACGAGCATCGTCAGCGTGACGCTCAGCATGATCGGCCGCGGCGGATTGGTCTTCGCCTTCGGCACGCGCTGCACGTGTATCCACATCGCCAGCAGCACGAGCAACGGCAGGCCGATGTGCATGAACGCCAGCAGCGAGAAGAAGCGGTCGTTGACGCTCGACGCATAGAGGAAGTTGCGCCCGAGCGTGCCGCCGAAGCCGGGCAGCCAGTCGAGCCACTCGAACGAGGCGACGATGACGAACTG
>JBBRFB010000084.1:0-15109 GCA_038225015.1 Burkholderiales bacterium
TCGAGGCCGGGGGTGGAGGAACCGACCTTGTCAAGTCGAGCGTCAGCTACGCCCTCGGAGCGGACGTGGAAAACCTGACTCTGACGGGTACGGCAGCGCTCAACGCGACCGGCAATGCGCTCAAGAACGTCATCACGGGCAATGCGGCGGCGAACCGGATCGACGGTGGCGCTGGCGCCGACACGCTGATCGGCGGGGCCGGCAACGACACCTACGTCTTCGGCCGTGGCAGCGGCGCCGATGTGATCAGCGACAACGACTCCACGGTCGGCAACCATGACGTGATGAGTTTCGGCAGCGGTGTCGCCGCCGATCAGATCTGGTTCCGCCATGTCGGCAACGATCTGGAAGTGAGCATCATCGGCACGAACGACAGGGCGCTGGTTCAGAACTGGTACCTGGGCAGCCAGTACCACGTCGAGGAGCTCAAACTGGCCACGGGGGAGACGCTTCTCGACTCCCAGGTGCAGGATCTCGTCAGTGCCATGGCAGGATTCGCGCCGCCTGCGCTCGGGCAGACCACGCTGCCAACGGCGTATCGGCCGACGCTCGTGCCGATCATCGCGGCGGACTGGTAGTCGCCCGATTTCCGGGGCTTCGCTCACGACCCTTGTGCGCGCGCTGATCGTTCACCAGAACTTCCCCGGTCAATTCGGGCACCTGGTGCACACCTGGGCGCGCCGCCGAGGTTGGGACGTGCGGGGCCTGGGCCGAGACACGGCACCGGGCCTGCCGGGGTTCGACAGGCTCGTTCGTTACCGCCTCGCCAGGCACGAGCATGCGCACCAGCATGCCTATCTGCGGCAAATGGAGGCTGCCACCTTGCACGGCCAGGCGGCTGCGCGCGCCATGCTGCAGTTGCGGCAAGGCGGCTTCGTGCCCGACGTGATCGTCGCGCACCCGGGTTGGGGCGAAACCCTTTACGCCAAAGACGTGTTTCCCGACGCTCGTCTGCTGCACTACTGCGAGTGGTACTACAGCTCGAAGGGTGCCGACCTCGGCTTCGACCCTGAATTCCCGCTCACCTTCGACGACCACGCACGCGTGCGCACCTGGAACGCGCTGCACACACTCAACCTCACCCATTGCGATGCCGGCGTGGCGCCGACGCGGTGGCAGCAGCAGCGTCACCCTGACGTTTTCCTGTCGAAGATCGTCGTGCAGCACGAGGGTATCGCGTTGCGCGAGCTCGCCCCCGATTCTCGCGCCGCGTTTGCCACGCCGAGCGGCCAGGTCGTCAAAGCAGGCGACCCGGTGATCACCTACGTGGCGAGAAATCTAGAGCCGTACCGCGGTTTCCATATCTTCATGCGCGCGCTCGCACGCATCCAGAGCGCGCATCGCGACTGTCACGCGCTGATCGTCGGAGGCGACGACGTGAGCTACGGCAAGCGCCCGAGCGACGCGGCCCATTGGCGGGAGAAGATGCTGCGCGAAGTCGAACTCGACCCCGCCCGCACGCATTTCCTCGGCCGCGTGCCGCGGTCGCAGTTCATTCGTGTGCTGCAGGTGTCGGCCGCGCACGTCTACCTCACGTATCCGTTCGTGCTGAGCTGGTCGCTGCTCGAGGCCATGGCTTGCGGCGCGCTCATCGTGGCGTCGAACACCGCGCCGGTGCTCGAGGTTCTTCGTCACCGGCAGAACGCCATCCTGACCGACTTTTTTGACGTTGAACGACTGGCGAACGCCACCCTCGAGGCGCTGGTGAACCGAGGCGAGGACGGTGCGGTGTACCGCCGGCAGGCGTGCGCCGACGCGACCCGCTTCTGCCGAACGGACGCCGTCAGAGGCTACGACGGGCTGGCGCTTACGGGCGCTCCGCCGTCGACCCCCACGGAGCGCGAACTCTCCTTGGCAGCGCTCGCGTGACGAAAGGCGAGCGCCGCGTCGGCTCACTGCTGCCGTGGAGCGGGCGCGTCGTCGTCGGCCCACAAGCCCGGCTGGCTCGGTCTGGCTCCGAATCCGGGACCGTGCAGCGCGTGTCGCAGCGCGGCGTGATCGATGGGCTTCGGAAGAACCAGGTCGAACGGCTGCCTGTCGCCACCCCGCAGCGTGCCGCCCGTGCTCATGGCGATCAGCCGCGTCTGCCGGCTGAGTCCCTTGCCGCTGCGGATCTCGGACGCCAGTTCGGCACCGCCTTTCAATGGCATGTCGAGGTCGACCAGGATCGCCGCGTAGCACCTCGCTGCGGCCAGGTTGCCGGCAATCGCTGCGGACGAGGCCCGATCGCACTCGTAACCGAGCTCGTCGACCACGCTGGCCAGGGCGTCGAGCACATCGTTTCGATCGTCGACGATGAGAATCCTCGCGGGTTGCACGTCCGCGTAAGACGGGTCGTCCTCGATGACGGGCTCCGCCGGAATGTCGAGTGTGAAAGTCGTGCCACGCCCAAGCTCGCTCGTGACCGCAACGGTCCCACCGAGTTGCGCCATCAAGGTGCGTACGATGGCCAGACCGATGCCCGAGCCCTCGCCACGCCGCTCAGTACCGGTCGACGCCCTGTCAGGCGCAAAGAGAGCGGGAATCACGTCTCCCGGTATGCCCGGCCCGGTGTCCGCGACGACGAGATGCAACCGTCGCGCGACGGGATCGAAGGCGTGAAGCGACACCCGAACCTGCCCGACATCGGTGTAGCGGATCGAATTGATGACCAGATTCGTCAGGATCTGGTCGATCCGCGCGCCGTCGGCGACGACGAAGACGGCGTCGGCCGGCAGGTACACCGTCAGCTCCAGGCCCTTGGCTTTGGCCAGGTCTCGCGCGCCGTCGGCCATGGACTCGACGAGGGCGCATGCCTCGAACGGTTCTGGCCGCAGTTCCAGTCGACCCGCCTCTCCCTTGGCAAGCGTCAACAGGTCACGCAGTTGCGTATTCAGCAGCAGCGAGGAGCGCCGCATCCGGCCGATCAGTTCATCGTCACTCCGACCCAAGGACGCGTGTCGCATCTCGAAGAGATCGAGTGCCGACACAATGTTCTGCAATGGCGACCGCAGTTCGTGGCTGACCTTGGCAAGGAAAGAACTGCGCGCGACGAGCGCTTCGTTCATGGCCGAAAGCCTGGTGCGATCTTCCTCCAGGGTTCGCGCCTTGTGAGTTCGGCGGATGAGGCCAGTGAAGAATGCAGGAGCAGACAGGAGCGTAAACACAAAGGACAACAGCAGTTCGCTATGCACAACCCAGAACTGGCTTGATGCGAGGAAGGAACTTGCCGCCGACGCCGCCATCCATGAGAGATACATCACACGCACGCCGTATCGGATTCCGCTGCGAACGATGACCACCAGCACAAAAGCGTTCATGTATGCGAACACTTCCGGGTTAACGATCAAGAGGTTGACGAGGAATATCGGATCCAGAATGAGAAAGACATATTGAGTCGCGATTCCGGCCTCGGGAGAGTTTGCCAAGACACGACCGTAAGCGACACTGCAGGTCAGGTACACAAGACATGCCAGTAGTTCGTATCGAACAGCGGGTTCGACCCGATCCGTCACGACTTCAAAGAGCAAGACGCACATGACGCCGAGTGTTCCAACCGCGCGCTGAAAACATCTGTCACGCTCGTGCGTGGCCCGATGCGAAACCAGGTGTGCGCCGAAATAGTCGGCTTGACGTCTGAGCAGTGCTTGGATGGCATTCATCTGGTTCGGCGCATCACGGTGGAAGATCAACAGCACAGGGAAGAGCAATAGCGGTCTTGCCCCCGCGTTCTCGGACACGGCCTGTTCGCAATGTAGCGCCGGTTGTTCTAGTTGAGCGCGGCGCATCTGCTCAGCCATGCCGCTTGAGATTGACGTACGTCTTGCGCTCGAGGCACATGAGACGCACGATGAAGTGGCTACCTACAATGTCTCCAGCAGGCTCGCGTTAGGTGTTGCAAACATGCCAGTCAACCTCTCCGCTTCATCCAACGACGACCTCCACCCCGTCGCCGGCATCGCCATCGGTACCGCCATGGCCGGGGTTCGCAAGGCGAATCGGCGCGACGTCACGGTGGTCACGATCGAGCCCGGCGCGGCGGTGGCGGGGGTGTTCACGGCCAACCGCTTTTGTGCCGCACCGGTGCAGTTGTGCCGCGAGCACCTGGCGGCTGGGCGCGGCGTGCGGGCGATCCTCGTGAACACTGGCAATGCCAACGCCGGCACCGGGGCCGACGGGCTGGCGCGGGCCCGTTCCACGTGCGCGGCGCTCGCCGCGCAGCTCGGCTGCGCGCCGGATCAGGTGCTGCCGTTTTCCACCGGCGTGATCATGGAAACGCTGCCGAACGATCGCATCGAGGCAGCGCTGCCGGCCGCCCTGGCCAACGCCCGGCCCGACCACTGGGCCGAGGCCGCCGAGGCGATCATGACCACCGACACCGTGCCGAAGGCGTTCTCGCGGTCGCTGCGGCTCGGCGGCAAGGCGGTCGCCGTCACCGGCATCAGCAAGGGCGCCGGCATGATCCGGCCGAACATGGCAACGATGCTCGGCTTCATCGCCACCGACGCGGCCATTGCACTGGCCCTTCTGCAGCAGCTGGTTGGCGAGGCGGCCGACGAGTCGTTCAACCGCATCACCATCGACGGCGATACCTCGACCAACGATTCGTTCGTGCTCATCGCCACGCAGCGGGCCGGCAACCCGCCAATCGAGAGCCTCGACAGCGCCGACGGCCGGGCGCTGCGCGATACGGTGTTCGAAGTGGCACGGTGGCTCGCCCAGGCGATCGTGCGCGACGGCGAGGGCGCCACCAAGTTCATCACCGTGCGCGTCCAGGGCGGCGCCAGCGTCGAAGAGTGCCGCAAGGTGGCCTACGCCATCGGCCATTCGCCGCTCGTCAAGACCGCCTTCTTCGCCAGCGACCCGAACCTCGGGCGCATCCTCGCCGCCGTCGGCTACGCCGGCATCGACGACCTCGACCAGACGAAGATCGATCTCTTCCTCGGCGACGTGCACGTGGTCGAGGGCGGCGGGCGCCACCCCGGCTACCGCGAGGAAGACGGCCAGCGCGTCATGAGGCCGAGCGAGATCACGGTGCGTGTCGATCTCCATCGCGGCCCGCACGAGGCCACCGTGTGGACGTGCGACCTCAGCACCGAGTACGTGAAGATCAACGCCGACTACCGGTCTTGAAGTCGCCGCGCCCGTCGTGGGCGGCGAGCAACGCTTCGGCGCCGGCTGCTTGCGGCGCCGTGCGGGTCGGCGCTAGCATCCCGGCTCGCTTTCACGCCTGCACGCCATGAACTGTCTCAACCCCCGCCTCAGCCCGAGCCTCGCCGTCGTCGGCGCCGGTCGTTGGGCGGCGCCGGGCGCCGTTCCCGGCATGGCATGGCACTTCCGCGGCATTGCCGCGGCGCCGATCTAGCCTCTCAGCCCCGCTTCGCATCGAAGCTCCCGCTGAGAGATCAGCGGAAGAATCGATCGCTTCCCGATCTCCCTCCCGCTGCAACGGGCCCACAAGGCCCAACAGGTTCGCCCCTCGGGGTGGCCGCGAAGGAAAGAGTGGGTGAAGCCATGAAAACGTGGCTGCAGAACTGGCCGGGCCGGGCCCGGCGGCATTTCAGGTTGCCCGCCAGCGACCTGCTCCGCGACGCCGCCTATCGGCGCCTGTGGACGTCGATCGTCATCAGCTCGTTCGGCGGACAGGTCACGATGCTGGCGCTGCCGCTCACGGCGGCGGTGCTGCTGCACGCCACGCCGACCCAGATGGGGTTGCTGACGGCAATGGAGATCGCGCCGTTCGTGCTCTTCTCGCTGCCGGCGGGCGTCTGGCTCGACCGCGTCCGCAAGCTGCCGATCTACGTCGTCGGCGAGCTGACGATCGGCGTCGCCGTGGCCAGCGTGCCGGTCGCCTGGTGGGCCGGATGGCTCTCGATCGGCTGGCTCACGGCCTGTGCGTTTGTCATCGGCACCGTCTACACGGTGGCCGGCAGCGCCGCGCAGATCGTGCTGACGCAAGTGGTCGCGCGGGAGCGGCTGGTGGAAGCGCACGCCAAGAACGCGCTCGCCACCTCGGGCGCCGAGGTGGCCGGGCCTGGCCTGGCCGGCGCGCTCATCAAGGTGGTCGGCGCGCCGCTCGCCTTGCTCGTCGATGCCGTGCTCGTCACGGTGTCGGCCGCCATCCTGCGCGGCATCGCCATCCATGAAGCACCGTGGCGCCCGCGCGGCGTGGGCAGCCCGGCGCGCCAGTTCTGGGCCGACCTGAAGACGGGCGTTCGCTTCGTGTCGCGGCATCGCCTGCTGGTGACGCTGGCGCTGGCGGTGGGCACCTGGCAGGCCTGTCATCACGCCGCCTTCGTCGTCCAGATCCTGTTCGCGACGCGAACGCTCGGCCTGTCGGAGCAGGCCATCGGCCTCAGCTACACGGTGATGGGCGTCGGCACGGTGGTCGCCAGCGTGTTCGGCAACCGAATCAGCGCCCGCATCGGCCCCGGGCCCAGTCTCGTGCTCGGCTTCGCGGTCTGCGGCGCCGGCTGGCTGCTGCTCGCCGTGGCGCCGGCCAACGCCTGGGGCGTGGCCGCCTTCGCAACGATGCTGATGCTGTTCTCGACCGGCGCGGTGCTGATCTTCATCAACTTCCTGGCCCTGCGCCAGGCGGTCACTCCGGCGCCGCTGCTCGGCCGCATGACGAGCACGATGCGCTGGCTGATCCTGATTCCGGCCGGGCCGGGGGCGCTGCTCGGTGGCTGGCTCGGCGAGCACGTCGGGCTACGGTCGTCGCTGGCCGTCGCCGGCTGCGGCTCGCTGCTGCTCGCCATGGCGGCGTGGCGACTGGATATCCTGCGCCACCTGCGCCACCTGCCGGAAGCCGAAGCGGCCGACGACTGGGTCGGCGCCGAGGCGGCGACCGGTTCACACGTTCCTGCCATCTGAGGAGGTCACGCGATGGAGCCCGTGCTGATCGACGTTCCCGAGCGCCTGGCCACCGATCGCCTGCTGCTGCGCGTGCCTCGGGCCGGCGACGGCCGGACGGTGAACGACGCGATCCGTCTCTCGCTGCCCGAGCTGGCGCCCTGGCTGCCGTGGGCCGGCGCGATGCCGACGGTCGAGGAATCGGAGGCGCACTGCCGGCGCCAGCAGGCACGCTTCATCCTGCGCGAAGGCATCGTCATGCTGGTCTTCGCGCGTGGCCCGGCTGGCGAGGAAGGCGAGCTGCTCGGCAGCACCGGCCTGCACGGCATCGACTGGTCGGTGCGCCGCTTCGAGATCGGCTACTGGCGCAAGAGCGGCTGCGAGGGCCGCGGCCTGCTGACCGAGGCGGTCTCGGCGATGAACCGGCTGGCGTTCGACACCCTGGCGGCGCGCCGGGTCGAGATCCGCATGGACGACGCCAACGTGCGCAGCTGGCGGCTCGCCGAGCGCGCCGGCTTCACACTCGAGGCCGTGCTCCGTTTCAACTCGCAGACGCCGCAGGGCGCGCCGCGCACGACCCGCGTCTACGCGCGCGTGCGTGGCGCCGAGGAACCGCCGGGGAGCGCCTAGTCGGCGATGCCGTCGCCGGGCGAGAAGCGGTCGACGGCGTCGGTGACGATGCCGTCGCAACCGACGGCGACGAGTCGGCGCGCCTCGGCCGGGTCGTTCACGGTGTAGGCCATGCCGCGCAGGCCCGACGCGTGCAGTTGGCCGAGGTTGGCGCGGTCGAGCAGCGGCGACATCATGACCACGGCGGCGCAGCCGAGCGACTGCGCCTCCTGCAGCCAGCCCGGACGGAGCGTGTCAAGCAGCAGGCCGCGTGGCAGGTCGGGTGCGGCGGTGCGTGCGCCCTCGAGCGCCGCGATCTTGAACGAGGTGAAGAGGGGCGGCGTCGTGCTGCCGGCCCACAGCCGTGCTGCCGCCCCGGCGACGACGCGGCCGGTCTCGTGCTCGGCGCCCGGCGAGGGCTTCAGCTCGATGTCGAGGGCGAAGTCGTTGCGCAGGCAATAGCAGGCGATCGCCTCGAATGACGGCGGCGGCTCGCCGGCGAAGGTGCGGCCGTGCCAGCCGCCGGCGTCAAGCAGGGCGAGCTGGCTCCACGTCAGGCGGGCGGCGTCGCCGTGGCCGGAGGTCGTGCGCTGCAGGGTCGAATCGTGCAGCAGGAAGGGCACGCCGTCGGCCGAGAGCTTGACGTCGCACTCGAAGGCGCGGTAGCCGAAGCCGGCGCCGATGCGAAAGGCTGCGAGCGTGTTCTCGGGCGCGAGCCGGCCGGCGCCGCGGTGGGCGATCCAGAGCGGGTAGGGCCAGCCGGCGTGCATCAGGCTTCGACGCGCGCGCTCGTCTCGGCGTCGAACCAGTGCAGGTGCTCGGGCGAAGCGTGCAGGTGGACGACGTCGCCGGGGGCCGGGTGCGCCAGCGTTGCATCGAGGCGAACCGTGAAGAGCGAATCGCCGATCAGGCCGTAGACGAGCCGCTCTGCGCCGAGCATCTCGAGAGCCTGCACGCGCAGCGGCCAGCTCGCGGCATCGCCCGTGCCGCTGCCGAGCTCGACGTGCTCGGGCCGCAAGCCGAGGATGAGCGCGCCCTGGCGCGGTGCCGGGCGCGGCAGCGAGAGCACCTGACCGCCGGCGCGAAAGGCAGCGCCCTCGGCGACGCCGGGAACCAGGTTCATCGGCGGCGAGCCGATGAAGCCGGCGACGAAGGTCGTGGCCGGGCGGTGGTAGACCTCGTCGGGCGTGCCGATCTGCTCCATGCGGCCGGCATTCATGACGATCATCCGCTCGGCCAGCGTCATCGCCTCGACCTGATCGTGGGTGACGAAGAGCGACGTGACGCGCAGCTCGCGGTGCAGCTTCTGGATCTCGAGCCGGGTCTGCGCGCGCAGCTTGGCGTCGAGGTTGGAGAGTGGCTCGTCGAAGAGGAAGACGGCGGGCTGGCGAACGATCGCCCGACCCATCGCCACGCGCTGCCGCTGCCCGCCCGAGAGCTCGCGCGGCTTTCTCGCCAGGTAGGGGCCGAGCTCGAGGATGCCGGCCGCCTTGTCGACCCGCGCCTTGATCTCGGCCTCGGGCACCTTCGCGATCTTCAGGCCGTAGGCCATGTTGTTGAAGACCGTCATGTGCGGGTAGAGCGCGTAGTTCTGGAACACCATCGCGATGTCGCGCTCCGACGGCTCGAGGTCGTTGACGACCCGGCCGGCGATGTCGATCTCGCCGCTGGTGATCTCCTCGAGGCCGGCCACCATGCGCAGCAGGGTCGACTTGCCGCACCCCGAGGGCCCGACGATGACGACGAACTCGCCCTCGGCGATCTCGGCGTCGATGCCGTGAATGACCTGGTTCGCCTTCGGCCCGATGCCGTAGCGCTTGACGACCTTGCGCAGCGAGATGAAGCCCATGTCAGTCAGCGCCGGCCGGGTCGCATGGCGGGTGCGACGGGCTGCGAACGAGGCGAGCGAACGGACAGGGTCATTTTTCGGTATCCACGAGGCCCTTGACGAACCATTTCTGCATCAGCATGACGACGAGCGCCGGCGGGATCATCGCCAGCATCGCCGTCGCCATCACCAGGTTCCACTGCTGCGCGGAATCACCGCCGCTGATCATCCGCTTGATGCCGATGACGACCGGGTACATGTTTTCGCTCGTCGTCACCAGAAGCGGCCAGAGGTACTGGTTCCAGCCGTAGATGAACTGGATGACGAAGAGCGCGGCGATGCTCGTCGCCGACAACGGTACCAGCACGTCCTTGAAGAAGCGCATCGGCCCCGCGCCGTCGACGCGCGCCGCCTCGACGAGCTCGTCGGGAACGGTGAGGAAGAACTGGCGAAAGAGGAAGGTCGCCGTGGCCGAGGCGATCAGCGGCACCGTCAGGCCGGCATACGAATTGAGCAGATGCAGGTCGGAGACGACCTGGTAGGTCGGAAAGATGCGCACCTCGACCGGCAGCATGAGGGTGATGAACACCGCCCAGAAGAAGAACATGCGCAGCGGAAAGCGGAAGTAGACGATCGCGAAGGCGGAGAGCAGCGAGATGGCGATCTTGCCGATCGAGATGACGAGCGCCGAGACCAGGCTCACCCACATCATCCGGCCGACCGGCGCACCCGAGCCGGGACCCTTTTCCGAGCCGGTGATGGCGGCGACGTAGTTGTGCCAGAACTGGTCGCCGGGAAGCAGCGGCATCGGCGCCTGCACGATCTCGGCGGCGGTGTGCGTCGAAGCGACGAAGGTGAGGTAGACCGGGAAGGCGACGATGACCACGCCGATCAGCAGCACGGTGTGCGTCAGCGCGGTGAGCAGGGGGCGGCGTTCGACCATGGCGTTCGCGGGCTCAGTAGTTGACGCGCTTCTCGACGAAGCGGAACTGCACGATCGTGAGGCCGACCACGATCACCATGAGGACGACCGACTGCGCCGCCGAACCGCCGAGGTCGAGCGCCTTGAAGGCGTCGTAGTACAGCTTGTAGACGAGGATCGACGTGTCCTGGCCGGGGCCGCCCTCGGTCGCCGCGTCGATGATGCCGAAGGTGTCGAAGAAGGCGTAGACGACGTTGATGACGAGGAGAAAGAAGGTCGTCGGCGAGAGGAGCGGGAAGACGATCGACCAGAAGCGCCGCCACGGGCCCGCGCCGTCGATCGACGCCGCCTCGATCAGCGACTTCGGCACCGATTGCAGCCCGGCGAGGAAGAAGAGGAAGTTGTAGGAGATCTGTTTCCAGACGGCGGCCATCACGATCAGGAGCATCGCCTGGTTTCCGTTGAGCACGTGGTTCCAGTTGAAGCCCGCCCGGTGCAGCGCGTACGAGACGATGCCGATGCTCGGCGCGAACATGAAGAGCCAGATGACGCCGGCGACCGCCGGTGCGACCGCGTACGGCCAGATGAGCAGGGTCTTGTAGCCGAGGGCGCCCTTGATCACCCGGTCGGCGAAGACCGCGAGAACGAGCGACAGGACGATGCCGAGGACGGCGACGCTGATCGAGAAGACGGCCGTCGTCTTGAACGACGCGAGGTAGGTGTCGTCGGCGACAAGGCGCGTGAAGTTGGCGAAGCCGACCCACTCGGTGCTGATGCCGAACGCATCCTGCTGCTGGAACGACTGCAGCACCGTCACCGCCGCCGGCCAGAAGAAGAAGACCCCGATGATGGCCACCTGCGGCGCGAGCAGCACCCACGGTAGCCAGGGCGAGCGGAAGACGACGCGTTTTTCAGCTGCCACGGACACTCACCGTAGATGACTCCTCCCCTCTCGGAGGGGAGCCGGGGAGGGGAGCAGCCCTGTCAGCCTCGCGGCGCGGGCGCCGCAGAATGCCGAACATGGGCTTCCGCCCTTGTTCGCCTTCTGGAATGCGGCGAGCTGCTCGTTGCCGCGCTTGACTGCCGCGTCGAGTGCTTCCTTGGCCGACGCCTTGCCGGCCCAGACTTGCTCGAGCTCCTCGTCGATGATCGTGCGGATCTGCAGGAAGTTGCCCAGCCGAATGCCGCGCGACTTGTCGGTGGTCTTCCTGATCATCTGGTTGACCGCGACCTCGGCACCGGGGTTCTGCTTGTAGTAGCCGCTCGACTCCGTGAGCTTGAACGCCGCGGTGGTGATCGGCAGGTAGCCGGTGCGCTTGTGGCTGGCCGACTGCACTTCGGGGCTCGAGAGGTAGTTGAAGAAGGCGGCGATGGCCTTGTAGTGGTCGGCGGGCTTGCCGGCCATCACCCACAGGCTCGCGCCGCCGATGACGGTGTTCTGCGGCGCGCCGGCGACGTCGGGGTAGTAGGGCAGGGTGGCCACGCCGAAATCGAACTTGGCCTGCGACTTGAGCGCGCCGAGAAGGCCTGCCGAAGCGGTGGTCATCGCGCACTCACCCGTGAGGAATGCGGCATCGGGCTTGTTGTTGCGACCCTTGTAGACGAACAGACCCTGCTTGGCCATGTTCTCGAGGTCCTGGATGTGCCGGACGAAGAGTGGCTGATTGATGAGCAGGCGCGCGTCGGTGCCCCCGAAGCCATTGTTCTTCGAGGCGAACAGCGTGTTGTGCCACGCCCCAAAGCTTTCGAGCTGGGTCCAGCTGACCCAGCTCGTCGTGAACGGGCAGGCCTGGCCACTCGCCTTCAGCTTGGCCGCCGCCAGGGTCACTTCGGGCCAGGTCGTGGGCGGGTGGTTCGGGTCGAGGCCGGCCGCCTTGAATGCGTCCTTGTTGTAGTAGAAGACCGTGGTCGAGCTGTTGAACGGCATGCTCAGGATCTGGCCGTTCGGCGCGGTGTAGTACCCCGTGACGGCGGCGATGTAGGCGGACTGGTCGAACTTCAGGCCCGAGTCCTTCATGACCTTGGCGACCGGGACGATGGCGCCCTTGCTCGCCATCATGGTCGCAGTGCCGACCTCGAACACCTGGAGGATGTCGGGTGCATTGCCCGAGCGGAACGCGGCGATGCCTGCAGTGAGCGTCTCGGGGTAGCTGCCCTTGAACGTCGCCACGACCTTGTAGTCCGTCTGGCTCTCGTTGAAGCCCTTGGCGAGGTCGCTGACCCACTGACCGAGCTGGCCGCCCATGGCGTGCCACCACTGGATTTCGACCGGGGCCGCCTGGGCAGGCGCCGCCATCGCCGCCGAGAGGGCGATCGCCGACGAGAGAAGAAACTTGAACTTCATGCTGACTCCGTGAAAGAAAAAGGGTCGACGCGGGGGCGCAAAGCACCCCCAGTGTGGCGGGCGCGTGTGACAGCAGCGTTTATCCCGTGCTTCGGGTGGTCGAGGCAACGGGGAATACCCGTCGAAAGCGCCCCTGCGAACCCGATTGTTGCACTGCGGTACGATGCCTCGACCCTCGCAACCTCGGGTGCCGCGAGCGCCTGGCACCGATGAACGCCCCGCTGCAGCTGCCTTTTGCCGCCGCCGTTTCCGAAGCGGCCGAAGCGGTCCGCCTGCGCGAGATCCCCTACAACTACACCTCGTTCTCCGACCGCGAGATCGTCATCCGCCTGCTCGGCGCGCGCGCCTGGGAGATCCTCGGCCAGCTGCGCGGCGAGCGCCGCACGGGTCGCTCGGCGCGCATGCTCTACGAGGTCCTGGGCGACATCTGGGTCGTCCAGCGCAACCCCTACCTGCAGGACGACCTGCTCGACAATCCGCGCCGCCGCCGGCTCCTCATCGAGGCGCTGGAGCATCGCCTGCTCGAGGTCGAGAAGCGCCGCACGCCCGACGCCGACGCGACGCGCGATGCCGCCGTCGGCGAGCTGCTGGCGCTCTCGAAGTCGGCGGTCGACGCCTTCGCCGCGCGCTTTCGCGACGTTCGAGACCTGCGCAAGAAGACCGTGCGCCGTCTGGCCCGGGCGACCGCCAGGGACAACGTCAAGTTCGACGGCCTGTCGCGCGTGTCTCACGTCACCGATGCCACCGACTGGCGGGTCGAATACCCGTTCGTTGTCCTGACCCCCGACACCGAGGCCGAGATGGCAGCGCTGGTCGCCGGCTGCATCGAGCTCGACCTGACGATCATCCCGCGCGGCGGCGGCACCGGCTACACCGGCGGCGCCATCCCGCTGACCTGGAAGAGCGCGGTCATCAACACCGAGAAGCTGGAGGCGATGAGCGAGGTCGAGCACGTCCGCCTGCCGGGCGTCGAGGGCGATGTCGCGACAGTCTGGAGCGAGGCCGGTGTCGTCACCCAGCGTGTCGCCGACGCCGCCGAGCGGGCCGGCTTTGTCTTCGCCGTCGACCCGACGTCGGCCGAGGCCTCGTGCATCGGCGGCAACGTCGCCATGAACGCCGGCGGCAAGAAGGCGGTGCTCTGGGGCACGGCGCTGGACAACCTCGCCTCCTGGCGAATGGTCACACCCGACGCCCGCTGGCTCGAGGTGATCCGCCTCGACCACAACCTGGGCAAGATCCACGACGCACCGATGGCCAGCTTCGAGCTGCGCTGGTTCGACGCCAAGGGCAAGAAGGTCGAACGCACCGAGCGACTCGACATCGCCGGCGCCGCCTTTCGCAGGGAAGGCCTCGGCAAGGACGTGACCGACAAGTTCCTCTCCGGGCTTCCCGGCGTGCAGAAGGAAGGTTGCGACGGCATCATCACCTCGGCGCGCTGGATCGTGCATCGCATGCCCGAGCATGTGCGCACCGTGTGCCTCGAATTCTTCGGCCACGCGAAGGACGCGGTGCCCTCGATCGTCGAGATCAAGGATTACCTGTTCGACCTGGCGAATGCGCGCCAGGACGGCGAGCCGCGGGTGCTGCTCGCCGGGCTGGAGCATCTCGACGACCGCTACCTGAAGGCGGTCGGCTACGCGACCAAGAGCAAGCGCGCCACCGCAGCCGGGGCGTCGGGCGCCACGGTGCTGCCGAAGATGGTTCTCTTCGGCGACATCGTCGGCGACGACGCCGACGCCGTCGCCCGCGCCACCAGCGAGGTGGTGCGCATCGCCAACTCGCGCTCTGGCGAGGGCTTCGTCGCCGTCAGCCCGGAGGCGCGCAAGCGCTTCTGGCTCGACCGCAAGCGCACGGCAGCGATCAGCAAACACACCAACGCCTTCAAGATCAACGAGGACGTCGTCATTCCGCTGCCTCGGATGGGCGAATACACCGACGGCATCGAGCGCATCAACATCGAGCTCAGCCTGGCCAACAAGCTGGAGCTCGTCGACCGGCTGGAGGCGTTCTTTCGCATCGGCAACCTGCCTCTCGGCAAGAGCGACGATGCAGGCGAGATCGCTTCGGCCGAGCTGCTCGAGGATCGCGTGCAGCAGGCGCTGGCGCTGCTGCAGGCCGTCGGCGACCAGTGGCGCGGCTGGCTCGCCAACCTCGACCGCCCGGCCGAAGGCAGCAAGCAGACGATCTTCGAGCAGTTGCAGGATCACACGCTGCGTGCCTCGTGGAAGACGCAGATCCGCGCCCCGCTGGAGGCGATCTTCGCCGGCGCGCCGCTGCGGCCCATCGTCGATGCCTGTCAGAGGATCCACGGCGAGGTGCTGAAGGGCCGGGTCTGGGTGGCGCTGCACATGCACGCCGGCGACGGCAACGTGCACACCAACATCCCCGTCAACAGCGACAACTACGCGATGCTGCAGACGGCGCACGCGGCGGTGGCCCGCATCATGAAGCTGGCGCGCAACCTCGACGGCGTGATCTCGGGCGAGCACGGCATCGGCATCACCAAGCTCGAATTCGTCACCGACGCCGAGCTCGCCGCGTTCACCGACTACAAGCAGCGCGTCGATCCCGAGGG
>JBBRFB010000085.1:0-15042 GCA_038225015.1 Burkholderiales bacterium
GAACGACGCGTCGAGGACGATGCGGCCGATCGACTTGGTCGGCTCGTCGCCGTAGCGGCGCAGGTTGCCCGGCACGTAGCTGCGGCCCTTCTCGACCTTGATCTGCATGTCGAGCTTGCCGCCCGACGACAGGTGGGCGATGACGTGCTCCGGGTTGATGATCTCGACGTCGTGCGGCGTCTGGATGTCGCCGGCCGTGACCGGGCCTTCGCCTTCCTTCCTCAGCACCAGCGTGACCTCGTCGCGGTTGTGCAGGCGAAACACCACGCCCTTCAGGTTCAGCATGATGTGGACGACGTCTTCCTGGACGCCGTCGATCGCCGAGTACTCGTGCAGCACGCCGGCGATCGTCACCTCGGTCGGCGCATAGCCGACCATCGACGACAGCAGGACGCGCCGGAGCGCGTTGCCGAGCGTGTGGCCGTAGCCTCGTTCGAAGGGTTCGAGCGTCACCTTGGCGCGGTTGCCGCCTTGCGGCTCGACGTTGATGGCCTTGGGTTTCAGCAGATTCGTTTGCATTGAAGTCCTGTTCCTCTCAATACCCTCGGCTCGTTACACCGATAAGGCTGATGGAGACTGCGCCGGGCCTGAAATGACGCCGCTGCGGGCCCGGCAATGGGCAGCGGCCTTGAACTGTCTGTGCCGAAAGTGGCGCCTGCACCGCATTCGCGTCGATGCCGGCTCGTTTCGGTCGCCGCATCGCGGCGGCTCGACGCGGATCCGGCCGGATCGCGCTTCGCGGTAACGCGCTACCTCGAATAAAGCTCGACGATCAGCGCTTCCTTGATGTCGGCGCCGAATTCGTCGCGGTCCGGCGGCTTCTTGAAGATGCCCTCCAGCTTCGCGCCGTCGACCTGAACCCAGTTGGGCATGCCGATGCCTTCTGCAAGCTTGACCGCGTCGGTGATGCGAAGCTGCGTCTTGGCCTTCTCGCGCACGCCGACGGTGTCGCCGGCCTTGACCCCGTACGAGGCGATGTCGACCACCGAGCCGTTGACGGTGATGCCGCGGTGCGAGACCAGCTGGCGCGCTTCGGCCCGCGTCGAGCCGAAGCCCATTCGGTAGACGACGTTGTCGAGCCGCGATTCCAGCAGCGAGAGCAGGTTGGCGCCGGTATTGCCCTTCCTGCGCTCGGCCTCGGCGAAGTAGCGCCGGAATTGCCGCTCGAGGATCCCGTACATGCGTTTGACCTTCTGCTTTTCGCGCAGCTGAAGGCCGAAGTCGGAGGTGCGGCTTCCGGAAGTACGGCCGTGCTGGCCGGGCTTGGAGTCGAACTTCGATTTGTCGCCGATCGGCCGCCGCGCGCTCTTCAGGAAGAGGTCGGTCGCCTCGCGACGGGAAAGCTTGGCCTTGGGGCCGAGATAACGTGCCACGTGATGTCCTTCTGTATCTGCTGACGCCTGCCCGTCGGGGCTGACGCGAGTCTGGCGAGTGTTGTTCTTGGGCGCTCAGACGGTGGTCTTGGGTTGGCGGATCGGCTCCGCCGGTGGGTGGCGCCGGCTCAGATGCGGCGCCGCTTTTGCGGCCGGCAGCCGTTGTGCGGCACCGGCGTCACGTCGGAAATGGAATTGATGCGAATGCCGAGCGAGGCCAGCGCACGCACCGACGACTCGCGACCGGGGCCGGGCCCCTTGATGCGGACGTCGAGCGTCTTGATGCCCTGGTCCTGCGCGGCGCGGCCCGCCGTCTCGGCCGCCACCTGCGCGGCGAACGGGGTCGACTTGCGCGAGCCCTTGAAGCCCTGGCCGCCGCTCGACGCCCAGGCCAGCGCGCTGCCCTGGCGATCGCAGATCGTGATGATCGTGTTGTTGAACGAGGCGTGCACGTGGGCAATGCCGTCGACGACGTTCTTGCGAACCTTCTTGCGCACGCGCTGTGCGGCGGTGTTGACGGGTTTAGCCATGCTGCTCTGCTGCTCCGAAACGTTTCACTTGCTGTAGGTGGCCCGCACGCATCACTTGCGCACGGCCGCGCCGCTCTTTCGCGGGCCCTTGCGGGTGCGGGCGTTCGTCTTGGTCCGCTGGCCGCGAACCGGCAACCCGCGGCGATGGCGAAAGCCCCGATAGCAGCCGAGGTCCATCAGCCGCTTGATGTTGATCGACATCTCGCGGCGCAGGTCGCCCTCGATGGCGATGCGGCCGATCTCCTCACGGATGCGCTCGAGGTCGGCGTCGGTCAGGTCCTTGACCTTGCGGTCGAGCGGGACGCCGGCGTTGATGCAGATCTTCTGCGCCGTCGAACGGCCGATGCCGTAAATCGACGTCAGGCCGATTTCGGCGTGCTTGTGGGGCGGGATGTTGATGCCGGCAATGCGTGCCATGTCTTTTCCTTCGGAATCAGCCTTGACGCTGCTTGTGACGCGGGTCGGTGCAGATCACGCGCACGACGCCGTTGCGCCGGACGATCTTGCAATGCCGACACATCTTCTTGACCGATGCTGCGACTTTCATTTCTCTTTGCTCCTCACTTGGCCCGGAACACGATGCGTGCCCGGGTCAGGTCGTACGGGGTGAGTTCGACGGTGACCTTGTCGCCGGGCAGGATGCGGATGTAGTGCATGCGCATCTTTCCCGAGATGTGGCCGAGAACGACGTGGCCGTTCTCCAGCTTCACGCGAAACGTGGCGTTGGGGAGATTTTCGAGAATCTCGCCCTGCATCTGGATGACATCGTCTTTCGCCATGCGTCTCGCTTGTTTTGTCCTTGTCGCCTCGACTAGCTCGCCTTGAAATTGGCCTTCTTCAGCAGCGACTCGTACTGCTGGCTCATCACATAGCTCTGCACCTGGGCCCAGAAATCCATCGTCACGACGACGATGATCAGGAGAGACGTGCCGCCGAAGTAGAACGGCACGTTGTACTTGAGGACGAGAAACTCTGGCAAAAGGCAGACCGCGGTGATGTAGATCGCGCCTGCCAGCGTGAGCCGGGAAAGGATCCGGTCGATGTGGCGTGCCGTCTGCTCGCCTGGCCGGATGCCCGGGATGAAGGCGCCGCTCTTCTTCAGGTTGTCGGCCGTCTCGCGGCTGTTGAAGACGAGTGCCGTGTAGAAGAAACAGAAGAAGACGATCGCCGCGGCATAGAGCATGACGTAGATCGGCTGGCCGGGGCGCAGCAGATCGGCGATGTCCTTCAGCCAGCGGAAGCTGTCGCCGGTCGCGAACCAGCTCACGATGGTCGTCGGGAGCAGGATGATCGACGAGGCGAAGATCGGCGGGATCACGCCCGACATGTTGAGCTTCAGCGGCAGGTGCGACGACTGTCCGCCGTAGACCTTGTTGCCGACCTGGCGCTTGGCGTAGTTGACCAGGATCTTTCGCTGGCCGCGCTCGACGAACACGACCGCGAAGGTCACGGCGGCGACGATCATGGTGATGAAGAGTGCCGCGACGATCGACATCGAGCCCTGCGAGACCAGGCTGCCGAACTGGCCGAGCGCGTTCGGCAGGCCCGCCGCGATCCCGGCGAAGATGAGGATCGAGATGCCGTTGCCGAGGCCCCGCTCGGTGATCTGCTCGCCGAGCCACATCAGGAACATGGTGCCGGCGACCAGGCTCACGACGGCGGTGAGGCGGAATCCGAAGCCGGGGTTGATGACCAGGCCGGCTGACCCCTCGAGCGCCATCGCGATGCCGAGCGACTGGAAAAGAGCCAGGCCCAGCGTGCCGTAGCGTGTGTACTGGGTGATCTTGCGGCGCCCCGATTCGCCTTCCTTCTTCAGTGCCTCGAGCGTCGGCACGACGTAGGTCATCAGCTGCATGATGATCGACGCCGAGATGTACGGCATGATGCCCAGCGCGAACACGGTGAAGCGCGACAGCGCGCCGCCCGAGAACATGTTGAAGAGGCTCAGGATGCCGCCCTGCTGGCCCTGGAAGAGCGCCTGCAGCTGCTCCGGGTTGATGCCGGGCACCGGAATGTGGGCGCCGAGCCGATAGACGACGAGCGCGAGCAGCAAGAAGACGAGCCGGCGACGCAGGTCGCCAAACTTGCCGCTCTTGGCCAGTTGATTCGCGTTGGTTGCCACCGTCGTCCTTCGATCTTCTCGTTCAGGCGACCGAGCCGCCCGCGGCTTCGATCGCCGCCTTGGCACCCGCGGTCGCGGAGACGCCCTTCAACGCGACCTTCAGGCTCAGCTCGCCGGTCTTGATGATCTTCACGTTCTTGATCATCTCGCCCACGAGCTTGGCCTGCTTCAGGGTCAGGAGGTCGACCTCGGCCGCGCCGAGCCGTTGCAGCGCGCCGAGCGTGACTTCGGCGTTGTACTTTGCCGTCTGCGACTTGAAGCCGCGCTTGGGCAAGCGGCGCTGCAGCGGCATCTGGCCGCCCTCGAAGCCGACCTTGTGGTAGCCGCCCGACCGCGACTTCTGGCCCTTGTGGCCGCGCCCGGCGGTCTTGCCGAGGCCCGAGCCGATGCCGCGGCCGACGCGGCGGCGCGCCTTCTTGGCGCCGGCGCCGGGTTTGATGCTGTTGAGTTCCATGTCCTTCGATCCTCGGGTGCTCAGGAAACGACCTGCACCAGGTACGACACCTTGTTGATCATCCCGCGCACCGACGGCGTGTCTTCGAGCGTCGACTCGCTGTTGACCTTGCGCAGGCCGAGCCCGCGCACCGTGGCGCGATGCGATTCGCGCGTGCCGGCCACGCTCCTGACGAGCTTGACGCGCAGGGTCGCCTTGTCGGCGGCGGCGGATGTCTTGGCGGTCATCGTGTTCTCCCGTTCGTCGGCGCGGCTCAGCCGAGGATCTCTTCGACGGTGAGGCCGCGCTTGGCCGCGATCTCGGCCGGCGTCGTCGAGCGCTGCAGGCCGTTCAGCGTGGCGCGGACGATGTTGTAAGGATTGGCAGAGCCGAGGCTCTTGCAGACGATGTCGGTCACGCCCATCACCTCGAACACCGCGCGCATCGGGCCGCCGGCGATGATGCCGTCGCCGGGTTTGGCGGGCGCCATGAGAACCCGCGAAGCGCCGTGCTCACCGACCACCTTGTGGTGGATCGTGCCGTTCTTCAGCTGCACCTTGATCATGTTGCGGCGCGCCGACTCCATGGCCTTGGTCACCGACACCGGCACTTCCTTGGCCTTGCCCTTGCCCATGCCGACCCGGCCGTCACCGTCGCCCACGACGGTAAGCGCCGCGAAGCTGAGCGTGCGGCCGCCCTTGACCACCTTGGTGACGCGGTTAACTGCGATCATCTTTTCCTTCAGGCCGTCGTCGTTGCCTTCGGTCTGGGCGCGGGGTTGAAACTTTGCCATCTTCGAATTCCTGTGAGCTGCTGGGCTGGATCAGAACTGCAGGCCGGCTTCGCGCGCCGCCTCGGCCAGCGCCTTGACGCGGCCGTGGTACGCGAATCCGCTGCGATCGAACGCCACCTTCTCGACGCCCGCGGCCTTCGCCTTTTCGGCGATGCGCTTGCCGACGAGCGCGGCAGCGGCGACGTTGGAACCCTTGCCCGCGGCCTTGCTCTTGCCCGCCTTGCCCTTGGCCTCGCCGTCGTCTGCCGATGCCAGGCTCTTTCGGACGTCGGCCTCGGCGGTCGAGGCGCTGGCCAGGACGCGCGCGCCGTCGTCGGAGATGACGCTGGCATAGATGTGCAGGTTGGTCCGGTGCACCATGAGGCGCGCCACGCGCTGCACGCTGATGCGAACGCGCGTCTGCCGTGCCCGACGAACGCGTTGTTCCTTCTTGGTCAACATGTCAGTGCCTTCCCTTACTTCTTCTTGGTTTCCTTGATGGAAACCTTCTCGTTGGCATAGCGGATGCCCTTGCCCTTGTACGGCTCGGGCGGGCGCAGCGCGCGCACTTCGGCGGCGACCTGGCCGACGGCCTGGACGTCGGAGCCCTTGATCACGATCTCGGTCTGCGACGGGCACTCGACCTTGATTCCCGCCGGCATCTGCTTGGCCACCGGGTGCGAAAAGCCGACCTGCAAATTGAGCGTCGAGCCCTGTGCCTGGGCGCGAAAGCCGACGCCGACCAGCGCCAGGCGCTTCTCGAAGCCCTTGGTGACACCGCCGACCATGTTGGCGACAAGCGCCCGCATCGTTCCCGACATCGCATCGGCCTCGGGCGACTCGTTGGCCGGCTCGAACATGAGCTTGCCGTCTTCGTTCTTGATCTTGACGAGGGCGTTCACGGGCCGCACTAGCGTGCCCAGCGCTCCCTTGACCGTGATGGCCTCGGCGCTCGTCGTCACGTCCACACCCTTGGGAACGGCGATCGGCATCTTTCCTACGCGTGACATTCGATCTTCCCCTTACGACACGTAGCAGAGCACTTCGCCGCCGATGCCGGCCTGCCGCGCCTTGCGGTCGGTCATCACGCCCTTGGGCGTGGTGACGATGGCGACGCCGAGCCCGTTCATCACGTTCGGGATGTCGTGCCGGCCCTTGTAGACCCGCAGGCCGGGGCGGCTGACACGCTCGATCTTCTCGATCACCGGGCGGCCGGCGTAGTACTTCAGGGCGATGTCGAGCTCCGGCCTGGCGTCGCCGCGCACCGCGAAGTCCTCGATGTAGCCTTCGTCCTTCAGGACCTTGGCGATCGCCAGCTTCAGCTTCGACGACGGCATCGACACGCTCGGCTTTTCGACCATCTGCGCATTGCGGATGCGGGTCAGCATATCGGCGATCGGATCACTCATGCTCATATCAATGGACTCCTTCGCGGCCGGCGCTCTTGTTCACCAGCTGGCCTTGACGACGCCCGGGATATCTCCCTTGAACGCCAGGTCGCGGATCTTGTTGCGGCCCAGGCCGAACTTGCGAAATGTGCCGCGCGGCCGGCCGGTCAGGGCGCAGCGATTGCGCAGCCGCGACGGGTAGGCGTTGCGCGGCAGCTTCTGCAACTCGAGACGGGCCGCGTAACGGTCTTCGTCGGACTTCTTCGCATCATTGGCGGCGGCCTTCAGCTCGTCGTACTTCTTTGCGTACTTGGCGACCAGTTGTTCGCGCTTCAGCTCGCGCTGGATCAGGGAAGTTTTTGCCACGTTGATCCTCAGTTCTTGAACGGGAACTTGAACGCGGTGAGGAGCGCCTTGCATTCCTCGTCGTTCTTCGCCGTCGTCGTGATCGAGATGTTCAGGCCACGAAGCACGTCGATCTTGTCGTAGTCGAGCTCGGGAAAGATGATCTGTTCCTTGACGCCGACGTTGTAGTTGCCGCGGCCGTCGAAAGCGCGTCCCGAGATGCCGCGAAAGTCGCGTACGCGCGGCAGCGCGATCGTGACGAACCGGTCGAGGAACTCGTACATGCGAACGCCGCGCAGCGTGACCATGCAGCCGATCGGAACGCCGTCTCGGATCTTGAAGCCGGCGATGGCCTTCTTCGACTTGGTGACGACCGGTCGCTGGCCGGCGATCTTGCTCAGATCGCTGACGGCGTGATCCATCACCTTCTTGTCCGACACTGCCTCCGACACGCCCATGTTGAGCGTGATCTTGGTGATGCGCGGCACCTCCATTGCGGAGGTGTAGCCGAACTTCTTCACCAGGTCGGGGGCGACCTTTTCACGGTAGAACTCTTGCAGTCGAGCCATGTTCAGCCTCTCAGACCTTGATCTCGTCGCCGCTCGAGCGGAACACGCGAACGCAGCGCTCTATCGTTTTGCGCGCCTTCTTGTCGGCGTCGCTCAGGAGCTTGATGCCGACCCGGTCGGCCTTGCCGGTCACGGTGTTGTAGATCGCGACATTCGACTGGTGAATCGACATCGTCTTCTCGACGACGCCGCCGGTAATGCCCTTCATCGGGTTCGGCTTGGCGTGCTTCTTGACCACGTTGACGCCTTCGACCATCAGGCGCTGGTCGTCGACGCGGCTCAGGACCGTGCCCCGGCGACCCTTGTCACGACCGGTCAGCACGATCACCTGGTCGCCCTTACGAATCTTGTTCATCGCAATTTCCTGAATCAGCAGCCGCTCAGAGCACTTCCGGGGCGAGCGATACGATCTTCATGAAGCGCTCGGTGCGCAGCTCGCGCGTCACCGGCCCGAAGATGCGCGTGCCGATCGGCTCGAGCTTGGCGTTGAGGAGGACGGCGGCGTTGCCGTCGAACTTGACGAGCGAGCCGTCGGGCCGGCGAACGCCCTTGGCGGTGCGGACGACGACAGCGCTGTAGACCTCGCCCTTCTTCACCCGGCCGCGCGGCGCCGCTTCCTTGATGCTGACCTTGATGACGTCACCGATCGAGGCGTAGCGGCGCTTGGAGCCACCAAGCACCTTGATGCACATGACGGATTTCGCGCCCGTGTTGTCGGCGACGTCGAGCCGCGACTGCATTTGAATCATGTTGACCTCATTCCCAACTTGAACTGCGTGCCGAAGCGCGCTGTCAGTCTTGGGCCCGTCGTGTGGGGCGAATGCTTCGGGGTCGGCGCGAACGCGCTGAGCTCTAGGCGAAGCCGGCAATTATCGCGTTTTTTCCGATCCCCTGTCAAACCCTGGGACGGCAAGGTCAGGGGACGAGGCCGATCACGGCCGGGGTGCTCCTCCCGGCGCGGGCTGCACTGCAGCTGCCGCCAGCCGGCTCAGCCCTTCTGGAGGGACTTCGCCTGTCCGAGCAGAGTCTCGGCGTCGCTGACTTCGTACTTGCCCGGCGCTTCGATATTGAGCGCCTTCACGACCCCGTCCTGGACGAGCATGGAGTAACGCTGCGAGCGCACGCCCATGCCGCGCGAGGTGAGATCGAACGTCAGGCCGGCCGCCTTGGTGAAGTCGGCGCTGCCGTCGGCCATCATGCGGACCTTGCCGCCGGTCTTCTGCTCACGCCCCCACGCGCCCATGACGAACGCATCGTTCACAGAGACGCACCAGATCTCGTCGACGCCAGCCGCCGTCAGCGCCGCCGACTGCTCGATGTAGCCGGGCACGTGCTTGGCCGAGCAGGTCGGCGTGAACGCGCCAGGCAGGCCGAACACGGCAATCGTCTTGCCCGCACTGATCTTCTCGACATCGAACGAGTTCGGGCCGATGGCGCAACCGTTGCCCTCGACCTCGACGAATTCCTGCAGCTTGCCCGCGGGCAGCTTGTCGCCAATCTTCAGCATGGTTCTAGACTCCGGTCGGTAAGCGTAAGACGCTCGATCAGACGTTGACGCCCTTTTGCACCAGGCGAGTGGCGACCCATGACTTGGTCTTCGAGATCGGCCGGCTTTCGGCGATCTCGACCACGTCGCCGAGCTTGTATTCGCCCTTCTCGTCGTGCGCGTGGTACTTGCTCGTGCGCGCCACGATCTTGCCGTAAAGCTCGTGCTTCGTCCGGCGCTCGATCAGCACGGTGATGGTCTTGGCGCGCTTGTCGCTAACCACCTTGCCGATCAGCGTGCGCGTGTTCTTCGTGCGCTGCTCGCCCGGCGCCGGCGCAGCCGGCTTCGGGTCGACCTCGACGGCCGCGGCCGGCTCGGTGTTCGAGTTCACGTCGGCGTTCATTTCCTGGCTCCTGTCTTCTTCGCGGCCCGCTTGGCGGGTGCGCTGCCGGCGGCGGTGCGCCGGGCCTCGGTCTGGATCGTCTTGGCGCGCGCGATGTCGCGCCGCATCTTGCCGATCTGCGAGTGGTTGGTGAGCTGCTGCGTCGCCCGTTGCATGCGCAGGCCGAAATGGGCTTTCAGCAGATCGCTGATTTCCTTCTCGAGGCCGGCGGCGTCCTTGGCGCGAAGTTCGGATGCTTTCATGGTGTCGTCCTTGGTCAATCAGGCGCCGACCTGGCGCGCGACGAACAGGGTTTTGAGCGGCAGCTTGGCGGCGGCGAGCTGGAATGCCTCGCGAGCGAGCGCTTCGGGCACGCCGTTGATCTCGTAGAGCACCTTGCCCGGCTGGATCTCGGCCACGTAGTACTCGGGGTTGCCCTTGCCGTTGCCCATGCGGACCTCGGCCGGCTTCTGCGAGATCGGCTTGTCGGGAAAGATGCGGATCCAGATGCGTCCGCCACGCTTGACGTGACGCGAGATGGCGCGTCGCGCCGCCTCGATCTGGCGCGCCGTGATGCGGCCTCGCTCGGTCGCCTTGAGGCCGAAATCGCCGAACGACACGTTGGCACCGCGCGTGGCCACCCCGGTGTTGCGGCCCTTCTGTTCCTTGCGATATTTTCTGCGTGCAGGTTGCAGCATTTCTTATTCTCCTTTGCCGTCGCTCTTGGCGTCGGCGGCGGGCGGCGGCGCGACCGCCTTGCGAACGCGCTTGACGGCGGGCGTCTTTGGCGCCTCGGCGGCACCCGGCGACGAATCGGCGACCTGCGCCGCGGCAGCTCCGGCTTCGATGCGCGCCGGGTCGGGTGTCGCGGCGGCGCCAGCGGTCGTGGGCCGACCGCCTCGGTCGCCACCTGCCGACGGCGCCGTACGTGTGCGGCCGCCCGGGGCCCCCGGCCCGCCCGGACGCGGGCCACGACGGTTCCGACGGTCCTCTTCGGAGCCGGCCGGCGTGTTGATGTTCGGCGCCTCGCCATTGGCGAGACGGTCGCCACGGTAGACCCAGCACTTCACGCCGATGACGCCGTAGGTCGTCTTGGCTTCGGAAAAGCCATAGTCGATGTCGGCCTTCAAGGTATGGAGCGGCACGCGGCCCTCGCGGTACCACTCGCAGCGCGCAATCTCGATGCCGTTCAGGCGGCCCGACGACATCAGCTTGATGCCCTGGGCGCCCAGTCGCATGGCGTTCTGCATCGCCCGCTTCATCGCGCGGCGGAACATGATCCGCTTCTCGAGCTGCTGCGTGATCGAGTCGGCGATCAGCTGGGCGTCGATCTCGGGCTTCCTCACCTCTTCGATATTGACGGCCACCGGCACGCCGAGGCGACGCGTCAGCTCCGCCTTCAGGTTCTCGATGTCCTCGCCCTTCTTGCCGATCACGACGCCGGGCCGTGCCGAGTAGATCGTGATGCGCGCGTTCTTGGCCGGGCGCTCGATCAGGATCCGCGAGACGGCGGCATTCTTCAGGCGTGCCTTCAGGTATTCACGGACCTTCAGGTCCTCGGCAAGCATGGTTGCGAAGTTCTTGTTCGACGCGTACCAGCGCGACGACCAGTTGCGCGTGACCGGGAGGCGAAAGCCCGTCGGGTGAATCTTTTGTCCCATGGTGTCTTTCAGGCCTTCAATTGCCGACGGTGATGTAGATGTGCGCGGTCGGCTTGCTGATGCGGTTGCCGCGGCCCTTGGCACGTGCGGAGAAACGCTTGAGCGTGGCGCCCTGCTCGACGTGGATCGTCTTGACCTTCAGCTCGTCGATGTCGGCGCCGTCGTTGTGCTCGGCATTGGCGATGGCCGATTCGAGCGCCTTCTTGACGATGCCAGCCGCCTTCTTCTGCGTGAAGTTGAGGATGTTGATCGCCTGCGCGACCGACTGGCCGCGAATGAGGTCGGCGACCAGCCGGCCCTTGTCGGCCGACAGGCGCACGCCGCGAACGATTGATCGGGTTTCCATCGTCGTCATCCCTTACTTCTTCACGGCCTTCTTGTCGGCCGGGTGGCCCTTGAAGGTACGCGTCAGAGCGAACTCGCCGAGCTTGTGCCCGACCATCTGGTCGGTCACGTAGACCGGCACGTGCTGCTTGCCGTTGTGCACCGCGATCGTCAGCCCGATGAAATCGGGCAGGATCGTCGAGCGGCGCGACCAGGTCTTGATCGGCTTCTTGTCCTTCGTGGCCCCTGCCTTCTCGACCTTCGCCGCGAGGTGATGGTCGATGAACGGGCCCTTCTTGAGCGAACGCGTCATGGCCGTTCCTTCTTATTTCTTGCGCCGCGAGACGATCATCGTCTGCGTGCGCTTGTTGCTGCGGGTGCGATAGCCCTTCGTCAGGGTGTTCCACGGCGAGACGGGCGCCTGCCCCTCGCCGGTGCGGCCTTCGCCGCCGCCGTGCGGGTGGTCGACCGGGTTCATGGCCACGCCACGCACCGTCGGGCGGATGCCCTTCCAGCGCTTGGCGCCGGCCTTGCCGTAGTGGCGCAGGCTGTGTTCCTCGTTCGAGACCTCGCCGATGGTGGCGCGGCAGTCGATGTGGATCTTGCGCACCTCGCCCGAGCGCAGCCGCACCTGGGCATAGGTTCCTTCGCGCGCCAGCAGCGTCACCGCGGTCCCTGCCGAGCGGGCGATCTGGGCGCCCTTGCCGGGCAGCATCTCGACGCAGTGGATGATCGAGCCGACCGGGATGTTCCTGATCGGCAGCGTGTTACCCGCTTTGATCGGCGCCTCGGCGCCCGACAGGATGGTCGAGCCGACCTCGAGCCCGCGCGGCGCGATCACGTAGCGGCGCTCGCCATCGGCGTAGACCACCAGCGCGATGTGCGCGGTGCGGTTCGGGTCGTACTCGATGCGCTCGACCTTGGCCGGAATCGCATCCTTGTTGCGGACGAAGTCGACGACGCGGTAGTGGTGCTTGTGGCCACCGCCCTTGTGCCGCGTCGTGATGTGGCCGTTGTTGTTGCGCCCGGCGTTCTGCATCTGCGGCTCGAGCAGCGATGCCTCGGGCCGCCCCTTGTACAGGTGCGGGTGGGTGACCTTGATGACCGCGCGTCGCCCGGGCGACGTCGGCTTGACCTTGATGACCGGCATTACGCGGCCTCCCCGGTGAAGTTGAGCTCCTGCCCGGCCGCGAGCGACACGTAGGCCTTCTTGATGTGATCGCGCCGCCCCGTCGACTTGCCGAAGCGCTTGGTCTTGCCCTTGTGCTGGACCGTCTGAACCGACTCGACGTCGACCTTGAACATGAGCTCGACGGCCGCCTTGATCTCGGGCTTCGTGGCGCTGCGCAGCACCTTGAACAGGAACTGGTTGCGCTTCTCGGCCACGTAGGTGGCCTTCTCGCTGATGATCGGTGCCACCAGGACCTGCGCCAGGCGGCTCTCGTCGTGTGCGCTTCGCGGCGTGCTCGCCGGAGCTCGTTGGGCGTCGCCCTTTCGGACCTTCTTCACCGGCGCCTTCGCGAGCGGCCGCGTCTTCGCCGCCACCTTGTCGGTCGCGGGCGGGGTCGCAGTCTTCGCCGGCGCAACTTTCTTCGCGGCCTTGGCGTCGCACTTCTTGACGGCCTTCGCGTCGGCCTTCTTGGCTTCGGGTGCCGTGCTCATGCCAGCATCTCCTTCAGTTGCTCCATCGCGCCCTTGGTGACGAGCACCTTCTTGTAGTGCACGAGGGCGAGGGGGTCGGCGTAACGCGGCTCGACGATGAGCACGTTGGCCAGATTGCGTGCCGCGAGCAGCAGGTTGTCGGGCATCTGGTCGGTGATCACGAGCACCGAATCGAGGCCCATGGCCTTGAACTTCTGCGCTAGCAGCTTGGTCTTCGGCGCGTCGATGGTGATCGAGTCGACGACGGCGAGACGGCCTTCGCGAACCAGCTGCGACAGGATCGCGGCCATGCCGGCGCGGTACATCTTCTTGTTCACCTTCTGGGTGAAGTTCTCGTCCGGGCTGTTCGGGAAGATCCGGCCGCCCCCCCGCCACAGCGGCGACGAGGTCATGCCGGCGCGGGCCCGGCCGGTGCCCTTCTGGCGCCACGGCTTCTTGGTCGAGTGCTTGACCATCGCCCGGTCGAGCTGGGCGCGGGTGCCCATGCGGGCGTTGGCCTGGAAGGCGACGACGATCTGGTGCACCAGCGCTTCGTTGTAGTCGCGGGCGAACACGGTGTCGGGCGCCTCGACCTTCGAAGTCGACTGGCCCTGGTCGTTCAGGAGCTCGATCTGCATTACTTCGCTCCCTTCGCGGCGACCGACTTCGGCGGAGCCTTGACAGCCGGGCGGACGACGACGTGGCCGTTCTTGGCGCCCGGCACGGCGCCGCGCACCAGCAGTAGCTGGCGCGCCTCGTCGATGCGGACGATGTCGAGGTTCTGCGTGGTCCGGGTCACGTTGCCGCGCTGGCCCGACATCTTCTTGCCCGGAAACACGCGGCCCGGATCCTGGGCCATCGAGATCGAGCCCGGCGCGTTGTGCGAACGGCTGTTGCCGTGCGAGGCGCGCTGCGACTTGAAGTTGTGACGCTTGATCGTTCCGGTGAAGCCCTTGCCGATCGAGGTGCCCTGCACGTCGACGAGCTGGCCGACGGAGAAGACGCCTACCGTCACCTGGCCGCCGGCCTTGAAGCCCGAGGCCACGTCGGCAGCGACGCGAAATTCCTTGCTCACCTCGCCGGCGACGACGCCGGCCTTGGCCAGGTGGCCTGCTTGCGGCTTGCTGACGCGCGAGGCCTTCTTGTCGCCGAACACGACCTGGATCGCGCTGTAGCCGTCGGTCTCGGTCGTCTTGATCTGGGAGACGCGGTTGTTCGACACGTCGAGCACGGTCACCGGGATCGTGTCACCGTCGTCGGTGAAGACACGCATCATCCCGACCTTGCGGCCCAGAAGGCCGAGGCGCTCGTCGACGTGCGACGCCACCACATTCGTGGTCGTGGTCATCAATGTTCTCCAGCCACACGAATGCGGCCTTTGTTGCGACGCCCGACATCGATTGGTCGGGCTGATTCATGTGCTTCGCACGAGCTCTGGGCGCGCGCGGGAAAGCCTGTGAGTATAGCAAAACGAGGCCGGGCAAAGGCCCGACCCCCGAGAGAAACCGGCCTCGGCGCTCTTGCGCCGGTTGCCCCGCGATCCCTACTGGAGCTTGATCTCCACGTCGACGCCGGCAGGCAGGTCGAGCTTCATCAGGGCGTCGACCGTCTTGTCGGTCGGGTCGACGATGTCCATCAGGCGCTGGTGGGTGCGGATCTCGAACTGGTCGCGCGACGTCTTGTTGACGTGCGGCGAACGCAGGATGTCGAAGCGCTCGATGCGCGTCGGCAAGGGCACGGGGCCCTTGACGATGGCGCCGGTGCGCTTGGCGGTGTCGACGATCTCGAGCGCCGACTGGTCGATCAGCTTGTAGTCGAACGCCTTCAGGCGAATGCGGATCTTCTGCTTGGTTGCCATGATGTCCGCCTTATTCGAGGATCTTGGCCACGACCCCTGCGCCGACGGTGCGGCCGCCTTCGCGGATGGCGAAGCGCAGTCCTTCTTCCATGGCGATGGGGTTGATGAGCTTGACGGTGATGGAGACGTTGTCGCCCGGCATCACCATTTCCTTGTCC
>JBBRFB010000086.1:0-14907 GCA_038225015.1 Burkholderiales bacterium
GGCGAGGGCCGGCTCGTCCACCCCAACGACGAGGTCAACCGCAGCCAGTCGTCGAACGACGTCTTTCCGACGGCGATGAGCGTCGCCGCGGTCGAGGCGCTGGCCGAGTGCGTGCTGCCTGCCCTCGAGGCCCTGCGCGCGACGCTGGCCGACAAGGCCGAGGCGATGGCAGCGATCGTCAAGATCGGGCGCACCCACCTGCAGGATGCAACGCCGCTCACCCTCGGCCAGGAGATCTCGGGCTGGGTCGCCCAGCTCGATCACGGCATGGCGCACGTTCGTGCGGCCCTCCCGCACCTCGCCGAGCTGGCGCTCGGCGGCACCGCCGTCGGCACCGGTTTGAATGCCCCGGCCGGATTCGGCGAAGCTGTTGCCGCCGAGCTGGCCGAGCGCACCGGGCTGCCGTTCGTCTCGGCGCCGAACAAGTTCGAGGCGCTGGCCGCCCACGACGCCATCGTCCACGCCCACGGCGCCCTGAAGACCGTGGCCGCGTCGCTGACCAAGATCGCCAACGACGTGCGCTGGCTGGCCTCGGGCCCACGCTCCGGGCTGGGCGAGATCCGCATTCCCGAGAACGAGCCGGGCAGCTCCATCATGCCGGGCAAGGTCAACCCGACGCAATGCGAGGCGCTGACGATGCTGGCCGCGCAGGTCATGGGCAACGACGTCGCCATCAACATCGGCGGTGCCTCGGGCAATTTCGAGCTCAACGTCTTCAAGCCCGTGCTGATCCACAACTTCCTGCAGAGCGCGCGCCTCCTGGGCGACGGCGTCCGCAGCTTCGACGAGCACTGCGCCCGCGGCATCGAGCCCGACCGCGAGCGGATCGCCGAGCTCGTGCAGCGATCGCTGATGCTGGTGACGGCGCTCAATCCGCACATCGGCTACGACAAGGCGGCGGCGATCGCGAAGAACGCGCACAAGAGCGGCTCGACCCTGCGTGACGCCGCGGTCGCGTCTGGCTGGCTCACGGCCGAGCAGTTCGACGCCTGGGTCGTCCCCGAGCGGATGACCGGCCAGTGACGCAGGACGAACTGAAGCGCGTGGTCGGCGAGGCTGCGCTGGCCCAGGTCGTGCGCGGCGCGGTCGTCGGCGTCGGCACCGGCTCGACGGTGAACTGCTTCATCGACGCCCTGTCCCGGATCAAGGGCGAGATCGCGGGCGCCGTCTCGAGCAGCGAGGCGAGCAGCGCACGGCTGCGCGGGCACGGCATCCTGGTTCTCGACGCGGGCGAGGTCGACTCGATCCCGGTCTATGTCGACGGTGCCGACGAGATCGACCACGCGGGCTGCATGATCAAGGGCGGCGGGGCGGCGCTGACGCGCGAGAAGATCGTCGCCGACCTGGCGGCGCGCTTCGTCTGCATCGCCGATGCCTCCAAGCTCGTCGACCGGCTCGGCCGCTTCCCGCTGCCCGTCGAGGTGATCCCGATGGCGGCGCCGCAGGTGGTGCGGCGTTTTGCGGTGCTCGGCGGCGAGGCCCGCCGGCGCGAAGGCGTCGTCACCGACAACGGCGGCGCGATCCTCGACGTCCACGGCCTGGCGATCGACGATCCCGCGGCGCTCGAGTGCGAGATCAACCAGTGGCCCGGCGTCGTCTGCGTCGGCATCTTCGCGCGCCATCGGGCGACGACCTGTCTCCTCGGCACGCCCCAGGGCGTGCGCACGATCGAGTTTCTCGCTGCGCCTTCGGGCCATCGCTGAAAAGCGCGTAACCTCGGGAGTGCGCACGCTCGGTGCAGCACACAGGAAGGACGGCCCGTGGCCAAGCCAAACTATTCATTCGAGAAACGTCAACGCGAACTCGCGAAGAAGAAGAAGAAGGAAGAAAAGGAAAGAGAAAAGGCCGGCCGCAAGGTCGGCGGCACGGCCGGTGCCGAGCCGGATGCCGGCGAAGCGGCCAACGATGTTCAGGCGCCCGTCGGCGCGCCGGCCGTCAGCCCCGGCGGCGGCTGATCCCCGGTGTCGCGCCCGGGCTGCACCGCGGCCCGTCGCCAGGCGCGACTGATGAACCGGGCCGGATCGACAGCGTCGATCAGGTCGGCGTCCAGCGGGCAGGGCGCACCAGTCACGGCCGACGCCAGCACCTGAGCCCCCAGCGCCGAGAAGGCGATTCCGCGCGAGCCGAGCGCCGTGCAGGCGAAGAGTCCTTCGGCGCGGGCGATGAACCGGGGTTGGTCGAAGCGGCCGGCGCCGGCCGCGGCGGCGCCGCTTGACAGCCCGGCAGCCGACGCCGCTGCCACAGCACCGATGACCGGCAACCGGTCTTCGCTGACTTCGCGCCAGCCGGTGCGCCCCGCCACCGGCCGGACGCCGACAGGGATGCCGCCCAACCAGGTTGCAAGCCGCGCGAGGTTATCCGCGTGATCCGAGTCGCGCACGCTGGTGTCGGCGTCATCGACCTGCGACGTCGCGCCAAACCAGAGGCGTCCGTCGACGGGCGGCAGCGCATAGCCGGCGCCGGCGACGGGCACCTTCGGCCAGGCCGAGGCGGCCACTGCATCGATCGCGAGCGCGCTGACCTGGCCGCGCACGCGCGCGATCGGCCAGTCGGCGTGCGCGAGCAGCCCGCTGGCGCCACCGGCGTTGGCGAGCACGACGACCTCAGCCGTGGCGATGATCGCGCCGAAATCGTCGACAAGTTGCCACGCGTCTCCGACCCGCCGCAGGGCCGCTACCTCGATGCCCAGGCGCAGCGTCACTGATGACCCGGCGCGCTCGAGGTAGGAGCGCGCCAGGCCACGGGGGTCGACCCAACCGCCGCCCGGAAACCACCACGCCGGGACGGCGATCGGCACCCCGGCCCGCAGGCTGGCCTCGGCGGGCGAGAGCACCTCGACGTAGTCGTGCGGCAAGCCGAGTCGATCGGCGATCGCTTCGAGCGCCGACTCGCTGACACCGGTCGTCGCCAGCCGCAGCAGTCCGTCGCGGCTGCCGGCGACGCCATGGCGATCGATCGCCACGCCGACGGCGCGCGTGGCCTCGAGCGCGGCGGCTCGATGGAAGCGCGCGTGGCGGCCGTCGCCACGGTGAACGACGCCGTGGAAGATGCCGGCTGCGTTGCCGGAGGCCTCGCACGCCACGCCGGCCCGGCGTTCGATGACGGTGCACTGCCGGCCCTGGTCGGCGAGCGCCCAGGCGACGGCGCAGCCGGCCAGGCCGGCGCCGACGACGACGATGCACGAAGCGTCATCGACCCGTTGCCGGCGCCGCGGTGCGAGGCGGGTCGACGGGCGTGCGGCGAAGCGCGCCAGCGTGATGTCGCGCTTGCCGCCGCTGCCCGATGCGGCCTGCACCTCAAAGCCGGCATCGCGCAGGCCGTCGCGCACGATCCGGGCCGCCGACCACGTCGCCGCGGTGGCGCCCGGGGCCGCCATCCGGGCCAGGGCGCGCATCACGCGCGGCTCCCACATGGCCGGGTTGCGCGCCGGCGCGAAGCCATCGAGATAGATCGCGTCGACGGTGGCCTCGATCTGCGGCAGCCAGGCGGCGACGTCGCCGAAGGCAAGCAGCAGTTGCACAGCGCCGCCGTCGAACGCCAGGCGATGCAGGTTGCAGGTGAGCGGCGGCCAGGCGGCGGCGAGTTCTGCCGCCAGCTCGCCGAGTCCGGGGTCGCGTGGCAACGCGACCAGGTCGGCGGCGGCGAGCGGATGCGCCTCGATCGAGATGAAGTGCAGTCGCCGGCAGCGCGCGTGATCGGCACGGTGGGCAGCCCAGGTGGCGAGAAAGTTGTTGCCAAGGCCGAAGCCGGTCTCGAGGATGACGAAGCGTTCCCGACCCTGCCAGCGCGTCGGCAGGGCGTTGCCGGCGAGGAAGACATCGCGCGCCTGCGCCGCGGCGCCGGCGAGCGGGTGGTACATGTCGTCGTAGGCGGCCGAGCGCAGCGTGCCGTCGGCGCCGAGCACCGGGCGGCCGGGAACGATCGGCGTCGTCTTCACGTGCCGCCCACTGCCCGCCAGGCCAGCCATTCGAGGAGGCGATCGCGGGCGCCGGCGAGATCGCGGTAGGCAAGGACGGCCGGCGACATGCTGGCCAGGGCGGCATGCAACCGTGTCGCCGCGTCGGCATCGGCGACCGCATCGACGAGCGGCTCGCTCTCGACGTGGATCGTGAACACGGCCTGACGCGACCCGGCGATCGGCAGGAAGGTCTGTCGCTCGCTGCGCAGCCATGCCGCGGCGGCCAGGCCGGCGGCATCGGCCTGGGCCGGCCAGCGAGCGAGGCCGCGCGAGGGGTGCTGGGCGAGGCGCGGATCGGCGGAGAAGGTCCAGACGAAGCGCTCCCATCGCTGCTCGCCAGTGACGAGCGTGGCCAGGCCAGCGCCGGCAGCGCGCAAGAGGTCACCGTCGGCGACCGGGGCATGGACGGCGGCGAACGGCAGGCCGATCTTTTCTTCCGGGGCCCAGCGCGACGGCAGGCAGACGGCCAGCCACGGAATCGTGGTGTCGTCGCCGTCGATGACCGCGAAGTCCTCCGCGAACGCCAGCGAGGCGAGGGCTGACGTGCGCTGCTCGGGCGCGAGACCACGCAGGACCTGGCCAAGACCGGGATCGCCTTCGCCGAGCGGCTCGTTGTCGACCAGCGCCCAGCCGAGCAAGGGCGCGCGGCACTCGCCGATGGCGTCGAACGAGAACGCCACCGGCGTCTGCTGCGCGGCCTCTTCGGCCAGCGTCGCGAACACCGGTTCGGCGTCAAACCGCGGCGTCGAGACGAGCGCCTTCGCCGCGAACGCGGCCAGCACGGCCGTCTTCGCTCGCAGGTGGCGGCCGCCGGGCAGGCTCGGCGTCAGCTGCGGATGGCCGCGGGCGATGCGGCGCAGCCCCGGCTGCATCCGGAAGGGCGCGACGACGAGCGACACATCGAACGGCATCGCCCGGATGATGCCGACAAATGCATCGGGCCCGCCAGGCGGGCCCGAAATCGAGCGGCGAGACGCCGCCGAACGGTCAGACGCGCTTCTTGTACTCGTGCGTGCGGGTGTCGATCTCGACCCGGTCTCCGGTCTGCACGAACAGCGGCACCGAGATCTCGAGACCGGTGGCGAGCTTGGCGTTCTTCAGCACCTTGCCGGAGGTGTCGCCCTTGACGGCGGGCTCGGTGTCGGTGATCTCGCGCACGAGCGTCGTCGGCAGCTCGACCGAGATCGCCTTTCCGTCGTAGAACACGACCTCGACCGGCATGCCGTCTTCGAGGTACTGGATCGCGTCGCCCATGTTCTCCGATTCGACCTCGAACTGGTTGTACTCGGCGTCCATGAAGGCATACATCGGGTCGGCGAAGTACGAGTAGGTGCACTCCTTCTTGTCGAGGACGATCTGGTCTATCTTGTCGTCGGCCTTGAAGACGACTTCGGTGCCGGAGCTGCTGAGCAGGCTCTTCAGCTTCATGCGCACGGTGGCCGAGTTGCGCCCGCCGCGGCTGTATTCGGTCTTGAGGACGACCATCGGGTCCTTGACGTGCATGATGACGTTGCCGGCACGGATTTCCTGGGCGGTTTTCATGGCGTGTTTCGCTCTCTGCTGATCTTCGCGGGGTTGCTGCGGGGACGCTGGAACCGGGTCGCCTGCGGCGGGCTGTCCCGCCCCCGTCGGGGGCAAAGCCCAAGATTCTATCGTCGGGCGCGGGCGAAAGCGACCAGCTGTGTCGCGAGATCGGGCTCGGCGGCCAGTTCGTCGCGCCAGCGCCGGCAATGCCGGCCCCACTCGGGCGCTGGCGGCCATGGCGGCATCGCCCCGCCGCCGTTCCAGGCCTCGAACAGGTCACGAACCGAGGCGCGCAGGCGCTCGGGCGCGTCCGACAGGAACCGATCAAGGAAGGCGGCGAGCTTCGGCATGTGGGCGCCGTCGGCCTGCGGATAGAGCTGCCAGACGAACGGCGCCCCGGCCCAGATCGCGCGGACCAGGGAGTCCTCGCCGCGAACGCAGTTGATGTCGCACGAGGCGAGCAGGCGGTCGAACGCCGGCTGGCTGAGAAACGGCAGGGCGACGGCGCGGAGGAGCCCCTGGCGAAGGGTCGGGCCGAGCTGTTCCCGCACCTGTTCGGTGGCTGGCCCGGGCGCCAGCACGAGCAGCGTCGGCGCCGAAGCCAGGCTGTCGAGCATCGCCGGAAGGGCTTCGTTTCGGTAGCAGAAGAGGCTGACGACGCGTTCGCCGGCGCTCGCGTCGACACCGAGCGAACGCAGGTCCCGCAAACGTTTGCCCGCGGGCTGGCGCCAGGCATCGGCGAGTTCGGGCTCGCGCAGCAGGCCGCCGGTGCGCGTCGTGAAGCCGGGATAGAAGAACCAGGTGGTCGCGGCCTCGCCCGACGCTGTCGGCCGCGGCGACGGCAGGCCGTGGCAGCGCTCGGCGTAGGCCTCGGCGCTCAGATGCTCGAGGTTGATGCAGACCGTGGCGGGCCGCGCGGCGGCGCGTTCCCGGGCCGACTCCGGCAGTCCGCAGCCGAACGTCTCGACGACGACATCGGGTGACGAAGAGTCCTCCTCCTCCCAGCCGACGACCTCGACCCCAGGCGCGCTGGACGGCGCCATCCACGTCAGCGCCGAGCGGTCGTCGGCGACGAGGCGGACCGACTCTCCTCGCGCAGCGAGGTCGGAGGCAAGCCGCCAGGCGACCCCGATGTCGCCGAAGTTGTCGACGACGCGGCAGTAGACGTCCCAGTGCATCGGCCGATTATCGAAGCGCTCCCGTTGCCGGCCGGCGCGTTGCCTTGCGTCGCGGGCAGAATCGACAGCGATGAGCGACGAGCCTGACATCGAACCCGTTGCTGCGTCCGAAGCGCCGAGCGCGGCCCGGTGCCGCGAGCGGGTCCTCGAGCAGGTGGCGGCGCTGCCAAACCTCCCCGGCGTCTACCGCTATTTCGACGCCGCCGACACGCTGCTCTATGTCGGCAAGGCGCGCGACCTGAAGAAGCGCGTCTCGAGCTACTTCACGAAGCGCCACGAAGGCAGCCCCTGGACAGGCCACATGGTCGCGCGGATCGCGCGCATGGAGACGACGGTCGTTCGCTCCGAAGCCGAGGCCTTGCTGCTCGAGAACAACCTCATCAAGACGCTGGCACCGCGCTTCAACATCCGTTTCGTCGACGACAAGAGCTACCCCTACCTGAAGATCGAGACGCAACGATACCCACGCGTCGCCTATTACCGCGGCAGCGTCGACCAGAAGCACCGTTACTTCGGTCCGTTTCCGAGCGCCTGGGCTGTCAAGGACTCGATCCAGCTGCTGCAGAAGGTCTTTCGCCTTCGAACCTGCGAAGACACCGTGTTCGCCAACCGCACCCGGCCGTGCCTGCTCTACCAGATCAAGCGCTGCTCGGGCCCGTGCGTCGACTACATCGGGGTCGACGACTACGCCCGCGACGTCGCCAACGCCGAACGCTTCCTGCGCGGTGACCAGCAGCAACTGATCGAGACGCTGCAGGCGCAGATGGCCGAGCGCGCCGAGGCGCTGCGGTTCGAGCAGGCAGCCGAGATCAGGAACCAGATCGGCGCCGTGTCGCGCGTGCTGCATCAGCAAGCCGTCGAGGACAACACCGGCGGCCGGCCGCAGGATGCCGACATCCTCGCGGTGAAGGTCGAGGGTGGCCGCGCCTGCGTCAACCTCGCCATGGTGCGCGGTGGCCGCCATCTCGGCGATCGGCCGTATTTCCCGAAGCACGTCGAGGACGTGATCGGCGCCGAGGTCGACGAAACCGGCGGTGACGTCGTGACCACGGCCCCGAATGAACGCGAGGCCGCCGGCGGGACGCCCGGTGCGGAGGGCGCCGCCGCGGCAGCAGACACGGCAGACGGAGCGGACGATGCGGGCGCCGGCCTGCGCCCGCCGTCGCGTTCGCCCGAGCGGCGCGTGCTCGAGGCCTTCATCGCCCAGCACTATCTCGACGGCGGCATGCCGCCGCTGCTGATCGTCAGCCACGCGGTCGACCGAGCGGTCGTCCAGGCCCTGGCGGCGCGCAGCGCGGTTCGTGTCGCGGTCCAGCACCAGCCGCGCGACACGCGGCGGGCGTGGCTCGACATGTGCATTCAGGGCGCCGCGCTGCGCCTGGCCCAGTTGCTCGCCGAGGAAGGCTCGCAACAGGCGCGCACGCGGGCCCTGGTCGACGCGCTCGACCTGGTGGTCGAGGACCTGCATGCCTTTCGCGTCGAATGCTTCGACGTCAGCCATACCGCGGGCGAAGCGGCGCAGGCCTCGTGCGTCGTTTTCGAGGCGCACAAGATGCAGAGCGCCCAGTACCGGCGCTACAACATCGCCGGCATCACGCCGGGCGACGACTACGCGGCGATGCGCCAGGTGCTGGTGCGCCGCTACGCCAAGCTGGTCGAGGCCGCCAGCCAGGGCGGCGCTCGCCTGCCCGACCTCGTCCTCGTCGACGGCGGCCGAGGCCAGGTCGCCGTGGCGCGCGAGGTGTTCGAGGAACTCGGCATCGACATCGCCCGGATTGTCGGCGTCGAGAAGGGCGAGGGGCGCAAGGTCGGGCTCGAGGAGCTGGTTTTTGCCGACGGCCGGCCCAAGGTCTCGCTCGGCCGTGAATCGGCCGCCCTCATGCTGGTGGCGCAGATCCGCGACGAGGCGCACCGGTTCGCGATTACCGGCATGCGCGCGCGTCGCGCGAGTGTTCGCACCGGCGCCAGCCGGCTGGAGGAGATCGCCGGCGTCGGCCCGAAGAAGCGTGCGAAACTGCTGCAGCGCTTCGGCGGCGCGCGCGGCGTCGGCAATGCCAGCGTCGAGGACCTCGTCACCGTCGAAGGTATTTCGCGTGACCTGGCGGAGCAGATCTATCGTGCCTTGCATTGACGGTCGGTGGCAGCGCGGCGTCCGGATGGCGTGCGCCGTCGGCATCGCGGTCGTCGTCATCGCCGGCTGCAGCCGCTCGAGCGGCCCGCCGGGGGCGCCGGCCCCTGGCGAAAGCAGCGAACCCGTGGCGCCGGGCCCGCCTCCTGCGCCGGCACCGGAAGTGGTCGCGCCGTCGCCGGCCGCGCCGACCGGGCGGCGCGCGCTGCCGGCGCCGCATGCGGTGCGCAGCTGGGCCGAGGTGAGGAGGCAGGCCGCCGAGCGCCTCGTCGCCGCCAATCCCGACATCACCTACATGGGCCAGGTGCCCGAGGCGCTCCTCGCCATCCCGGTGCTCGAGATCGAGCTGAACGGCGACGGCAGCGTCCGCCGCATCGGGGTGCTGCGGCCACCGCGGCAGGCCAAGGACACGCTGCAGATCGCCGCCGACGCGGTGCGCCGCGCCGCGCCGTTCGGCGACGTGTCGCGATTGCCGCGACCGTGGAAATTCGTCGAGACCTTTCTCTTCGACGACGACCGCAGGTTCAAGCCGCGCACCCTCGACTGAGGGGTCTCGCCGAGCCCGACGGCGCGTACTGCGCCACCTTCGGCACAATCGACTGGTGTTCTTCAATCTGCCGACGCTATTCACCTGGGCGCGCATCGTCGCCATTCCGCTCGTCGTCGGCGTCTTCTACGTCGACCTGCCGGCGCAGACGCAGAACATCATCGGCACGGCGCTCTTCATCATCTTCGCGCTGACCGACTGGGCCGACGGCTACCTCGCCCGGCGACTGAACATGACGTCGTCGTTCGGCGCCTTTCTCGACCCCGTGGCCGACAAGTTCCTCGTCACCGCGGCGCTGCTCGTGCTGGTCCATCTCGATCGCCTGAACGCGATGGTGGCGCTTGTCATCATCGGCCGCGAGATCGCCATCTCGGCGTTGCGCGAATGGATGGCCCAGATCGGTGCCTCGCGCAGCGTCACCGTGCACATGCTGGGCAAGGTGAAGACGGTCGTGCAGATGATCGCGATCCCGTTCCTCCTCTTCAATTCCCGCCTCTTCGGCATCATCGACACGGCGTCCTGGGGGACGGTACTGATCCTGCTCTCGGCCGTCCTGACGATCTGGTCGATGGTCTACTACCTGCAGAAGGCGTTGCCGGAAATCCGGGCTCGTGTCCGCTAGCGTCCTGTCGGGCAGGGCGGTGCCGTGAGCGCCGCGGCGATTTCGCGCCAGAGCGCGCTCCTTCGCGCCATGCCGTGGGTGTTCGTGCTGATCTGGAGCACCGGCTTCGTCGTCGCCCGGCTGGCGATGCCGCACGCGCCGCCGATGTCCTTCCTCGTCATCCGCTTCGCACTCTCGGCAGTGTGCTTCGGCGTCTGGATCGTCGCCGCGCACGCCGCCTGGCCCGCCGACCGGACGCAATGGGCGCATCTCGCGGTGACGGGCGTCTTCATGCAGGCGGGCTATCTCGGCGGGGTCTGGTCGGCGGTTCGCGCGGGCATCGGCGCCGGCACGGTCGCGCTGCTCGTCGGCCTGCAGCCGGTGCTGACCGCGTTGTGGCTCAGCCGCGTCGCGCCGCAGGCCAGCGGCCGGCGCGTCGATGCCAGGCAATGGGTCGGCCTGCTGCTCGGGCTCGTCGGGCTGACACTCCTTCTCTGGCGCAAGCTCGGCGCCGGCGAGGTGACCGCGCTGAACCTCGGGCTGGCGCTGGTCGCCCTGTTCGGCATCACCATCGGCACCCTGTACCAGAAGCGCTACGTCGCGCCCTGCGACGTGCGCACCGCGAGCACGGTGCAGATGCTGGCCGCGCTGGCGGTGAGCGTGCCTTTCGCCTGGGCCGAATCGGCGCCGATCGTCTGGCACGCCGACCTGCTGGCCGCCATGGCCTGGTCGGTGCTCGTCCTCACGCTCGGCGGCAGCTCGCTGCTCTACCTGCTGATCCAGCGAGGCGAGGCCACCGCGGTCACGAGCCTGCTGTACCTCGTGCCGCCATGCACCGCGCTGCTGGCGTGGGTACTGTTCGGCGAATCCTTCACCCCGACGATGATGGCGGGCATGGCCCTGACGGTGGCTGGCGTCGCCGTCGTCGTTCGCAACCCGCGTGTCGCCCCTTCGACAGCGCCGCCCCTCGACAAGGAACCACGATGAAGACAAAGCACCGGATCGCCGTGGTCCCCGGGGACGGCATCGGCACGGAAGTGATGCCCGAAGGCGTCAGGGTGCTCGAGGCCGCGGCCGACCGCTTCGGCATCGACCTGCAATTCGACCATTTCGACTTCGCCTCGTGGCCCTACTTCGAACGTCACGGCACGATGATGCCGACCGACTGGAAGGAGCAGATCGGCGGCCACGACGCCATCTTCTTCGGCGCCGTCGGCTGGCCCGCCAAGATGCCGGACCACGTCTCGCTCTAGGGCTCGCTGATCAAGTTCAGGCGCGAGTTCGATCTCTACGTCAACCTGCGGCCGGCGCGCCTGATGCCCGGCGTGCGCTCGCCGCTGGCGGGCCTGGGGCCCGGCGACATCGACATGATGATCGTGCGCGAGAACACCGAGGGCGAATACTCGGCGATCGGCGGGCGCATGTTCGAAGGCACCGACCGGGAGGTCGTCGTCCAGGAGACGGTGATGTCGCGGATCGGAATCGACCGCGTGCTCAGGTTCGCCTTCGAGCTGGCGGCGTCGCGGCCAAAGAAGCACCTGACCTCGGCGACCAAGTCGAACGGCATCGCCATCACCATGCCGTACTGGGACGAGCGCGTCGATGCGATGGCGAAGAACTTCGCCGATGTCCGCGTCGACCGCTACCACATCGACATCCTCGCCGCGCATTTCGTGCAACGCCCGCAGATCTTCGATACGGTGGTGGCCAGCAACCTGTTCGGCGACATCCTGAGCGATCTCGGCCCGGCATGCACCGGCACCATCGGCATCGCCCCCGCTGCCAACATCAATCCGTCGCGCGAGCACCCGTCGGTGTTCGAGCCGGTGCACGGCTCGGCGCCCGACATCGCCGGGCAGGGCATCGCCAATCCGGTGGGGCAGATCTGGTCGGGCGCGATGATGCTCGACTTCCTCGGCCATCGCGACGCCCACGACGCGGTGATCGCCGCCATCGAGACGGTGCTCGATCCGAAGAGCGGCGCGCCCCGCACGCGCGATCTCGGCGGATCAGCGACGACGGGCCAGGTCGGGCGGGCCGTGGCCGAGGCCCTCGGCTCGGCGTCATCGCCAAGGTCCGGGTGAGGGCGCTAGAACCGATGCCCGACGATGTCAAGCGGCAAACGCACGCACGGTCGAAGAATTTCACGGCCACGTGCGTCGATAGGCTCGCCAATCCGGCTTGACACTGAACATTCGCAACGTTGTAATCGATCGGCCACAGAGCGCTTGGCGATCGCCGCGCCGTCACCGCCGAATTCCGTGTGAGACAGCATTCCTGAGGGGGAACCATTTGTGAACAAGACCGAACTGATCGAGCACATCGCCAGGCAGGCAGACATTTCGAAGGCCGCCGCCGCGCGCGCCCTCGAGGCCATGATCGGCGGCGTGAAGACGAGCCTGAAGAAGAACACCTCCGTCTCGCTCGTCGGCTTCGGCACGTTCACAGTCAGCAAGCGTGCGGCACGCAGCGGCAGGAACCCGCGCACCAACGAACCGATCAAGATCAAGGCCGCCAAGGTCCCCAAGTTCCGGCCCGGCAAGGCGCTGAAAGACGCGCTGAACTGATCGCGCCGCCGCGCGGAGGCCGTTGCCGCGCGGGTGCTTAGCTCAGTTGGTAGAGCGGCGCCCTTACAAGGCGTAGGTCGGGGGTTCGAGCCCCTCAGCACCCACCACCTTCGCGCGCTGCCGCAGGCGGCCGCGGGAGCGGGCTCGGCTAGAATGAGCCTTCCCCGTCCGATCAAAGGCGAACTCCGGTTCGCCTTTCTTGCATTCGCCTCCGATGTTCGAATTCTTCCGCCGTCACACGCGAGTCCTGCAGTTCGTCCTCGTCCTGCTCGTCTTCCCTTCGTTCGTCTTCTTCGGCATCCAGGGCTACAGCCGGTTCACCGGGACCGATGCCCAGGTGCTCGCCACGGTGGGCGGCTACAAGATCACTCGCAACGAGCTCGACAACGCGATGCGCGAGCGCGTCGAGCGCATGCGCCGGCAGATGCCGGGAGTCGACCCGAAGCTCTTCGAGACGCCGGCGATGCGCAAGATCGCCCTTGACGCGCTTGTTCGCGAGCACGTCACGATGGCCGCGGCCGACAACCAGCACCTCGTTCCGAGCGACGAGCGGCTCGGCCAGCTCTTCCGCAGCGACCCCGAGTTCGCGCAGTTGCGCAACCCCGACGGCAGCCTGAAGCAGGAGGCCGTCATCGCTCTCGGCATGTCGTCGGGAACGTTCGCCGAGCGGCTTCGCGACGAATTCGCCCGGCGCGCCGTGCTCCAGGGCGTGGGCGGCTCGGTGATCGCTCCAGCCGCCGCCGCCTCGGCGGCGCTCGATGCCCTGTTCCAGCAACGCGAGGTCCAGGTCCAGCGTTTCGAGACGAAGGACTACCTGGCCAAGGTCGCCCCGACCGATGCCGAGATCGAGGCCTATTTCAAGGCGCACTCGGCGCAGTACAGGGCGCCGGAAGAGGCGGCGATCGAGTACGTGATCCTGGATCCGAAGGTGCTGCAAAAGGGCATCACCGTGTCGGAGGAAGACCTTCGCAAGTACTATGCGGAAAACGAAAAGCGCTACACCGTGCCCGAGGAAAGGCAGGTCAGCCACATCCTCGTCAAGGCCGACAAGGACGCGCCGAAGGCCGAGCGCGACAAGGCGCGGGCCAAGGCCGAGACGCTGCTGGCGCAAGTGCGCAAGAACCCGGCGGACTTCGCCGAGATCGCGAAGAAGAATTCCGACGACGAGGACTCGGCGGCCAAGGGCGGCCGGCTCGAGTTCTTTGGCCGCGGCTCGCTGCTCGACCTGAAGCCCTTCGAAGACGCCGCCTTCGCATTGAAGCCGGGCCAGATCAGTGACGTCGTTGCCACCGATTTCGGCTTCCACATCATCCACCTCGATGCCGTTCGCGGCGGCGAAAAGAAGACCTTCGAGGCGGTGCGGCCGGAACTCGAGACCGAGATCCGCAACCAGCTGGCGCAAAAGCGCTTCGCCGACGCCGCGGTCGAGTTCGCCGACACCGTCTACGAGCAGTCCGAGAGCCTGAAGCCCGCGGCCGACAAATGGAAGCTCGACATCAGGAAAGCCGAGCACGTCACGCCGCAGCCCGCGCCGGCGGCCAGCGGCCCGCTCGCCAACCCGAAGTTCCTGGAGGCGATCTTCAGCAGCGACGCCACGCGCGACAAGCGCAACACGAAGGCGATCGACCTCGGCGCCAACGAACTGGTGGCAGGGCGCGTCGTTCGCTATGCACCGGCTGCTGATCGCCCGCTCGCCGAAGTGAAGGAGCAGATTCGCAGCGTGCTGGCCGGCCGGCAGGCCGCCGCGCTGGCGCGCAAGACGGGAGAGGCGCGTCTCGCGGCGCTGAGAGCGGCACCGTCGACGGCGCTTGCCGGCGAGCCCGAGGCAGTGTCGCGCGCTTCGCCGCGCGACGTGCCCCGGCCGCTGCTCGATGCCATCCTGAGGGCCCCCGCTTCGCCGTTGCCGGCCTTCGTCGGCGTCGATCTCGGCGACCCGGGCTATGCGATTGCCAAGGTGCTGAAGATCACGGGCACCGACCCGGCCGCCGGCACCGCCGAGCAGTTGCGCGGCCAGTACACGCAGCTGCTTGCGGAGGCGGAGACGCGTGCCTACTACGAGGCGCTGAAGAAGCGCTACAAGGTGGTGCTGACGGGGGCGATCGATGCGCCCGCCGATCCGGCCGCTGATGCAGGTGCCAGCGCGCCGCCGCGCTGACGCGTTCGCCGCGCGGCGAGGCCCGCTCGCTATAATTCGCCCCTCAGCGGTGGCTGTAGCTCAGTTGGTAGAGTCCAGGATTGTGATTCCTGTTGTCGTGGGTTCGAGCCCCATCAGCCACCCCACCTCACCGCCTCAGCCGTTCGTCATCACCAGCTTGCCGCGCACCTGGCGGCTGCCCATGCGGGCAAAGGCGGCAGGCAGCTCGCGCATCGGCATCAGGCGGTCGATCACCGGCTTGACCTTTCC
>JBBRFB010000087.1:0-14525 GCA_038225015.1 Burkholderiales bacterium
CCCCGAGCTGTTCGTCAATCACTACGGCAGCTCGGAGATCTACACCTTCTCGATCAACCAGGACGCCGTCGCCAAGCCCGGCTCGGCGGGGCGCGCCGGCGTCAACACGCGCCTGCGCGTCGTCAAGCTCGACAGCACCGACCCGACCCGCCTTGCGGCGGCGAACGAGGAAGGGCAGATCGTCGCCGACCTGCTGAGCGACGAAGCCTTCGCCGGTTATCACAACCGGCCGGACGCGAACGCCAGGAGCCTGCACGACGGCTGGTACTTCAGCGGCGACACCGGCTACTTCGACGGCGACGGCGACCTCTACGTGACCGGGCGCGTCGACGACATGATCATCAGCGGCGGCGAGAACATCTCGCCGGTCGACATCGAGTCGGTGCTGTCGCTGCATCCGGCGGTCGTCGAGGTGGCCGTCGCCGGCCTGCGCGACGAGCGCTGGGGGCAGCGGGTGGTCGCCTTCGTCAAGCGGCGCGAGGCTGTCGCCGCCGACGTCCTCGACGCCCATTGCCGCGGCTCCGACCTGGCCCAGTTCAAGCGGCCGCGCGACTACGTCTTCGTGCGCGAGATCCCCAAGTCGCCGGTCGGCAAGGTGCTGCGCCGCAAGCTCGTCGCCGGCGAATACGACGCGGCCGACGACCACCTGCCGAAAGGAACGACATGAAGCGTTTCACGAGCCTGCGCGACTGGCTGCGTCACCTCGCCGCCACCGACCGGCTGGCGGCGATCCGTCCCGGCGTCGCCCTGAAGCACGAGCTGGCGGCGATCGCGAAGCGACTCGACGGCGTGCAGGCGGCCTATTTTCCGCAGCCGGGCGGCCACGCCATTCCGGTCGTCTCGGGCTTCATGTCGCAGCGGTCCTGGATCGCCGAGGCGATGGGCGTGCCCGAATCGGAGCTGCTGGCGCGCTTTCGCGCCGGCGCCGACGCGCCGCTCGACTGGCGCGAGGTCGCAGGCGGCGACGCGCCGGCGCAGCAGGTGGTGCACCGCTTCGCCGACGGCGCCGGCGACCTGCGCACCCTGCTGCCGATCCCGACGCACAGCGAGCACGACGACGGACCGTACATCACCGCCGGCCTCGTCATCGCGCGCAATCCGAGGACCGGCGTCCAGAACGTGTCGATCAACCGGATCCAGATCCATGGCCGCGACCGCATGGGCGTGTTGCTGCTGCCGCGCCACCTGCACGCCTTCTTCAGCGCCGCCGAGGCCGCCGGCGAAGCGCTCGACGTGGCGGTCGTCATCGGCGTCGACCCGCTCACCGCGCTGGCCTCGCAGGCGATCGCGCCGATCGACACCGACGAGCTCTGCATCGCCGGCGCCCTGCACGGCGAGGCGTTGCAGGTCGTGAAGTGCCTGGGCAGCGAGATACGCGTGCCGGCCGACGCCGAGATCGTCATCGAAGGGCGCATCCTGGCGAACGTGCGCGAGCCCGAGGGGCCCTTCGGCGAATTCCCCAAGTACTACAGCGCCCGCGAGGAGCGCGAGGTGATCGTCGTCGACACGGTCACGCATCGCCGCGATCCGATCTTCCACACCATCGTGCCGGCCGAGATGGAGCACTTGCTGCTCGGCGCCATTCCGCGCGAGGCGACGCTCCTGGCGCACCTGCAGCGCAGTTTCCCGAACGTGCTCGACGTGCACCTGAGCGTCGGCGGCGTCGCCCGCTACCACTTGCACGTGCAGATGAGGAAGACACGCGAAGGCCAGGCCAAGAACGTCATCCTCGGCGCCTTCGGCGCGCACTACGACCTCAAGCAGGTGATCGTCGTCGACGACGATGTCGATCTGCATTCTGCTGCGGAGGTCGAGTGGGCGGTGGCGACACGCTTCCAGGCCGATCGCGATCTCGTCGTCGTCGCCGGCGCCCAGGGGTCGGCGCTCGACCCTTCGACGACCACTGCCTTCGCTGACAACAGGCCGCCGCCCGAGTGGCAGGGCTTCGGCGCGAAGATGGGTCTCGATGCGACCCGGCCGATGCGTGCCGAGGGACACGTCTTCACCCGTGTCCGCATTCCGGGCGAGCGCGAGGTCGACCTGGCTGCAGCCGTCGTTGCTACCGGGCCTGCCGCCCTCGCCGGCACTCCGCTCGCCGGGCCGTGAACCCCGCCTCCCCCTCGTCATCACAGGACCGCGCATGAATCTCCAGGATCTGGCCCACCCCGCGACCACGCTACCCGCGCAGCTCGATGGCTTTCGCGTCGAGATCGACGCCGACAGGGAGCGCGCCGACATCGTGCTCGACCGGCCGCCCTACAACGTCATCCACATGGGCGCGCGCGACCAGCTGCGCATCGTCTTCGAAGCGCTCGACGCCGACGAGCGCGTCCGCGTCATCGTCGTCCGCGGCGTCGGAGAGCATTTCTCGAGCGGCGGCGACATCAAGGGCTTCCTCCAGGCGACTCCCGAGCACGTGTCGAAACTGGCCTGGAACATCGCTGCGCCGGCGCGCTGCAGCAAGCCGGTGATCGCCGCGGCGCGCGGCTACTGCTTCGGCGTCGGCTTCGAGCTGTCGCTGGCCTGCGACTTCCGGCTCTGCACCGAGACGACGCGCTACGCCCTGCCCGAGCAGAAGCTCGGGCAGATTCCAGGCTCCGGCGGCTCGGCACGCCTGCAGAAGATGGTCGGCGTCACGCGCACGAAGGACATCGTCATGCGCTCTCGCCGCATCCCGGGACCCGAGGCGCACGCCTGGGGCGTGGCGACCGACTGCGTCGCCGACGCCGACCTGGAGGCCGCGACCGATCGCCTCGTCGACGAACTGCGCGCCTTCTCGCCGCTGGCGCAGCGCACCGCCAAGAAGCTGCTCAACGACACCGACGACAGCACCCTCACCGTGGCGATCGAGCTGGAAGGTCACTGCTACAGCCGCCTGCGCAGCTCCGACGACTTCCGCGAGGGCGTGGAGGCCTTTCACGGCAAGCGCGAACCGAAGTTCACGGGGACGTGACTTCCGCGCTGATTGATCGCGCATCGACTTGTGTCACGAGCGCTTAGAGCGCGGCACGCACAATCAGGTTTCTGGTCGAGGAGCCAAGCGGCCGAGGTATTCCAACACGCCGGGCACGGCGACGAGATCGTCTCCGCACAGACGTCTTCCTAGCGGGCGCCTTTTTCGCGACCTTTTTTCGCCGGGGCCTTCTTCGCCGTGCTCATCCCGCCAACTCCCCTGCACGTTGCCGTCGTCACTGTACACCTATCCAGTAGGATTCTTGATGGATGGTGTCGAGCTCGATCTGGTGTGCCTCTGCGGGCACGAGAACTTTGAACGCGTCGTCGTGCAGCGCAGGCCGCATGGCCCCATCGTGACTGACTTCGTAGCGTGCGTCGGCTGCCGCGCGATGTACTGGGCGCCCCAGCCGGCCTCGCTACCGCCGGAGCAGCGTCCGGGCCACGAATGATGGGTCTAGGAGGCTCGGAGAGGCCGCAGGACAGCGCGGAGGCGCGCAAGCGGGATTCGGCTGAGGCTGCGAAGGACTATCGCAAGCCGGGCCACTCAGGCAGGCGCTGAGCTACCCCGCCTCGCGCTCGGCTGCCCACTGGACAGCCACCGCGTCCGGATCGTCGGCCTGATGCTTCGGCCACAGCGTTGCGATGATGGTCGCCAGGTACTTGCGGCCCATGTCCGGGCGCAGCTCGTCGGCCTTGCGCTCGAAGGCGGCGGCCCACTCGTCCCGCGACATTGGCGGCGGCAGTGCCGGCTTCGTGCCCATCTCAAGCTACCGCTGCACGGGCTGACCATGACCATGCACCTCTCGGCGCACCCCTGACTCGGGGGGTGGCGGGGAGCTGGCAAAAGGCTAACGTCAGGGTTTGGTCGGCCGCTCGGGGTCTAGACCGAACCCTCATGATCCGAGACGCTTGGAGATATTCATGAAGACCTTGAGCAAGATCAGCGCTGCGGTGGTTCTGGCGATGGCCGGCATCGGCTCCGCGCAGGCCGTCAACGTAGTTGCCGGCAATCTGTGGCACGTACCTGAGGCGATCAGCCAAAACGCCATCGTCGCCAACGTTCCCGGCACGACCCCCGATGTCACGTTCAGCGTCGACGCGCCGTTCAATTTCAACGCCACCGGCGCGTCGGTATCGAGCTGGCTGGCCAGTAGCGGCGCCTTTGGTATTGTCGAGAACACGGCAGGCACTCTGGCCTCGCTGATGGACGACGGGGTCTCCGGAACGCTCCTTTCGTTCACCGGCTTTGTCACCGTCACGACCGGCCAGATGTTCACCGTCACCCACGACGATGGGCTGACCCTGATCATCGGCGGCATGGACCTCGGCTTCAGCCCGGCGCCAACGGCGCCGACCACGACCATCATCACCTACACCGGCCCGTCCGGCAACCTGCCGTTCGAGCTGGTCTATGGCGAGTGCTGCGGCGGCCCGGCCGTGCTGCAGGTCGATCTGCCGTTCACGGCTGCGGTGCCCGAGCCCGAGACGTATGCGCTGATGCTGGCCGGTATCGGCGCGCTCGGCTTCGTCGCCCGGCGCCGTCGTCGCGGCTGATCGCATCGTTGATTGCACTGCGGCCCCGGTGATCCCCGGGGCCGCAGTGCTTTTGGCGTGGCCTTGATGCTCGTTGCCGGTAGTGGTGTTGCCTTCGTCCTGCCCTTGCGCAGGTCAAGACGCTCGCATCAGTGCGGTGGGTGTAGACGGTAGCGCTGCTCCATCACGGATGCGCGTCGGCGCGCTCCGCAGGCGTTACCCGCCCTATGGAGTCTTCCTCTTCGAATTGAGGTATCCGCCATACGAAGACAGGGCCGCGGCACCGGCGTTTAAATAGCCGGCGTCGTTCGCGTTGTCGCCGGCCAGGGTGAAGCCCCGCGCGTCGGCCTCGTTCGTCATGACGCCCAGCTTTCCCTCATAGCGGATGTTCAAGGCGTCGATCTCGGCGTTCGCCCCCGACTGGCTGGCCAGGTCGGCGTTCGTGCCATCCGGTCCACCCCCTGACTGGATGAGCGCCGCCCGCTACTCGCCGAGCATCATCGCAGCTCGTCTGCGCTGGGCCTCTTCGTTCACGTTCGCCTGGTCGGCCGCAATCTGCGACTTCTGCTTGGCGATGTCGGCCTAGTAGTGGGCTTGCCTGCGGGAAGCATCTCCTTGCGCGACCGCGCTGACCGCACCGACGACGGCCGCTCCTACGAAAAACCAGCTCATTGAACACCTCCTACTGTTTCGATCAATGGGTCGCCTCGATCGGAGTCGAGAACGATTTCTACAGGCTCGCCGGTCACCGCCGCGAGCTCCGCGATCACGCGCGTCCGAGCAGCCAGGAAGGCAGCCCGCTCGTTGTCGGTTCTGTCGCCACGGTGAGGCGGTGACCATTCGATCTCGCACGGAACGACGACGCCAGGCGTCGCGTGCGGCATGCGAAACGTGACCTCGTATCGGCCGACGGGGAAGGTCCGAACGAGCGCGAAGGCGCTCATCGTCCGACCGCGGCGAGTTCCAGTATTCGCTGAGTCCATCGCGGCGGACAGCCCGGCGGACAACGGACCACAACTCTGAAACCGGCTGCCCTGACTGCGGTTTGGCGGAGGCTGCCTCCGCCGCGTCGATTGCCTAGGGCCCGGGCTACCTCATACTGCGACCTCTTCAACGTCGACGGGAGTGGAAATGGTTACCGTGAAGACGACCCCGCCTAAGAAAGTCAAGACCACCGCTGGCGTGTACGTCGAGGTCTACCAAAAGAAGTCCGGCTCCAACTGGAGCGTTACCGACGATGTGGTCTGCGAAATCAACGGCGGGGCGCTGCTCATCAAGCTACGCGCGAGCAACTACCCCGTCGCTGCCTTAGCACAGGGTCAATGGTTAACGATGAACGTGGCGCCGATCTAGGCCGCTCGCAGCGGCACGATGTTGGAAGCGAAGGGCTTCGACAGGAACTCAGCCCAGGCCACGAGCAGCGCACGCCTCTCGTCGTTGAACTGTCCACGGTTGTAGGCTGCCCGGACACGGTTCTTCTCTTCGTGCGCCAGGCAGGCCTCGATCACGTCAGGCCGACCGGCGCCGGTGTCGTTCGCCCAAGTCGAGAACGTCGCGCGGCAGAGGCCGTGCACCGTCGTGCGATCGCGCGCGCCCATGCGATCCAGCACGGTCAGCATCGCCATGTTCGACATCGGCTCGCCGGGCAGCATCGGGGACGGAAAGACGTACTCAGTTTCGAGGCTGCGCTGCGCCTTGAGGATTTCGAGCGCCCGGGGCGACAGGTGCACGACGTGCTCCTCCTTTGCTTCCGCTCCTTCGGGATAGTCCACAGCGCCGCGTCGAGATCGAACTCCTTCCACGTTGCCAGTAGTGATTCGCTAGTGCGACAGGCCGTGAGGATCGAGAACTCGAAGCAACGGGCAGCGACCCCCTGCGCCGCGCGCAGCTGCTCCATGAATGCCGGTGCCCCGCGGTACGCAAGCGCCTTGAGCTGGCCGGCTTCCTGGCGCGGCATCGCCTCGCGCATCTTCCTGCGGATCGCCGCCGCCGGGTTCGTCGTGCAGAGGCCGTGAAAGATCGCATCCTCGAACACGGCGTCGAGACGCTGCCTCATGCGCTGCAGCGTGTCGGGAATCTGCGTCGACGAGTCCTCGACTGATCGGATCGTGAGCATCGCGGCAAGAAGCCCCGGAGCGGTGATCGACGCGATCGGTGCGTGCCAAACTGAAGCCGGGATGTGGTGCTCGAGCGAGGCGATCCAGTTCGCCCCGTGCTTTGAGCTCCGGGTCGGCTTGATGACGCGCTCGTGATAGCCGCGGGCGGCCCTGGCGAGCGTCATCTGCTCGCGCTTTCGCTCTGCCTTCTTGTCCAGATCGGCGGCCTGTGCGGCTCGTTTGCGGGCGTCTCGCTCGTCGATGGGGTCGTCGGTCGCCCCGCTTGACCTGCTCGCGCGCCTTGTGCGCCTCCTCGCGTGCCGATACGAGGCTGTCGCCGGCCTGCTTAGGGCTACCGCGGCGGGCGACGCCTAGGCCCATCTCGCGCCGGCGGCCGGTCGCCGACGTGAATCGGTAGACGAACGAGGCGGACGGTCCTCTAACCCGGAGCATCAGTCCGCCGCCGTCCGCGTAGTCGCCGTCGCCGGCCGCGAGTATCTCGCGGGCGGTCAAAAGATGGAGTTTCGCTGTCGCCTGATTCTGAGCCATCACCGCTCCCCTTTTTTCGTTCCTGTCCCCCAGCCAGTCCGCCCGTTAGTGGCTTCGAGTAGTGGGCACCTTTGCTGCACCTTCGGTGCGCTAGAACAGCGTCGGTGAGCGAGAAAGTGCAGTCAAATCAACGACTTGCACAATGACAAACGCCACCTAAACTGCACCGTGGTGCACCTTAGGTGGCGAGTATCCTGGTGGAGCTGGGGGGAATCGAACCCCCGTCCGAAAGCCGTTGCCGGGCAGATCTACACGCTTAGCTGGCTGATTTGGTTTTAATGCCTCAGGTCGCGCAGCAGCACGCTACCTTCGGCACGAGTCACTTGATTTGACTCCCGGCTGAGTGACCCACCCGGCAGCGAGCCAATGTGTATGACCTCGCAGTGTTCAGGTTGCCCTGTTCACCCAGCCCATCGGCCAACTGTTGCGAGGCTCACCGGTGTTAAGCGGCGAGGGCGTACGAAGTATCGTTCGCAGTTACTTTGTTTCCAGTGGATTTACGAGCGAACTGGTGCTCGGCGTGCCCTGTTCCGACTTCGAACCCTCGTCGAAGCCAAGTCAGCCCCAAGCCGCATAGTTTAGGCCACCTGGCCTAGCTTCAAGGTGTCGAGCCATGCAATCAGCTCTTCGGGGCGAGCGATGACGTGATCGGCACCCCACTTTTCGATCGGCTCGCCAGCGCCGAGATAGCCCCAGGCGGCAACCACGGTCCGCATGCCGGCGGCGCAGCCAGCCTCGACGTCGCGCCGGTCGTCGCCGACGTAGACGCAGCGCCCGGGTGCGACGCCGAGGCGGCGCGCCGCCTCGAGCAGCGGCGCCGGATGCGGCTTGGCATGCGGTGTCGTGTCGCCGCAGACGATGGCCCCTGCGCCATCCAGCGCGCCGAGCCAGGCGATGACCGGCTCGGCATATCGGGCCATCTTGTTCGTGACGATGCCCCAGGCCAGGCGGTCGCGGCGCAGCCGCCCGAGCAGCGGTGCAACGTCGTCGAACACCCGCGTCTCGCGCGTCATGCGGGCCTCGTAGCGGGCAAGGAACTCTTCGCGCAACTCGGCATAGCGCTCGTCGCCGGGAGCCAGTCCGAAGCCGGTGCCCACCATGCCGCGCGCGCCCGAGCCGACCATGGCCCGCAAGGTGGCATAGGGCAAGGGCACCAGGCCCTGGGCGACCCGCATGTCGTTGCACGCCCCGGCAAGATCGGGCGCGCTGTCGATCAGGGTGCCGTCGAGGTCGAACAGCACGGCGTCGACCACCCGCGAGTCAGTCGCAGCTGCCCTGGCCGGCGCGCCAGCCGGCCCGTCGTCGGCGGGCATCATGAGGGCTTGCGGCAGGCAACGAGGTAGTTGACGCTGGTGTCGTCGGTCAGGCGATAGCGCCTGGAAAGGGGCGAATACGTCAGCCCCCGCATCTCGGCGAGCTCGAGGCCGGCGCCACGGCACCAGTGGGCCAGTTCGCTCGGCCGGATGAACTTTGCGTACTCGTGCGTCCCGCGCGGAAGCAGCTTCAGGACGTGCTCGGCGCCGACGATGGCGAACGCGAACGCCTTGGCGTTGCGATGGATGGTCGAGAAGAACGCCCAGCCACCGGGCTTGAGCAGCTTGCCGCACGCGTCGACCACCGATTCGGGCTCGGGAACATGCTCGAGCATCTCCATGCAGGCGAGCACGTCGAAACTCGCCGGCTGTTCGCGGGCCAGGCTCTCGATGTCGACCTCGCGGTACTCGATTCGCGGCGTGGCGGCCTCGATCGCATGCAGCTGCGCCACCTTCAGTGCCTTGCCGGCCAGATCGATGCCGAGCACCTCGGCGCCACGCCGTGCCATCGCATCGGCAAGGATGCCGCCGCCGCAGCCGACGTCGACGACGCGCTTGCCGGGGAGCGATGCGAGGCCGTCGATCCAGTCGAGGCGGAGCGGGTTGATCTCGTGCAGCGACCGGAAATCGCTTTCCTTGTCCCACCAGCGATGGGCCAGCTCGCTGAATTTCGCGAGTTCGTGCGGGTCGGCATTGAGCATGACCAATGGTAGCGGAGGGCCGCTCCGGTGCCGACCCACGCGCACTTGCATGGCGCGCCGCGAGAATGAAAAAACCCCGCCGCGGCGGGGTTTTCGGGAGAAGCGCTGCTTACTTGCCGCGCGTACCCACGACCTCGATTTCGACGCGACGATTCTTCGCGCGGCCTTCGGCGGTCTTGTTGTCGGCGACCGGCTGCTTCTCGCCCTTGCCTTCGGTGTAGATGCGGTTCTTCTCGATACCCTTGCTCGCCAGATAGGCCTTGACGGCTTCCGAGCGGCGGATCGACAGGCGCTGGTTGTAGGCGTCGGTGCCGACCGAGTCGGTGTGGCCGACCGCAATCACGACCTCGAGGTTCAGGCCTCCCATCTTGCTGACCAGGTCGTCGAGCTTGGCGCGACCTTCCGGCTTGAGGACCGACTTGTCGAAGTCGAAGAACGCATCGGCGGCAAACGTGACCTTCTCGCTCGTCGGGGCCGGAACCACGGCGACGGGGGCCGGAGCGGGGGCCGGGGCAGGCGCCGGAGCCGGAGCGGCCATCGGGGCGGGGGCCGGAGCCGGAGCAGGAGCCATCGGCTTCTTGATCGCGCCATCGCACTCGGGCAAGGCGGTCTCCGGCGTCCACGAACCATCGCGCCAGCACAGTTCGTTCGTGCCGTTCTTCCACGGCAGGCCGGTGCCGCTGACCCAGTTGTCAACCGTCTGCGCCGAAACGCCGCCGAAGGACGACGCGAGAGCAGCGGTTGCAAAGAGCGACGCCACCTTGTTAAGTTTCTTCATGGATTCTCCTCTCGAGGGAAGGCAAATTGTGTTCTGCGGAAACGTCCGAACTTGATCGGAAAATACTGGCCACCCCCGTGGAACGGGCGCCGACCACCGACCGAGTTATTGTGCCATAGGGCTTTCGTAGGACCTGATTTTGCCCCGGTGACGGACACGCTGGAGACGCGTTGTTGCGCGGCCACTACAGCCTGCAGCAACTTAGAATTCGTCTTCGCGCTCGGCATTGCCGCGGGCGGTCCCCGCATTTCGCAAGCGAGCCCATGACCCCATTCGCCAAGGAAACGTTGCCCATCAGCCTCGAGGAGGAGATGCGGCGGTCCTACCTCGACTATGCGATGAGCGTCATCGTCGGGCGCGCCCTGCCCGACGCGCGCGACGGACTGAAGCCGGTGCACCGCCGCGTTCTCTACGCGATGTCGGAGCTGAGCAACGACTGGAATCGGCCCTACAAGAAGTCGGCGCGCATCGTGGGCGACGTCATTGGCAAGTACCACCCGCACGGTGACCAGTCGGTGTATGACACGCTCGTGCGCATGGCGCAGGACTTCTCGATGCGCCACATGCTGGTCGACGGCCAGGGCAATTTCGGATCGGTCGACGGCGACAACGCCGCGGCCATGCGCTACACCGAGATCCGGCTGGCGAAGATCGCGCACGAGATGCTCGCCGATCTCGACAAGGAAACCGTTGATTTCGGCCCGAACTACGACGGCAGCGAGCGCGAGCCGCTGGTGCTGCCGTCGAAGCTGCCGAACCTGCTCGTCAACGGCGCCGGCGGCATCGCCGTCGGCATGGCAACGAACATCCCGCCACACAACCTGAACGAAGTGATCGACGCCTGCCACCACGTGCTCGCCAACCCCGGCGCCACGATCGACGAGATCATGGAGATCATCCCGGCGCCCGACTTTCCCACGGCCGGGATCATCCACGGCCTGACCGGCGTGCGCGAGGGCTACCGCACCGGCCGTGGCCGCGTCGTGATGCGCGCCAAATGCCACTTCGAGGACATTGACAAGGGGCAGCGCCAGTCGATCATCGTCGACGAGATTCCGTACCAGGTGAACAAGAAGAACCTGCTCGAGCGCATGGCCGAGCTGGTTCACGAGAAGAAGCTCGAGGGGATCAGCCACATCCAGGACGAGTCCGACAAGTCGGGCATGCGGGTGGTGATCGAGCTCAAGCGTGGCGAGGTGCCCGAGGTCGTGCTCAACAACCTCTACAAGCAGACCCAGCTGCAGGACACCTTCGGCATCAACATGGTGGCCCTTATCGACGGCCAGCCGAAGCTCTGCAACCTGAAGGACCTGATCGAGATCTTCCTCGAGCATCGGCGCGAGGTGGTGACGCGGCGGACGGTGTTCGAGCTGCGCAAGGCACGGGAGCGGGGCCACGTGCTCGAAGGCCTCGCCGTCGCGCTCGCCAACATCGACGAGTTCATCGCGACGATCAAGGCCTCGCCGACGCCGCCGGCCGCGCGCTCGGCGCTGATGAGCAAGAGCTGGGACTCGTCGATGGTGCGCGAGATGCTCGCGCGAGTCGGCGGCAGCGCCGGCGATCGCGACGCCTATCGGCCCGAGGGGCTGTCGCCGAGCTACGGGCTGCAGGCCGACGGCCTGTACCGCCTCTCCGACGAGCAGGCCGGCGAGATCCTGCAGATGCGCCTGCAGCGCCTGACCGGACTCGAGCAGGACAAGATCCTCGGCGAGTACCGCGACGTCATGGCGCAGATTGCCGACCTGCTCGGCATCCTGGCGACGCCGGCCCGCGTGACGACGATCATGTCGGACGAGCTCACCGCACTGAAGGCGGAGTTCGGCCAGACCAAGGCCGGCGCCCGGCGCAGCACGATCGAGAAGAACGCGACCGACCTCGAGACGGAAGACCTGATCACGCCGACCGACGTCGTCGTGACCCTCTCGCACACCGGCTACATCAAGAGCCAGGCGTTGTCCGAATACCGCGCCCAGCGGCGCGGTGGCCGCGGCAAGCAGGCGACGCAGAACAAGGAAGACGACTGGGTCGAGCAGCTCTTCATCGCCAACACCCACGACTACATCCTCTGCTTCACGACGCTCGGCCGCGTGTACTGGCTGAAGGTGTGGGAAGTGCCGCAGGGCTCGCGCAATTCGCGCGGCCGGCCGATCGTCAACATGTTTCCGCTGCAGCCGGGCGAGAAGGTCAACGTCGTGCTGCCGCTGACTGACGGCTTTCGCACCTTCCCCGCCGACCACTACATCTTCATGGCCACGGCGCAGGGCACGGTCAAGAAGACCAGCCTCGACGAGTTCAGCAACCCGCGCAAGGCCGGCATCATCGCCGTCGACCTCGACAAGGGCGATTTCCTGATCGGCGCGGCGCTCACCGACGGCCACCACGACGTCATGCTTTTTTCCGACGCCGGCAAGGCCGTTCGCTTCGCCGAGGACGACGTCCGTGCGATGGGCCGCAATGCCCGTGGCGTGCGTGGCATGGCACTCGAGAGCCAGCAGAGCGTCATCGCCATGCTGGTCGCCGAGGACGAGACGCAGAGCGTCCTCACGGCGACCGAGAACGGCTACGGCAAGCGCACGTCGATCATCGAATACACGCGCCACGGCCGCGGCGCCAAGGGCATGATCGCGATCCAGCAGACCGCCCGCAACGGCAAGGTCGTGGCAGCGACGCTGGTGCGCGCCGACGACGAGATCATGCTCATCACCGACAGCGGCGTCCTGGTGCGAACGCGCGTCCAGGAAATTCGCGAACTCGGGCGGGCGACCCAGGGCGTGACCCTCATCGCGCTCGACGACGACGCCAAGCTGACCGGCCTGCAGCGCATCGTCGAGAACGATGCCAACGGCGACGGCCCGGACGATCCCGGCGCCGACGTGCCACCGCCCCAAGGAGAAGCTGCATGAGCAAGTCGATCGTCACGAGAGCCGCAGCGCTGTTCGCCGCCGTTGCACTGTGCCAGCTCGCTTATGGACAGAACTCGGGCAAGAAGGAGCTCGTGCATCGCGTGCTGCAGGCCCAGCAGGCCGAGATCGAGACGCTGTCGAAAAGCGTCGTCGAGCGTCCGGCGGCGCAGATGATGCAGCAGGCGGCCATCGTGCTGCAGCGCCAGGTGCCGGCCGACAAGCGCGAGGGCATGGGGCGGGCGATCGAGGCCGACGTGAAGAAGTACGTCGACGAGGCGTATCCCCTGGTGCGCGAACGGGCACTCAAGATCGCGCCGACGACGATCGGCACGGTGCTCGAGGAAAAGATGAGCGAGGAAGACCTGAAGCAATTGGTCGCCTGGCTCGAGTCGGGCGCGAACAAGCGGTACCAGGCGCTCGGCGCCGACATGCGCAACGCCTTCATCCAGCAGCTGCTGAGCGAGATCCGCCCCCTCCTCGACCCGAAGGTCCAGGCGCTCGACAGCCGGATCCGCGTCATCCTCGGCGTTCCGCCAGCGCAGCAGGCCGCACCCGCCTCGTCGGCAAAGCCGCCGGCCAGCGCCAAGGCGGCCAGCCGGGCCGCCGGAAAGTAAGGGCCGCCCGGAGCGCCTGCCGATGCCGTCGAACGAGCCAGCCGGCGCCGGCGACCTCTCGGCGCTGCGCGCCCAGATCGACGCCGTCGACAGCGAGCTGGCCGCCCTGCTGAACCGACGCGCGGCGATCGCCCTGGCCGTCGGCGAGCTCAAGCGCGCCGAGGGATCCCCCGCCTTTCGACCCGAGCGTGAAGCGGCCGTGATCGACCGCCTGAAACGCGAGAGCGCCGGCCCCTTGCCGGCGGCCAGCGTCGCGCCGATCTGGCGCGAGATCATGTCGGCGTGCCGCTCGCTCGAGTCGCCGACCCGCGTCGCCTATCTCGGTCCGGCCGGCACCTTCAGCGAGCTCGCGGCGCTGGCCTACTTCGGCTCGTCGATCTCGAAGGTGCTCTGCGCCAACGCCGACGAGGTCTTCCAGGCGACCAGCGCCGGCGCCGCCGACTTCGGCGTCGTCCCGGTCGAGAACTCGAGCGAAGGCGTCGTCACCCGCTCGCTCGACCTGTTCCTGACGACGCCGCTGTCTATCGTCGGCGAGACCAGCCTCTACGTCCGCCACAACCTGATGCGGCGCGACGATTCGATGCTCGAGATCGAGGCGGTATGCGCTCACCCGCAGGCACTCGCCCAGTGCCACGCCTGGCTCAGCCACCACCTCGCCGGCGTCGAGCGGCGCCCGGTGGCCAGCAACGCCGAGGGTGCGCGCCTGGCCAGCCTCGACGGCAAGGTCGCCGCGATCGCGAGCGACCGCGCCGCCAGCGAGTTCGGCCTGCACGTGATCGCCCCGGCGATCCAGGACGATGCCCACAACCGGACCCGCTTCGCCATCGTGGCGCACCCGAGCGTGCACCCGCAGCCTCAGTCGTCGGGCCACGACTGCACCAGTCTCGTCGTCTCGGTGGCGAACCGGCCCGGGGCGGTCCACGACATGCTGATGCCGCTGAAGGCGCACGGCGTGTCGATGACGCGCTTCGAATCGCGGCCGGCACGCTCGGGCCAGTGGGAGTACTACTTCTACGTCGACATCGAGGGCCACCCGGAGCAGCCGAACGTCGCCCTGGCGCTGGCGGAGCTGCGCGACGCGTG
>JBBRFB010000088.1:0-14455 GCA_038225015.1 Burkholderiales bacterium
CGGCATCATCGGCACCCTGGCAGGCGTCGGCCTCGGCCTGCTGGTGGCGTTCAACGTCGACGTCATCGTGCCGGCGATCGAGCGGCTGCTGCACGTGAGCTTCCTGCCGAGCAGCGTCTACCTCATCAGCCGCATGCCGAGCGATCCACAGCAGGGCGACATCGTGCCGATCGCGCTGATCTCGCTCGCGCTGGCGTTCCTCGCCACGATCTATCCGAGCTGGCGCGCGAGCCGCGTGCAGCCGGCCGAGGCCCTGCGCTATGAGTGACGTGCCGGGCGCGGCGGCGACCTCGGGCGACGTCATTGTCGCGACCGACCTGCACAAACGCTTCACGGAAGGCAGCGGCGCGGAGCGACTCGACGTTCACGTGCTCCAGGGCGTCGACCTGGCGGTGCGGCGCGGCGAGACGCTGGCCGTCGTCGGTGCCTCGGGGTCGGGCAAGAGCACCCTGCTGCACCTGCTAGGTGGCCTGGAAGCGCCGAACCAGGGTCGGGTGCTGCTCTGCGGGCGCGACTTCACCAGCCTCGATGCCGCCGAGCAGGGCGAGTGGCGCAACCGCCACCTCGGCTTCGTCTACCAGTTCCATCACCTGCTGCCGGAGTTCACGGCGCTCGACAACGTCGCCATGCCGCTTCGGATCCGCCGGGTCGCGGTCGACGAAGCACGAGAGCGCGCCGGCGCCGTGCTCGGCCAGGTCGGCCTCGGCGAGCGACTCCAGCATCGGCCGTCGCAACTCTCGGGTGGCGAACGGCAGCGGGTCGCGATCGCGCGCTCGCTCGTCGGCGACCCCGACTGCGTCCTTGCCGACGAGCCGACCGGCAACCTCGACAGGGCGACCGCCGACGACGTCTTCGCCTTGCTGCTCGGCCTGGCGCGCGAGCGCGGCATGTCGATCGTCGTCGTCACCCACGACGAAACCCTGGCCGCACGCTGCGGCCGCACGCTCCGTCTCGCCCAGGGCCGCCTGCAGCCCTGACGCGGGGCCGCCGGGTCGACGGCTCAGCGCCAGTCGGTCGTGCCGAACCGGTCCTGCCCGAGCAGGGTGTAGAAGATGCCGACGGTGATCTGCGTCTGCCGGTCGGCGCTGGAGCCGGCGAAGCGGGCGTCGCGGCGGTTTCCGAGTACCTTGAGCGCCACCGCCTGCTGGCGGTCGATGCGGTAGGTGAACGAGGCATCGGCGCGAATGATGTTGTCCTGGCCGCCGTTGGTCCCCGAGGCGACCCGGCTGACGTAGTACTCGCGCAGCGACAGGTCGAGCGACGTCTTGTCGTCGTTCGTCAGACGCAGCGCCAGCAGCGACTGCGGCGCCAAGCCGTAGTTGTAGTCGCGGTCGCCGGCGTTGCTGTGCGTCGTGCCGACGGCGGCATAGCCGAGGCCGAGCAGCGCCGTGCTCTGCAGCGACAGCTTCTTGCCCAGCCACCACTGCCAGGTCGTTCCGAGCGAGACGGCCGTGCTCGAGACGCGGAAGGTCTGCGGTGCGATGTAGTCGTAACTGCCGTAGACGCCCCAGACGCCACGGAAGTCGTCGCCTGCCTCGTAACTGCGGCCGACGAGGAGGCCGTGCGTCATCACGCTCTCGATGCCGTTCGAGGTCGTCGCCGTGGCCTGGAAATTGAAGTAGTCGAACGGCCGCGTGTACGAGTAGCCCGGGCTGCCCGGCAGCCCGTAGTCGATCTCGTAGTGGACCTGGAATTCGTTGCGCTGGACGTTCGTGGCCGAGCCGCCGACGTCGCTCTTCACGGTGCCGGCATAGCCGAGTTCGAGCCGGCTGTAGTAGGCGGCGTCGTGGCTCGAGAAGATGCCGAAGCGCTCGCCGTACACCAGCCGGTTGAAGCCCGACGACGGCGAGATGGCGGCGGCCGCCATCTCGCGCCAGAAGCGCGGCATGCCGCCGCCGTGCTCGAGAACGAGGTTCGACATCCGGAACAGCGCCTCGCCGAGGAAGGTGCCGCCGATGCCGCTGGCGACCTGGTCGTTCGCCGACGGGTGCGTGCGCTCGCCGGCGATCTCCCAGCCGATGCTGCCGGCGAACGCATAGCCGGCCGACTCCCAGTAGTTGAAGCCGGTCGATCGCGCGAAGCCGTAGTACATCGAACCCTGGTACGGATGGCCGAGCTGGTTGACGTTGAACGGATCGCGGTCGGTGTTCCAGCCGCTGCGCAGGTTGCGGCTGATGGTGTTGCCGTTGACGCGGTAGTCCTCGCGCCCGGTGCCGAAGTAGCGGTTGGTGCGATTGAGCAGGAACTGGAAGCCGACGATCTCGTAGGCGGGCAGGGCGTAGTCGGGCGCCGCGGCAGGCGTTGTCAGAGACCTCGATACGACGTCGCTCGCGGCCGGGTCGGCGGCGGCGACATGGAGCTCGGGACGTGACACGCCATCGAGGCCGACGATGGCGATGCCCGTGCCGCCCGCGCGCACCGGCGAGACCGCCAGCGCCGCGAGCCCGATCGCAAGGGCCGACGTCCAGGCCCCCCGGTGCCCTGGAGAAAGCGGGCGATGCGCGGCGCGGAGGCGGTGGGCGCGGGGCGGGAATTGCGTGGCGGATCGATCGGTCGTCATGTCGGCTCGGTGTGGTTGTCGTCGTTGTCGTCTCTATCGTCGTTGTCGAGCGCCTTCAGTTCGGCGTCGCACCAGGGCTTCTCGTCGGCCGTCGCGCCGATGGCTGCGGCCCTGGCTTCGGCGCGCGAGGCCAGGAAGGCGGGTTCGTCGCCCCCGCGGCGACCGGCCCGGGCGAGCGCCGCGTGGGCGAGGACATGCTCGATCGCTGGCGCAGCGTTCGTCCGGCAGAGCGCCAGGCAGCGCGTCGCATGCGTTCGCGCGTCGGCGGACCTTCCGGCTGCGAGCAGGCTGCTCGAGAGTCGGAGCTCGGCGCGTTCTTCCTCGAGCCAGGTGCCCGCCAGTCGCCAGAAGCGGAGCCCGCCTTCGGCCGCGGCGATCATCGCGGCGGTCTCGGCGCCGTTGCGGCCGGAGTGATCCTCGAGCGCGGCTGCCAGGTTGTTGCCGGCCACCGCGAGGCCCCTCGTCGCCGCGGCGCCGAGACCCGTTCCGGGTCCGGCCAGCGCGGTCGCCTCCGCATACGCCGCGATCGCCGGCGCGAAATCCGCACGCCCGGCCCAGGCGGCGGCTGCGGCAGCGAGCGCCGCGATCCGGTCGTCGCGGCCGAGGCCGTCGAGCGCCGCGGCCTCGCCGCCGGCAAGGCGCAGCCCGGCCACGAGCCGGCGCAGCGGGCCCTCGACCTCGTCGCTGGCGACGTAGGCGGCGACGTCGCGCAGCGATTCGACCAGCCTCACTGCCTGCGACCACTGCCCGAGGTGTTCGCCGAAGACGTGAGCGACGAGGCGCGCGAAGGGGACGATGCGTGCCGGCGCATCGACCAGGTGGCGCGAACCCGCCAGCCGCCGGGCGACGCCGGAGCTGTCGTCGGCGTGGTCGTCCCAAGCCGCGGTGATGAATTCGTCGAATGTCGTCTCACCGTTCATCGCCGCTCCGCCCTGCCAGGCAGGTGGCACAGAGGCAGGCGTGGCGCCCGGCAGGTACCCGCGCCAGCAACGTCGGATCGACGACGACCGACTCGCACCAGCAGCGCTCGGCGAAGTCGCCGCGCGCCGCCGCGGCGCACGCGTTGGCGCCGCCGCAGAGCGGGCAGCAGGCGTGTTCGGCCTCGGAAAGGGCAGCGGCCTCCACGGCATCGCTCAGGGTGCCGTCACCGTGACCCGCGCCCGAACCTTCAGTCGATACTGCCGGTCGAGCTTGCCGCGCGCCCAGGCCTCGTACTCGAATTCGTCGTCGCCCACGTAGCCGGGCAGCGGCGTGTACCGGGCGTCCGGCGCCACGAACGCTGCCGTGCCGTGGGCCGCCTGCTTCGTGATGCGGCCGCTGTCGGCCGGATGCTCGTGCTCTGCCGGCAGCCCGTAGTTGACGATGACGCAGGCGCGGCCGTTGTTCGGTACCCGCAGCTGCGCGACTGCACCTTCGGTCGACGTCGCGCCCTGGAAGGGATCGACCCGGCAGTGGGGCCGGTCGGCGGCGGCGGCGCCCGACGCGCCGGGCCCAGCCGCCAGGGCGACGACGATCAGCGCAAGCGCAAGAGAGAGGTGGTGGTTCATGGCATCAGGCCGCGGGCGGCAGGTGAGCGCCGAGAAATCCGGCGATGGCGTCGTTGACGACGTCGGGATCGGTCACCGGACCCATATGGCCCAGGGCCTCGAATTCCACCACCTCGACACGCGGCAGGGTGGCGGCGAGAAGACGGGTGACGGCACGTGCCGATGCCGTCGTGCGCCCGCCGATCATGCAGAGCACCGGCACGTCGAGCTGGAGAAACGCCGCCCGCGGCGTCGGCTCGGTGAACAGGGCATGGGCCCAACGGCGAACGTTCGTCGCCGAAGCCTCGATGGCGGGCTTGCGCTCCGCCGGCATGCCGGCCCAGGTACCACGACCCATCCAGTAGTCGATGAAGCACTCGGCCGCACCCGCCGGGTCGCCGGCGTCGAGCGCGGCAGCCGACGCGCCGACCGCGTCGCGAATGCCATCGGCTGCGTTCGGTGCCGGCGACTCGGCGTCGATCAATCCGAACAAGGTCGGCTCGTAGAGCGCCATGGCGGCGACCCGCCCCGGTTCGGCCAGGGCGGCCATCAGCGCGACCGCGGCACCGTAGGAATGGCCGACCAGCGCCAGTGGAGAGCCAGCCCGGGTCAGCACCGGCTCGACGAGCGCCATCTCGTCGACGAGGCGGATTTCGCGGTCCGAGGGCCACGGCGGGCCTCTGCCGGAATCGTGGAGATCGGGCGCGAAGACGTGGTGGCGAGGGGCCAGCCGCTCGATCAGCGCCCGCCACTGCGCCGAACTGCTGGCGTTCGAATGCAGGCAGACCACGCCCGGGCCGCTGCCGGCCTCGCGGCAGAACGGTTCAGGCGGTGCCATTCGCCGGCCGGTCGGCAGCGGGATTCGAGCCGACCTCGGTGGCGGGCGCGGTCGCGAACCAGTGCTCGAGCGCTTCGGCCACCAGCCTGTTCAGGCCACCGTCGTGCACGGCCGCGCGGGCTCGGAGGCGCTGGACGAGGTCGGCCGGCAAGCGGCAGGAAATGGCCACGCGTTTGCCCGCAGCGGCCTCGGGGGGACGTTCGCGTTTGAAGGCCGCCGGCGTTGCGCCCTGCCCGAACCGCTCGGGGAAGCCCGCCGTCTTCATCTTGCCGTCGACCTTTCTGGCGAGGCTCTTCACGAGGTCGGTCTTCTTCATGCTTCTCTACAGCCCCTGGGTGACGACCAGGTGCGACCTCGTGGTCCGCTCGCGGAGCGCGCGCAGCGGCACGTAGTCGGGCGACGTCCACCAGGCGCGGAACCGGTCCATGTCGGGGAATTCGAAATGATGCAGCGGTGCGGCGACCACGAGCCTTCCAGCACTTCGGTCGCGCCGCCGCGCGCCAGGTAGCGGCCGCCGTGCGCGGCGATGGTCGCCGGAACCCGGGCCCGATAGTCCTCGTAGCCGGCCGGGTCGACAACCTCGACATCGGCGATCACGTACACCGTCATTGCCAGTCTCCTTGCGTCGCCACGTCGACGGCCACTGCCGGCATCACGCGAACGCGGTCGTCGATTCTGTCACCCCTCCGATCGACCGCCGGCGCGGCGTTGCCAGCGGATGAGGCCGGCGGCGTAGCACGCGTAATACCCGGCGAGGGTGCCGAAGATCAGCAGCGTCAGCGGGTTGCGCGCGAAGTCGGCGGTCGGCGTGCCGATCGCTGCCGAGCCGAGCTGCATGCTGACGAAGCGGTAGCCGATGCGCAGCACCAGCAACAGCGTCAGGGCGATGCCCAGATGCGCGTTCGGTGTGTAGAAGAGGCCGAGCGGCGTGTCTTCGAAGCGGGTCAGCCGCAGGCCGTAGAGGCCGAGGGCCGTTCCGGCCGCGGTGCCGGCGACGAGGGCGAGCGCGAGCGCCGGATGGCCCAGGGATGTGAGCAGCAGCAGCGCTGTCAACAAGGGAAAGAGCACGACGGCCAGCCAGGGGCGGACCGGCGAGAGGCGCTGCCGTCCCACCATGCGCCTGACGCGCGAGACGAGGCGCCAGCCGACGAGCAGGGCGACGGCGGTCGGAAGCAGAAGGGTCGAAGGGTGGGCTAGATCCATCGCGTCGCGTCCGTATGCAGATGCACCTTCAGGCCCTCGCGGCGCGGCCTAGATCGGCGCTTCGAGCAGGCACCCGAATTCCCTCGCGAACTCGACCGACACCCGGGCATGGACCGCGCCCTGCCGATCGAGGAAGCGTTGCGTGCCCTCGAGCGCGAAGACGCCCTCGTGCCAGATGTTGGGGTGGATGTAGAGGCCTCGCGTGCCGTCGAGACGAAAGCACACGAAGCGCTCCGGCGTGACGTCGTCGCCGGCCAGCGCCAGCGGCACGTAGAACGGTCGGCGATCGAGTGGAAAGAAGAGCTGGCCGCCGTCGGGGTGGTAGTTGGCATGCCACAGCATCATGCGCTGCGGCGCTTCGGCATGATCGGTGCGCGCCGATTCCGGCGGCTCGGCGTAGGCGAGCACGTAGTGGCCGTCCACCGCTTCGTTGCGACCGTAGAGGATGTCGCCCTGCCACTCGCTGACGAAGATGCCTTCGGTCGTGCCGGCCTGGTCGCCGGTGTCGTCGTCGATCGGCCGCCGGCCTTGCGCCGGCCAGCGCACGATCTCGACCGGACACTGCGCCGGATCGTCGACCAGCCGGCCATAGCCCTCGAGCGTTTGCCGGTCGGCGTCGACGACAGGCATCGTCACTCGCCTCAGGCCGGCGGGCAGACGGGGATTGAGATAGTCGATGGGCGGTGCCAGCGGAGTCTCCAGGCAGAAGAAGATACGAAGATACGCGAGAGTCCGTTCGGTCGTTACGCCGCGCCGGCGAGGTGTCGGCGCGCATAGGCCAGCCGCCCGGTCGCCGTGCTGCCCAGCCGCCTCTCGATCGGTCCCAGCAGGTCGATGACGAGCGCCCAGTCGCGGTCGTGGAACGCCGTCCTGGACAAGGCGAGGATGCGCTTGATCTCCTCGACGTCGGCGCGGCGTTCGCGCAGGTCGCGCAGGTCTTCCCAGAAGTCCGCCTCGTCGGCGAAGAATCGCGCGCCTGCGGCTTCCAGGACGCCGGCCAGGCGGACGAACTCCGCCAGCAGGAGCTCCGGGGAATCCATCGCGTCGTACAGCCCGTGCTCACGGCGAGGAAAAGGCCCCCGGCCGTCCACCGCGTGCACCTCCTCGATGGTGAAGCTGCCGGCAGCTACCCTTGCCACGTCGAGGCTCAGCTGCAGCCGCAGCGGCGCGACCTTCAGCGAGACCGTGCGCCGCGGCGCCCGCGCCACCGTGTCTTCGTAGACGAACCGCCCGACGACACCGTCCTCCGCGTTCTCGCGGGTGACCTCGTTGACGACGGCGCGAAAGCCGTGCTCCGCGACCAGGAAGGCGAACGCAGTCGCCTGCGCCGACGCGAAGGACTCGTCGAACGTCATCGCCTGTGGACCCCGGGCGGCGGCGCCGGTTCGGCGGGCGACGTCGGTGCCCGCCATTCGCGCCGCAGCAAGCCGTAGAGCTCGACGTCCCTGGTTTCGCCCCTGGCCATCCAGCGCTCGCGCAGCAAGCCCATGCGACGGCCTCAGGGCAGCGGGCCGATGCGCGACAGCCACGACCGGGTGCCGCGCGCCGCGCTGACCAGCGCATCGATGCCGAGCGCGCCGATGACGAGCGCTGCCACCAGGCCGCGAGCGAGCATCGACCGGTATGTCGTCGCGGCGATGACGATGGCGATGACCACGAAGAGAAGACCGAAGGCGGCGTTCACGATCCGGCCCGTGGGCGACGACTCATGCATGGCGCCAGGCCTTTGCTACAGCGAAACCTTTCGGCCGGGGAAAGCCTTCGACCAGTAGTGGATCTCGCAGGTCTCGCGCAGGCCGTGGATCCAGAACGGGTCGGTGCGGATGAGCGCTTCGATCGCGGCCTTTTCGGGCGCTTCGACCAGTCACAGACCACCCAGCGGCTTGTCGCCCGGAGTCGTCCGCAGCGAGCCGCCTACCAGGACGACATCCCTGTTCCGGTCGAGCCACTCGATGTGGGCCTGGAGTTGCCCTTGACGGACGGCGGCCTGCTCCGGACGGTCGACGAACCTTACGGAAAAAAGCATACGGGTCGGCTTTCGAAGGGGGGTCGATACGTCGCCGCGATCATCGCGCGAGCGGCATGGTCATGAACGCGCTGTTCGCGTCCTCCTTATACCCGCCGAACGGCCCGCAAGGCGCGAAGCCGAAGCTCTCGTAGAGCCGGTGTGCGGGCAGGAAGTCGCTCCCGGCGCCGGTCTCGAGACTCAGGCGCCGGTAGCCGCGGTCCCGCGCAACCGCCACGATGTGGACCAGGAGTGCTCGCCCGGCTCCCTGTCGGCGGCGTGCGCCGGGCGTGCGCATCGACTTGATCTCGCCGTGCCCCGGATCGAGTTCCTTCAGGGCGCCGCAGCCCGCGATGACGGCGCCGTCCCAGGCCGACCAGAACGTGATCGCGGGATCCCGGAGCTTGTCGAGGTCGAGCGCATGGACGCTCTCCAGCCGCGTCAGCGACCGCATGTGCTGCAGGTGCTCGTCGAGGAGGGCGTGCACCTGAGGGCGCCTCAGGTCGTCGAGCTCGATGCGCAGGGTCGCGGCCAGAAGGTCGGCGCGAACGGCAGGCACGGCCGTCACGGCGAGCATTCCGGCTCGGCGCACCCCTGACTACTGACGGACCAGCGACACCGCCCGGCCGTCGATTGTCTTGCCGGCCATGGCCTTGTCGTCGACCTTCCTGAACTTCATGGTGAAGTCCTTGCAGCCGGCAAGCATCTTCGATCGGTTCACTTCGAAGACCAGCTCGTCGGCCGACGCCGTCTTGACCGTGATCGGCGATTCGCGCCCTACGCACGGGTTCTTCCGGTCTTCCGCTTGAACCTTCCACGTGCCGGCGCCGTCCTTGATGACGACGGTGCCTTGCAGGCCGGCCGTCCTGCTGCCGTCGAAGGTGACGGTCCAGATGCCGTCGTAGACGCCGGCCGGCTGCGCTTGCGTGACGGACCACGCCAGGGTGGCCAGCAGGATCGCGAAGTGGCTGGGTTTCACAGGACTCCCGGGGCGAACGGCGACGGCGAATGATACGGTCAGGCTTCGCGATTCGGCGCTGCCGATGGTGGATCATCGGCCATAGCGGCGGCCGGCGACGCCGACTCTTGCGCACAGCGAGCCGGGCCGCGACCTCACGCGACCAACTCGACCTCGCCTTCGATCTCGACTGGAATGTTGAACGGCAGCTCGGCGAGGCCGACGGCACTGCGCGCGTGGGCACCGCGCTCGGCGCCGAACACCGCGAGGATCAGCTCCGAAAAGCCGTTGATGACGGCCGGCTGCCCGCCGAAGCCCGGCGCCGAGTTGACCATGCCGAACACCCGCGTCCAGCCGGCGATCCGCTCCAGGCTGCCGAGCTCACGCTTCAGGCTGCCGAGGATCGCCAGGCCGGTCAGGCGTGCCGCCTCGTGTGCCTGCGCCGGCGTGACCTGCGCGCCGACCTTGCCGAGCGGCTCGGCGAGCGAGCCGTCGGCAGCGGTCGGGCCGTGTCCGGAGATCAGTGCCCGGCACCCGACGACGCGTACCCAGGGAAAGGGCAGGACGACGCCTGGCGGCAGGCGCAGCGGCGCCGGCAGGACGAGGCCGAGCGCGTGCAGTCGAGCCTCGATCATCGACACGATGCGGCTTCGACACGGACGACGGGTGCGGCTTTCACGCGTCGTCACCCAGTATCGCCATCGTCAATCTCGAGACACAGGTAAGCTGGCCCTGGTCGTTGGTGATCTCGATCTGCCAGACATGGGTCGAGCGCCCGATGTGGATCGGACGCGCGGTGCCGGTGACCCAGCCCTCGCGCGTGCTTCGCAGGTGGTTCGCGTTGATGTCGAGTCCCACCGCCCGATGCGTCGGCGGCGAGGCCAGCACCGCGCCGCACGAGCCGAGCGTCTCGGCCAGCACGACCGACACGCCGCCGTGCAGGATGCCCATCGGCTGGCGCGTGCGGGCGTCGACCGGGGCCCGGGCCCGGATGAAGTCGTCGCCGACCTCCAGGAACTCGATGCCGAGATGGGCCACGGTCGTGCCGACGTGGAGGTCGGTCAGCGTCTGCGCGGAAGCGTTCTGTTTCCAGAGGGTCGGCATGCTCTTTTGCGAGGATCGTTGCGGAACGCGCAGTCTGGCAGATCGCCCGACCCGGCTCATGCCGACTGCAATCTACGCGCGGCGCCGCCCACGTGCCACGCCTTCGGCAGGCCGACCTTGGCGATCGAGACGAGACGGCCGATCCCGGCGAGCTGGATGCCCAGCGCGCGGAGGTACGTCGCGCTGGGACAACGACGCGCCGGGCGCTGGCCGCGCAGACACGACCGGGCGCCTGCGCCATCGCCCCGACGTGGATCGCACTACTTGCTAGCTTCGGTATATGCGAGACGCGCTGCCACATGCGCCTTCAGTCGCGCCTCCGCGCCAGGCATCCTGAGCTTGACAGCGCGCTTGGCGCGATGGACGTTGTCTCGAAGGACGTGCAGTCTCGTCCGCCTGCGTTGGGCTTGGATGGTCATTTCGCTTCTCCGGTGGTGAGGCTGCAGGTTACCGCACGCCTCGCGGCGGCCCAGTTCAGGTATCAGCCGGGGCCGTGGTCGATCGGATGTCCTATCGGGCGGGGACCGCGCAGCTCCTCTGGCCCCTCGACTTGGCAGCCTATCGCCTGTACACAGTTCGTCAGCAACGGCTGCCACCGCAGCGTCATCGTAGCGAGTTACGACGATCGCGGAGTCGACGCCTCGATCCTCGCCCCTGATGCGCTGTTCGTTCGTCATTCGTCATAGCGACGTGTGCCGACCGAGAAGCGTCAACTTTCTCAGGAAGCCAAGTGAAACAACGCCACTTCCATGCAAAGACGTCGCTGCATCAGCGAAGGTTGTCATGTGCGCACTCAAAGAGTGACCACCGGCAGAGGTAGGAACGTCCCGGGCCAGCTTGGCTCCGCATTCGAGCGCGGCGTGTACCGTGGCGACGAGCGGCGGGCCAAAGGCTGCGAAGCAGGCTTTGGAACGTCCGCTCGATGGAATGGTTAGGTGACTGGTGCATGAGACAAGACATTTAGCAGCTTGAAGACACTGCAAACTACAGGCATGGTCTCAGATGGAGCGCGCCCGATGCGACTGCACTCTCGCGAGAAGAATGCCCAGTGTGCCTGGCGCCAGTATTCCAGCGAACCATCGCCTTCGCCCTCTATCGCCGCATACTTGGCAGTGACTTGGTTGTAAGGAACGACATAGACCCGCTCCAGCTGAGTGACGAGGGCCGGCTGGTTGCGATGGTCGAGGACTACCTCAATGTCTCCTGCGTGCGGCATGGCTGCTTGCTCGGCCTCCATCGCCCACAGAAGACCGGTGCCAGCGCGCTTTCTTCCGCTTTGGATGAGCGATAGCAGCTCTTTCGACAATGCCTCGGAGTCTCCGTACCCGTCAATTCGAACGGGACCTGGCGGCAGTGCAACGCCGAGCCGGTGCAACGCAGACAGCACGGAGGCAAGCGATGGCAACGCTTCCATGCGAGTGGAGTCACCTAACGTTCGACATGAGGCGGGGCGCAAAGGGCGCGAAGCGGCCTTTGGTACGTCCGCTCCATGGAAGGGTTAGGCGACATATGGAACTTGGAGTTAGCTTGCACGCTCACGTGCAAGGATGGCCTTGGAGTCTTCGAAGCCCACGGGCGCCGAAGTATGTTCGTGCGCGATGCGAAAGACGTGCCCGGATTCGCGGAGAACCCATGTGATTCGATTCTGCATAGAGCGAAGCGGCTCACCATGCGCTGACTCCGCAGCATAGGTGACGATGGCGCTGAGAATGGCCACGGGCTGCCCAGCCAGAACCTGAACCTCGGAGAAGCTTGCTCTGACTCTTTCACTCCCCAAGGACGTGAACCAACCTTCCACCGCACGCTGCCATGCAGGCGCTCCCTCGTAGAGCCAAACGCCCCAGGTATCGAAGACGCGGACGGCGGGGTGATACAGGCGCATGAAGGCTTCTGCATTGGCTGCGAAGACCGCTGCCTTGTACGACTCGACCACTCGGTCAATCTCCTCCTCGATATGGCTCACGAAGCTCTCCTGCGTCCGGATTGGTCAAGCGTGACCGACGCGTATTTGTGTTGCCTAACGTTTGACATGAGGCGCGGCGCAAAGGGCGCGAAGCGCCTTTGAGACGTCGCCTCGATGGAAGGGTTAGGCACCAAGCCAACTTGCAAGTATGTGTTTTCTAGCGACCGTACCAGACATTGACTTCAATAGACGAAAAAAGCAAGGCTCTCCGCAGCGCGGACATCGACAGGAACTAGGCGTCGGCAAACGCTTCCACCATGATGCAGCCACTTTCTCGAAGCCAGATTAAGTTCGGCAGTTCAACGACACGAGATTCGATGAAGCCACATTCGGAGAGCGTACCAAGAAACTCTTCCGGTCGGTGCAGGCGCAGGACAAGTTCCTCTTCCTCCCGGGCAATGAGAGTGCAGTTCCTGTACTTCTCGTAGGTCCCGTAGTAGGTGAGCGTTGATCTATCCAAAGATTGCACCGATCGACACGTGTACGACAGGCTCGTATCTGGGCTTGATCGAACAAGCCTTCGTTCCGGATTGCTCCTCCCCAAGTCTTTTCCGTTGACCGGTACGATTTCGAGTAGCAAAGGCGCGCCTGGTTCGAGGTACCGCTTTAGCGATTTGAGGGCGCTTCGAAGCGAGGCATCTGAACCGACGAGGCAGATGGAGCCGCTTGGGATGAATGCCATGCGGTACCTCAAAGGGAGCGACATGGCCTCGATCGACTGCAGATAGAGATGCGCCTCCAGCCCTTGAAGTAGTGCCTGCGCTCGACAAGCCTTCAGCATTGCGGCGGCTGCATCTACACCATGCACGTCAATTCCGGCTCTCATCATTGGCAGCAGAAATCGGCCAGACCCGCACATTGGCTCAAGAACGGGGCCACCGACGTCCGCTGCTCGTCGCGAGTAGAACGCGACGGCGTCGGCTGGCGCCTCTGGCTTGTCCAGGTCGTAGAACTCAGTGCACAGTGGGCCGTAAGACGCCATGCGGCTCCTTCTGGTGCCTAACGTTTGATAGGAGGCGCGGCGCATGGGGCGCGAAGCGGCCTTTGGGACGTCGCCTCGATGGAAGGGTTAGATGCCATCTTGTACTGGCAGCAGGTAGTTGGCCACAGGCTCGAGGACGATCTCGGGCAGCCGCTCTGCGATGGCCTCACTCATCTGGCGTTCGGCTTCCGAGTCGACGGACCCGCGCGCGAAGGCCTGCGTTCTAGCTTCCGCGCTTGGCCACTGCGCATATGCGTACCAGACGCCTTCGGGTCCACGGTGAAGGCGCGAGCCCATTCCTCCGCGCTCTGCCCGCAGACGCTTGGTAACCGTGGACCAAGCACTGATGTACTGCGACTCCATTCCCGGATGAAGCCGTACGCGGTAGATGACAGCAAAGCCCAACAATTCTGACATGAGGAAAACCAGTGGCAGTGGGAATCTTCGTCCTACTCTGGATTCTCTGCCCGATGCCCCGTGGGCAGCCCGACTCGGTAGGCACCCGCTGCGCCAGAGGCGCGCACGCTACTCTCTTAGCGTGGCCTCGCGAACGCCTACAAGCAGCGCGCTCGTGTGGCACTGCGGCGCAAATGGAACCTAACGTTTGAGATGAGGCGCAGCGCAAAGGGCGCGAAGCGGCCTTTGTGACGTCGCCTCGATGGAAGGGTTAGGCGTCGAGCCGCAGCTGCTCATGAGGGCTGCGGCATGCTGTGCCACCAGATCTCGCATTTCCTGCACAGCTTGCCTTCGAACTCTGCCTTCAGCAAGCCGTCTAGGACCATCCGTGGCAACGGATCTCCGGCATTGCGTGCGAGCAGGTTGGTGCCCGCGGACCGTGCCCAGATTTCGAACAGTTCTTCGGAGGCCACCTGGTAAGTGACGTGCCAGTGAGAGATGCCGGCGGCGGGAAGGCACGCCAGGACCTCGTAGCTGAGGCTGACCTGTTCCTGAAGCTTCACCCGGCGCCAGTACTCGGCCAGCTGGGCGTGACCGCGCTGAACGGCGAACGGCGTGTTGTGGTACTCGCCGCCTTCGGCGAAGAGCGCGCAGAACATGGATTCGTCGCGCTGCTCCCAGGCGGCTTTATAGCCCTGCATGAACGACTCGATGTTCAAGATGCGCTGACCGCCTCGCGGCGTCTAACGTTTGACATGAGGCGCGGCGCAAAGCGCGCGAAGCGGCCTTTGCGACGTCGCCTCGATGAAAGGGTTAGGCGTCAATGCGGCGGTTCCACAAGACCTGACCTTAGTACATTGCCTTGGGCGTCTTCAACTCGCCAGCTTTCACCTTCCGTGTACAGGGTGTTGTCAAGGTCT
>JBBRFB010000089.1:0-14324 GCA_038225015.1 Burkholderiales bacterium
ATCTTGTTGCGACCGGGTGGCACTCCACGACACCAGAAGACAGCTCTCCTACCGAAAATCCCTTGTACGACAGGCGTTTACGCGTGGCAATTGACACGGGGTGAGACCCCGTGAAATGTCACAGTAAAACAATGTCGTACAGCTCCGGCGAGGCGAACGGCTCGGCGCGCAGCGAGATCGGCTTGCCGATGAAGTCGGACAGGCCTGCCAGGTGCTGGCTTTCCTCGTCGAGCAGCATCTCGACGACCGAGGCCGAGGCGAAGACGCGGAACTCCTTGGGGTTGAACTGGCGCGCCTCGCGCAGGATCTCGCGCAGGATGTCGTGGCAGACGCTGCGCGCCGTCTTCACTTCGCCGCGGCCCTGGCAGGTCGGGCACGGCTCGCAGAGCAGGTGGGCCAGCGACTCGCGGGTGCGCTTTCGCGTCATCTCGACCAGGCCGAGCTGGGTGAAGCCGCTCACCGTCACCTTGGTGCGGTCGCGGCCGAGCTGCTTCTTCAGCTCGGCGAGCACCGCGCCACGATGTTCCTCCCGCGCCATGTCGATGAAGTCGAGGATGATGATGCCGCCCAGGTTGCGAAGGCGCAGCTGGCGCGCGATCGCCTGCGCGGCCTCGAGGTTGGTCTTGAAGATGGTGTCGTCGAAGTTGCGCCCACCGACGAAGCCGCCCGTGTTGACGTCGACCGTGGTCAGCGCCTCGGTCTGGTCGATGATGAGGTAGCCACCCGACTTCAGCTCGACGCGCTTCAGCAGCGCCCTTGCGATCTCGTCGTCGATGTTGAAGAGGTCGAAGATGGGTCGCTCGCCGACGTAATGCTGCAGCTTGCCGACGGCGCCCGGCGTGAACTCGCGGCCGAACCGGGCGAGCTCGTCGAACTGCATGCGCGAGTCGATCCGGATCGTCTGCGTCTGGTCGTCGGCGAGGTCGCGGAGCACGCGCTCGGCGAGGCTCAGGTCCTGGTGCAGGAGCGTTCCCGCGGGCGACTTGAGGCTGCGCTCGCGGACCCGGACCCACGTCTTCTTCAGGTAGGCGATGTCCTCGGCAAGCTCGGAATCGGTGGCATCGGCGGCGTTGGTGCGCAGGATGAAGCCGCCGCCGCGAACGGTTCCTGTCGTGTCCTGCTCCGGCGCCGCCGCCTGCAGCAGCGCCAGCATCCGCGCCCGCAACTGCTCGCGCAGCTCCTGCGAGCCGATCTTCTGCGAGATGCCGATGTGGTCGTCCTGCGGCAGGAAGACGAGCATCCGGCCGGCGATCGAGACCTGCGTCGACAAACGCGCTCCCTTGGTGCCGATCGGGTCCTTGATCACCTGCACAGTGAGCGTCTGCCCCTCGAAGACGAGGCGCTCGATCGGCGGCGGCGCCACGGCGCCGGGGGCGTGGTCGCCGCGCGACGTGCCATTGCCGAAAAAGACGGCGGCGATATGCAGGTAGGCGGCGCGCTCCAGGCCGATGTCGACGTACGCCGACTGCATGCCCGGCAGCACGCGGGCGACCTTGCCGGTGTAGATGTTGCCGACCCGGCCGCGCTCGAGCGTGCGCTCGAGGTGCAGCTCCTGCACCGATCCGTTCTCGACGATGGCGACGCGGGTTTCCTGGGGCGCCCAGTTGATGAGGATGTCTTGCATCGGGGTCAGGGACCGACGTCGACGCCCGCCTCTCGAAGCAGCGCCGCCGTCTCGTGAAGCGGCAAACCCATGATACCGGTGTAGCTTCCCTCGATGCGCTCGATCCACGTCGCGGCGCTGCTCTGGATGGCGTATGCGCCGGCCTTGCCGAACGGCTCGCCGCTGGCGACATAGCGTTCTATCGTGGCGGCGTCGAGCAGCGCGAAGCGCACCCACGAGATGCTGAGACGCGAGCGCGTCCGCCGCACGGTGGCGACGGCGACGGCGGTGATCACGCGGTGCGTGCGGCCTGCCAGCAGGCCGAGCATGCGCGCCGCGTCGACGGCGTCGGCGGGCTTGCCGAAGATCGCGCGGCCGAGCGCCACCGTCGTGTCGGCGCAGAGGATGGGGGCTGCCGCGCGGCCGCTCTCGCGCAGCCGGCGGCGCGCCGCCGCGACCTTGACAAGCGTCACGCGCAGGCAGTAGTCCTCCGGTCGCTCGCTGCCGCGCACCGCCTCGAGCGCCTCGGCGTCCTCGCCGGGCTCCGGCGCCAGCATCTCGTGGCGAACGCCGATCTGCCCGAGCAGCTGCGCGCGGCGCGGGCTTTGCGACGCCAGATAGACGAATCCGGCCGCCGCGTCGGTGCTCGTCATCGGCGCGGGCCTCGACGGCGGTTCACGGTGCTCATTCGCGGTGATACGGGTGATGGATGGTCAACGTCCAGGCGCGGTAAAGCGCTTCGGCCAGAACGACGCGGGCCAGGGCGTGCGGCAAAGTCAGGTCGGAAAGCCGCAGCGACTCCGCACACGTCGCCTTCAGCTGCGGATCGATGCCGTCGGGCCCGCCGATGATGAGTGCTGCGTCGGCACCCTCGCGCTGCCAGGCGAGCAGCCGCTCGGCGAGTCGGCGTGTCGTGGTCCGGTCGCCGCGCTCGTCGAGAGCGATGCGGCGCGCGCCGCGCGGCAGCGCCTGCTCGATGCGGCGCGCTTCGGCGGCCATCGCCTGCTCGGGCGTGCGACCGCTGCGCGGCTCGGCTTTCACCGCCTTCAGCTCGAGCCTCAGCTCGGGTGGAAAGCGCCTGGCGTAGTCCTCGTACGCGGCGTCGGCCCACGCCGGCTGGCGTTGGCCGACGGCCACGAGCACGATCTTCAAGACGTCGCAGCGTCGCCGGCGGCGGCCTCAGCGGCGCGTCGCCTTCTTCGCTGCGGGCCGCGGCGTGGCGCGCGTGCTCTTCGCCGCGGCCGACTTGACGCCGACGGTGCGGGTCACGCCCTTGGGCGGCGGCGCGGCGCGCAGGGGCGTGCGCTTCTTCGCGGCGACCGGGCGCCTGCTCGCGGTGCCGGCCGACGCCGCAAGCTTCGCCGCCGTGCCCGCCGGCACGGGACGCGTTCCCGCGGCGCCCGCCACCGCCTTGCGCGGGCGCGACTTGGCCGGGGTCGTCGGGCGATCTCGCGACTGCGTGGACGGGGCCTTGCGCCCAGACGCCGACACGGATGGCGGCGCGGTCCGGCGCTCGCGAACCGGTGCCGGCGCAGGCGCCGCCTTGACGAGGCCCGCCGACGGCGCGCCGATCTTCATCTTCACCGGCTTGTCGCCCCAGAGCTCTTCGAGGTGGTAGTAGTCGCGGATCGCCGGCTGCATGACGTGGACCACGGCGGCACCGCAGTCGACGATGATCCATTCGCCGTTGGCCTCGCCCTCGGTGCGTGGCGGCGGCGCGCCGGCGGCGCGAACCGCGTCGCGCACGCTCGCTGCCAGCGACTTCGTCTGCCGGTTGCTCGTACCCGAGGCGACGATGACGCGCTCGAAGAGCGGCGACAGGTGCTCGGTATTGAAGACAACGATGTTCTGGGCCTTGACGTCCTCCAGACCATCGACGATGGCACGCTGCAGCTTTCGAATGTCCATTCAACTCCTGGTGAGGGGCTGTGCCGGGCCAGGGCCGTACAGCCGGTGCTGCTCAATATAGCCTGCCACCGCGACAGGCACGAGCGCGGCGATCGATTGCCCCGCGCCCACGCGCCGACGCACCTCGGTCGACGAGATGGCCATCATCGGCAGCGACACGACGCGATGCCCGGCGGCGACAACCTCCGGATCGGCGGCCGCGGCGCTGCCGGGGCGCTGCGCCACCGCCAGGGTGACCAGCGCGAGCAGCTCGCGCCAGTCGTGCCAGGTGTGCAAGGTGGCGTACTGGTCGCCGCCGATGACCAGAAACCAGGCCGTGCCCGGCTCGGCGGCGCACAGCTCGCGGACGGTGTCGAGGGTATAGGTCCGGCCGGACCGCTCAAGCTCGCGCGCATCGATCAGGAAGCGTGGCTCGCCGGCGAGTGCCAGGCGAAGCATCGCCAGCCGGTCGGCGGCGGCGGCGAGCTGCCGAGTCTTCTGCCACGGCCGGCCCGCCGGGATCCAGCGCACCTCGTCGAGCGCCAGGTCCGACAGCGCCACGCGCGCCAGCGCGAGGTGCGCGTCGTGCACCGGATCGAAGCTGCCGCCGAACAGGCCGACGCGCTTCAAGCCAGCGCCTGCCCGGCCGCCCCGGCCTCCGCGGCCCAGTCGCGCGGACGCAGGAAGTCGGTGTACAGGCGGGCCTCGGCGCTGCCCGGTTCGGGCTGCCAGTCGTAACGCCAGGCGGCCAGCGGCGGCATCGACATCAGGATGCTCTCGGTGCGCCCGCCCGACTGCAGGCCGAAATGGGTGCCGCGGTCGAAGACCAGGTTGAACTCGACATAGCGCCCGCGCCGGTAGAGCTGGAACTCGCGCTCGCGCTCGCCCCAGGCCGCGCCGCGGCGGCGCTGCAGGAGCGGCAACCAGGCCGGCAGGAAGGCGTCGCCGACGGCCTGCATGAGCGCGAAGCCGGGCTCGAAGCCGCCCTCGGCCTGGTCGTCGAAGAAGATGCCGCCGATGCCGCGCGGTTCACCGCGATGGCGCAGGAAGAAGTACTCGTCGCACCAGCGCTTGAAGCGCAGGTAGGCGTCGCTTCCGAACGGCGCCAGCGCGTCGCGGTTGACGCGATGGAAGTGGCGCGCGTCGTCCTCGAAGCCGTAGGTCGGCGTCAGGTCCATGCCGCCGCCGAACCAGACCACCGGCGCCGCGTCGGCCGGCTTGGCCGCCATCATTCGCACGTTCATGTGCACCGTCGGCACGTACGGGTTGCGCGGATGGAAGACGAGCGAAACGCCCAGCGCCTCGAACGGCACGTTCGCCAGCTCTGCGGCGCGATGCTGCGTCGCGGCGGCGGGCAGCGCCGCGCCCCTGACGTGCGAGAAGCCGCAACCGGCCCGCTCGAGCACGGCGCCGTCCTCGACCAGGCGAGAGATGCCGTCCCCCTCGAGCGGGCCGCCCGGCTCGCGCGCCCAGCAGTCGGTCGCGAAGGCATCGCCGGTCTCGGTGCCGACGGCGGCGACGATGCGTTCCTGGAGGCCGAGCAGGTAACCGCGGACGAGGGAGATATCCATCCGAATTGTCTCGGCGCTTAAGGCAGGGCCGATGCCGGATCGCCGAGGCGCCCGGACTCGATGGCCCGCCGTCCGATGTCGTGCCGGTACTGGGCACCGTCGAAACGGATCCCGGCCAGGACCTCGTAGGCCCGGCGCTGCGCCAGCCGCGCCGAGTCGCCGAGCGCCGTCACGCAGAGAACACGGCCGCCCGTCGTCACGACACCGCCGTCGCGCAGGGCGGTGCCGGCGTGGAAGACCTTGGCATCCGCGCAGGGCGCCGGCAGGCCGGCGATGGTGTCGCCGGCGCGCGGCGCCTGCGGATAGCCGCCCGACGCCATCACGACACCGAGCGCGGTACGCCGGTCCCAGCCCAGCGCGACCTCGGCCAGCGGCTGCGCCGGATCGGCGGCAGTGGCCTGCATGAGAAGCTCGAACAGGTCGGTCTGCAGGCGCATCAGGATGGGCTGCGCCTCCGGGTCGCCGAGCCGGCAGTTGAACTCGACCGTCTTCGGCGCGCCGCGCGCGTCGATCATCAGGCCGGCATAGAGGAAGCCGGTGAACGGCAGGCCCTCGGCGGCCATGCCGGCCAGCGTCGGGCCGACGATCTCGCTCATGACGCGCGCATGGATGTCAGGCGTGACCACCGGTGCTGGCGAATAGGCGCCCATGCCGCCGGTGTTCGGGCCCTCGTCGCCGTCGCGCAGGCGCTTGTGGTCCTGGCTGGTCGCCAGCGCCAACGCGTCGGTTTCTCGGCAGACGACCATGAAGCTCGCTTCCTCGCCGGCGAGGAACTCCTCGATCACGACGCGTGCGCCCGGCGTCGAGTCGAACATGGCGTCGATCGCGGCATGCGCTTCGGCGCGACGCGCGGCGACGACGACGCCCTTGCCCGCCGCCAGGCCGTCGGCCTTGACGACGATGGGCACGGCGCCGGCCTCGACATGCGCGTGCGCCGCCCGCGCGTCGGCGAACACTTCGTAGCCGGCCGTCGGGATGTCGTGGCGGCGCATGAAGTCCTTGGCGAAGGCCTTCGAGCTCTCGAGCTGCGCCGCGGCCCGCGTCGGCCCGAAGATGCGCAGGCCGCGCGCCTGGAACAGGTCGACGACACCTGCGGCGAGCGCCGCTTCCGGGCCGACGACGGTGAGGTCGACGCGCTCGTCGCGGGCGAAGTCGGCGAGCACGCCGAAGTCGTCGATCGCCACGTTCTTCACCTTCGGCTCGCGCGCGGTGCCGGCGTTGCCCGGCGCAACGAACACCGTCTCCACGAGCGCCGAGGCGGCGAGCTTCCACGCCAGCGCGTGCTCGCGGCCGCCGCCACCGATGACGAGCGCCTTCATCGCGGCAACCGCGTGCACGCGGCCCCGGGCCCGCCCGCGCACGGCGTCAAGTCGCGATCTCCGCGTTGTGATAGAGCGCCTGGACGTCGTCGAGGTCCTCGAGGACGTCGATCAGCTTCGTCATTCTCTCGGAGTCGTCGCCGGCGAGGGCGACGCTTGCCTCGGGCCGCATCGTCACCTCGGCCAGCTCGGCATGCAGGCCGGCGGCGTCGAACGCCGCCTTCACCGCCTCGAACGCCGGCGCCGGCGCGATCGCCTCGACGGCGCCGTCGTCATGGGTGAGGACATCGTCGGCACCGGCGTCGAGCGCCGCCTCCATCACCGCGTCCTCGCTCGTGCCCGGGGCGAAGACGAACTGGCCGACATGCCTGAACTGGAACGCGACCGAGCCTTCGGTGCCGAGGTTGCCGCCATACTTGCTGAAGGCGTGACGCACCTCGGCGACGGTGCGCACGCGGTTGTCGGTCATGCAGTCGACGATGACCGCCGCGCCGCCGATGCCGTAGCCCTCGTAGCGCACCTCCTCGTAGTGCACGCCCTCGAGGCTGCCGGTCGCCTTGTCGATGTTCTTCCTGATCGTGTCGGCGGGCATGTTCACCGCCTTCGCCTTGTCGACGGCCAGACGCAGGCGCGGGTTCATGGCCAAGTCGCCGCCGCCATGACGGGCCGCGACGACGATCTCTCGAATGACGCGGGTCCAGACCTTGCCCCGCTTCTCGTCCTGGCGACCCTTGCGGTGCTGGATGTTGGCCCACTTGGAATGTCCAGCCATGTGGGGCACGACTCCGTTCTGCGAAGCGGCCAGTTTAGCGGGCCGGCGGGGCGCTGCGTCACCTAGACTCGGTGCCGTCGTCCCCCGTGGAGCCCGCGATGCCCGACCCCATCCTCGTCGCCCGTCACGGCGACACCTTGTGCGAGCTGCTGCCCGCCATGGCCAACCGGCACGGTCTCGTGACAGGCGCCACCGGCACCGGCAAGACGGTCACCCTGCAGACCCTCGCCGAAGGCTTCAGCCGGCTCGGCGTGCCGGTCTTCATGGCCGACGTCAAGGGCGATCTCGCCGGCATCGGCCAGCCCGGCACCGTGAGCCCGAAGCTGGCCGCGCTGCTCAAGGAACGGGGCATCGAGCCGCTGCCGCCCGCCGCCTGCCCGGTGACCCTCTGGGACGTGTATGCCGACGACAAGGTGGCCATGGGCCACCCGGTGCGCGCCACCGTGAGCGACATGGGACCGCTCCTGCTCGCCCGCATGCTCGACCTCAACGAGACGCAGCAAGGCGTCCTGCAGCTCGTCTTCAAGATCGCCGACGACAACGGCCTGCTGCTGCTCGACCTGAAGGACCTGCGGGCGATGCTGCAGCATGTCGGCGACAACGCGGCGCAGTTCCAGACCGCCTACGGCAACGTCAGCGCGGCGAGCATCGGCGCAATCCAGCGCGGCCTGATGCAGGTCGGCGCCCAGGGCGGCGACCGCTTCTTCGGCGAGCCGATGCTCGATCTCGCCGACTTCATGCAGACCGCGCCTGCCAACGGTCATGCGCAAGGCGTCATCAACATCCTCGCCGCCGACCGGCTGATGACGAGCCCGCGCCTGTACGCGACATTCCTGCTCTGGATGCTTTCCGAGCTGTTCGAGAAGCTGCCCGAGATCGGCGATCCCGACAAGCCCAAGCTCGTCTTCTTCTTCGACGAGGCGCACCTGCTGTTCGACGAGGCGCCGAAGATCCTGATCGAGCGGATCGAGCTGGTCGTGCGCCTCATCCGCAGCAAGGGCGTCGGCGTCTGGTTCGTCACCCAGAACCCGCTGGACGTGCCCGACGCCGTTCTCGGCCAGCTCGGCAACCGCGTCCAGCATGCGCTGCGTGCGTTCACGCCGCGCGACCAGAAGGCGGTGACGGCGGCAGCCACCACCATGCGGCCCAAGCCCGGCCTCGACATCGCGCAGGCGATCACCGAGCTCGCCGTCGGCGAGGCGCTGATCAGCCTGCTCGACGAGAAGGGGCGGCCTTCGGTGACCGAGCGGGCGTACGTGATCCCGCCGGCGAGCCGGATCGGGCCGATCAGCGCCGAAGAGCGCGCCGCCCTCGTCGCCGGATCGCTGGTGGCGGGGGTGTACGAGAAGCACGTCGACCGCGAATCGGCCTACGAGAAGCTGAAGGACCGGGCCGCGACGAGCGCTGCGGCGGCTCCGGGCGGTGCGGCCACGCCCACCGGCGGCGACGCCTCCGGCGGACTGCTCGACGGCCTGAAGGGCGCGATCTTCGGCACGACCGGGCCGCGCGGCGGCCGCCACGAGGGCCTGGCCGAATCGGCGGCACGCTCGGCCGTGCGCTCGATCGGCTCGAGCGTCGGCCGCGAGATCATCCGCGGCGTGCTCGGCGGCCTTCTCGGCGGATCGAAACGGCGCTAGCGTGGCGTCCTGCCATCAGCGTCGCGCGTGTCTCGACGCAATGGGGTTTCGACAGTAGCATGCAGACGGTCGGCACCACGACCCATCGTCTGCAGGATCCGATGAGCTCCATGTCTGTCGATTCACTGAGCTTCACTGTCCGGCCGGTCGATACCCGGGAGGACATCGCCAGGGTCTGCGAACTCCGCGCCACGTGCTATGGCCGCCACCTGCCCGCCTTGCGCGAGCAGATGGCGCAGCCCGATCCGTTCGACCGATCGCCAGGTGCATCGGTGTTCCTGTGCGAAGACAAGCTCTCGGGGGCTCCCGTCGGCACGATGCGTGTCGTCGACAACACGCGCGGCGCGAAGCTCGAGATCGAGGACTTCTTCGAGGTTCCCGCATGGCTGGCCGGCGGCCTGCGATGCGAGATGACGCGACTCGTCGTCGCTCCGGGCGCCGACCCGCTGGTGAAGGCCGCCCTGTGGAAGGCCGGCTACCTGCGATGCATGCAGGCCCGGGTTCAATGGCTGATCATCGGAGCGCGCAAGCCCGGGCTCATCAAGCAATACCAGTATCTCGGCGCGAAGGACCTGTACGCGGACCAGCGCCTCGTGCCGCTCGGCCACGGCTTGCGCCTGCCCCACCGCGTCTTCGTCATGAATATCCTGAGCGCGGCGAGCGACTGGTACGACGGACGGCACCGCCTGTTGCGCTTCATGGTCGAGACCGAGCATCCCGACATCAGTCTCTCGTCAGTGCACCGCCCCGCTGCGTCCGCTCCACGGCTGAGCCTCGTAGCTTCCGCCTAGGTCTTCGTTCTCGTCGACCAGGAGGGGGATTCCCGGGCCGAGATGGGCCGCCAGGACCCTGACGAGTGCCTCGTCGGTGAACGGCTTGCTCAGGAAGCCGTCCATGCCTGCCGCTTCGCAGGCAGCGACGTCGTCGCGGCTCGAGTTCGCGGTCAATGCGATGACCGGCACGCGCGAGATCCGGGCCGCGTCCTCACTGACCCTGATCTCGCGGGTGGCGGCGAGACCATCGAGATCCGGCATGCGCAAGTCCATGAGGACGGCGTGCGGACGCTGCGGGCCGAGAGCGGCGGCCACGGCGTCGCGGCCGCTGCTCACGCGCGAGACCTCTGCGCCCAGCTGGCGCAGCACGGCCTCTGCAATCAACGCGTTGACGTCGTTGTCTTCCGCCAGGAGAACGCGGTATCCGAAGAAAGAGTGCGCTGCCGCTCCGTTGGCCGCGCGCGGGAGCGAATCGTCGACCGACGCCGGCGCATCGACCGCGGGCAGCGAAGCCCTGAACTGGAATTTCGAACCCACACCGACGATGCTCTCGACCGTCACCTCGCCGCCCATGGCGTGCGCCAGTTCGCGCGAGATGGCCAGCCCGAGCCCCGTTCCCACGTCGGGTTGCGTCGCCACCGAGGCCGTCTGGGCAAAGGCCTCGAAGACGCTGGCCTGATCGGCCGCAGATATTCCGGGCCCCGTGTCGGTGACGGTGCATACGGTCTCGCCGTGCTCGCCGCGTGCCACGCTGAGCGTGATCCGGCCTTGCTTGGTGAACTTCACGGCGTTGCCCAGGAGGTTGTGCAAGACCTGCCTGACGCGGGCCGCATCGCCCGAGACCCAGCATGCGGCCGGCAGCTGCGCCTCTAGTACGAAGGCGACGGCCGTTGTCGCCGTCCTCTCCCGGTAGAGCTCCGCGAGCTGGCGGATCTCGACGGCCAGATCGAACGAGGCGGTGTGGAGCTCCAGGCGTCCGGTCTCGATACGCGAGACGTCCAGCAACGCACCGATGAGACCGAGCAGGTGTTCGCCCTGCGCCTGTACGATGCCCAGCCGCGACAGCGACACCGGATCCTGCCGATCGCGCTTCATCATGGCCGTGACGCCCAGAATGCCGTGCAGCGGCGTCCGGAGCTCGTGGCTCATGGTGCCGAGGAACATCGACTTCACGGCGCCTTCCCGACGCAGCTGCTCGGTCGTCCTCTCGAGACGTTCTGCCGTCTCCGATTGCAGCAGCAAGGCCTGCGACAGCCGCTCGTGCGACAGGAACTCCCTGACCAATCGCTTCCCCGTCGCGAAGGCGGAAGCCCAGAGCTGGATGATCAGCAGACCCAGCCCGAGCGAGGCGAAAAGGCCGAGGCTGTCGAGACGGAGCAGGAGACCGACGATCGTCAGCCCGATGATCGGCGTCACGAAAAGCGCGGTCGCGAGGAGCTGAACCTGAAGGCCGAGCGTGGCGACGGTGGCGACCACGGCGAGGCAGGCGACGAGCGCAGACGCAGCGTCCGCGGGAGCGCTCACGCAGGCCAGACCGGCGAGCCCCCAGATGGCACCGTCGAGCAGGATCGTCGAGTGCAACACCCACGGTCGCTTTCGAACGATCTCGCGCACCCGGTCCTGCGTGTAGCCGATGGCGACCAGGAGCCGCGGGGCGGCGCTGGCCGCCTTCGCGGCAAACCACGCCTTGGCCAGGCCGGCGCCGATGGCCGGCGCGAAGAAGGCCGCGATGACGGCCGCGAAGACCGTGGCCAGCACCGCAGCGATCGCGGAGTGACCCAGGATCTGATCGAGCTGCCGGTCCCTGAGGCGCGACTTCGCCTCCGCGCTCAAGGCGTCGGACAGCGGGTTCGCGGTGGCAGGGGCTTCTTGCACGGGTCGGTTCCGGCGCCAGGGGTCGGGCCGCGCTTCGAGAAGCGACGGCGTACGAGCCAGCGAATCTACAGGGGAGTCGACGAGAAAACCGGCGTGGCGGACCTCCAGTCGGGCCGTATTGCCGAATTTTGCGCAGTGCGTGCCACCGACGTCAGCCTGATCGCGTCAGAAGCGGGTCGTCAGCTCGGTCAGCCAGCCGGGCGAGGCATCGACGAGCCATGACTCGGCGTGCTTGTCGATGCCCGTCACGATCGCCAGTCCGAACACGACGAGCAGCGCACCGACGCCTCGCCGCACGGTCTCGGCGGCGCCGAGCCAGGCCCTGCGCGAGCCGACCGCGAGCCGGCTCGACAGGGTGCCGAGCCCGACCAGCGGCGTCGCTGCGCCGAGACCGAAGACGAGCATCAGGGCGGCGACTTCGCCCAGTTGCTGCCCCTGCCCCGCCAGCGTGCTTGCGGCGCCGAGCGTCGGCCCCACGCAGGGCGTCCAGACGACGCCGAGCAAGGCACCGACGGCGAGCTGGCCGCGCCAGCCGCGCCCGCTCGTTCGCGCGAGCGCGGCGCTGCCGCCACCGGCCAGCCGCGCCGTGCCGGCCGCGAACGCGGCCTGCAGCCGGGGCACGAGCATGACCGCGCCGAGGACGACGAGCACCGCACCGGCGATGCGGTGCAGCAGGCCGCCGTCGATGCCGATCGCGACGCCCACGGTGGCGACGAACAGGCCGACCGCGGTGAACGAGAGGGCAAGCCCGGCGCCGAGGGCCCACAGGCCGAGCCGGTGCTGGGCCAGGGCGCTGGCGACGAGGATCGGCAACAGCGGCAGGACGCAGGGCGACAGCGTCGAGAGGGCCCCGGCCAGGTAGCCGAGGGCGTAGCTGCCCGGACCGAACGACATCGCCGGCGCCGTGCTCGCGGCGGCCGCCGCTCAGAGCGCCTTGGCGAAGAGCGCGGCGATCGCCTCGCGGTTCGTCTCGCCGGTCGAGCGGGCGATTTCCCTGCCGCCCTTGAAGACGACGAAGGTGCTCTGCTGGGCGACACGCAGCTGCTTCTTGAGGGCCGACTCGGTGTCGTAGTCGGCCGCGAACAGCGTCACGCCCTGCATGCGCGGCTCGCGCAGCAAGGCGTCGACGATCGGCTTCTGTGCCTTGCAGGTCGGGCACCACGAGGCCTGAAAGTCGACGATCACGGGCCGGCCGTCGGCGATCGCGCGGTCGAACGCGGCTTGCGAGAACGCCGCCTCGCCAGCCCAGGCCAGCGCCGCTGCGAAAGAGAGAGCCACCGCGCCGAGGAGGCGCGCCATCGATGCCGTCTTCATGCCGTTTCCTTCAGATGCCGCCGTACCACTCGTAGCCTTCGTCTTCCCAGTAGCCGCCCTTGCCGCCGCGGATCGCCGCGAAGCTCTCGACGAGCTCGATCGCGCGAACGTACTTGGCCTGCTTGTAGCCGAGCTGGCGCTCGACCCGGCAACGTAGCGGCGCACCGTTCGTGATCGGGAGCGCGCGATCGTTCAGCTCGTAGGCGAGGATGGTCTGCGGGTGGTACGCATCGTCGAGGTCGATGCTCTCGTAGTAGCGCGAGTCGGTCGACGGGCCGTGCATCGAGTCGAAGCAGCGGAAGACGACGAACTTGGCTTCGGGCTTCGGGCGGGCGCGGTCGAGCAGCGCGCCGAGCGGCACGCCCTTCCACTTGCCGATGCAGCTCCAGCCCTCGACGCAGTCGTGGCGGGTGATCTGCGTGCGCGCCGGCATCGCCCGCAGCTCGGCCAGCGAGTACTCGCCCGGCTGCTCGACCAGGCCGCCCAGCGTCAGCCGGTAGTCGGCAAAGCCGCCCTGGCGGAGCGCGCGGTAGTCGGCATCGACCGGGTCGAGCGTGCCGTTGCCGCGAAACGAGGGCGCGATCTCGCTGGCGTCGAACTCCTGCGCCAGGGCCGAGCGGGGCGCCACGATCTTCTGCGCCGCGCGGCTCAGGTGCTGGGCGCTCTTCAGCACCTCGACGAACGAGGCGTTGCCGGAAAGCCGGCCGCAGCCGGTCAGGAGCGCCGAGCCGGCCGCCGCGACGGCGCCGCGCAAAAGGTGCCGGCGATCCCGCTGCGAGGCGCGCATCAGGACGATCTTCTTCATGGCTTCTTCTCCTTCGCCACGGCATCGGACGGCACGGCGTACCAGCCGGTGACCATCGAGCGGATCTCGTTCCAGACGCCGGCCAGAACCACCTCGACGACGTGGACGACGACGAAAAGAACGAGGCCGAAGGCGGCGAGGAAATGGATGCTTCGTGCCGACTGCCGGCCACCGAGCAGGTCGACCCAGCCGGTGAAGACGGCGTCGAGCCGGGGCGACATCGCCAGGCCGGCGAGGACGACGAGCGGCAGCAGGACGAAGATGACGATCAGGTAGGCGAGGCTTTGCAGCACGTTGTAGCGTTTCGCCGCTTCGCCGGTGGGATGCTTCAGCTTCAGGTGGTCGACGATCGAGCCGCCGATGTTCTTCAGCTCGCTGCGCGTCGGCACCAGGTCGCGCGCCAGATGGCGGCTGAAGATCGTGTAGGCGAGGTAGCAGACGCCGTTGACGACGAACAGCCAGGCGAAGAAGAAGTGCCAGTGGCGGCCCATCGCCAGCCACTGCCGGCCCGGGATCGTCGCCCAGCTCGGGAAGGCGCGTCCTGTTGCCGCGCCCTCGACGGTCGACAGACCGAGCACGCCGGTGGTCACGAGGCGGTGGCCGCCGAGCAATGTGACGCCGATCGGGCCGTTCGGCGTGTTCTCGGCGCGCATCGCCAGCCACGGGTCGGCGAACGTCGAGCTCCGGCCCCAGTAGAGCGCCGGATGGGCGTTGAAGATGGTCAGGCCGCTCATCAGCAGGATCGTCAGGCAGACGACGTTGATCCAG
>JBBRFB010000090.1:0-14235 GCA_038225015.1 Burkholderiales bacterium
TTCGTGCTCGGTCGCGCCGGCCGCCACGCCAGCCAGATCGGCCCCCTCGTCGCGCCCGACGAGACGCAGGCGCTGGTCCTGCTCGAACGGGCGCTGGCGGCGTGCGCGGGTCGCGTCTTCATCGACGTGCCGAGCCGCTGGCGCGGCCTGGGCGGCCGGCTCGAGGCGCTGGGATTCACCCGCCAGCGGCCGTTCACGCGCATGGCCCGCGGCGCCACGCCGGCGCTGGTGGCCGACGGGCAGGTGTTCGCGGTCGCCGGGCCCGAGTTCGGCTAGGGCAGCCGGCGATGACGACGAGCGCAACGACCATGAACACGCTGCCGCCGGCGGCGCTCCGCGAGCGTCTCTTCGCCGGGCTGGCGATCCCGGCCCATCCGCTCGCGCTCGATGCGTCGCGTCGCCTCGATCGCCGGCGCCAGCGTGCACTCGCCCGCTACTACCTCGATGCCGGCGCCGGTGGCCTCGCCGTCGGCGTGCACACGACGCAGTTCGCCATCCGCGAGGCCGGCCTCTTCGAGGAGGTGCTGACGCTTGCCGCCGAGACGGCGCGCCAGTGGCCGCGTCTCGCCGAAGTTGCCGGGCCGGCGCCGGTGCTCGTCGCGGGGGCCTGCGGCAAGACCGCGCAGGCACTGGCCGAGGCGCGCCTCGCCCACGGCCTCGGTTACGACGCGGTGCTGCTCAGCCTGGCCGCGATGAAAGGTGCCGGCGATGACGAGCTGATCGCCCACTGCGAGGCCGTCGCCGCCGAGATGCCGCTGATCGGCTTCTACCTGCAGCCGGCGGTCGGCGGCCTCGACCTCGGCGCGTCGTTCTGGGCCCGCTTCGCGGCGATCGACAACGTCGTCGCGATCAAGGTCGCGCCCTTCAACCGCTACCGCACGATCGACGTCGTGCGCGGCCTCGTCGCCGCCGGTGCCGAGGAACGCGTCGCGCTCTACACCGGCAACGACGACCACATCGTGCTCGACCTCGTCACGCCGTTCGTGGCGATGCGGGGCGGCCACCCGGTGACGGTGCGCTTTCAGGGCGGGCTGCTCGGCCACTGGTCGGTGTGGACGCGATCGGCGGTGCAGCTGCTGGCACGCTGCCGCGCCGCGCGCGAGGCGCCCGATGCCGCGCTGCTCGCACTCGACAGCCGCGTCACCGACTGCAACAGCGCCTTCTTCGATGTTGCCCACGATTTCAACGGCTGCATCGCCGGCTGCCACGAGGTACTGCGCCGGCAGGGCCTGCTCGAGACCATCGCCTGCCTCGACCCGAACGAAGGCCTGAGCCCCGGCCAGCGGGCCGAGATCGATCGCGTCTGCCGCGAGCACGCCGACCTGTCCGACGACGCCTTCGTCGCCGCCCATCTCGAGCGCTGGCTGGCCTGACGATGACGCCGTACCGCGTTCTCTTCGGCGACATCCACAACCACAACGCGCACGGCTACGGCATCGGCTCGATCGAGCGCTCGCTCGACATCGCGCGCAGCCATCTCGACTTCTTCGCCTTCACCGGCCACTCGAGCTGGCACGACATGCCGACGATGGAAGGCGACCGGCAGCGTCACTGGAGCGAGGGCTTTCGCCGCCTCGCGGAGACGTGGCCGCGGGTGCAGAAGGTGATCGCCGACGGCAACCACGACGGCGACTTCTGCGCCTTCCTCGGCTTCGAATGGCACTCGAGCCACTGGGGCGACCAGTGCGTCGTCTTCCCGCGCGACTTCAGGCCGCTCTTTCGCACCGCCGACCCGGCGGCGCTGCGCGGCTTTTGCGTCGCCGAGGAGGCGCTCATGATTCCGCACCATCTGGCCTATCCGGCCGGCCGGCGCGGCGTCAACTGGGACGCCTTCGCCGAGACCTGCACGCCGGTCGTCGAGATCTTCTCCGAGCACGGCAGCGGCGAAGACGACCGCGGCCCCTACCCCTACGTCACCCACTCCATGGGTGGTCGCGAGACCAGCCACACCGCGGCCGCGGGGCTGGCCGCCGGCCTGCGCTTCGGCTTCGTCGGCTCCTCCGACGATCACGCCGGCTTCCCCGGCGCCTATGGCGAGGGCCTGATGGCGGCGCTCGTCAGCGACTTCTCGCGCGAAGGCATCTTCGAGGCGATCCGCGCGCGCCGCACCTACGCGCTCACCGGCGACCGCATCGGCATCGACGTCACGGTCGAGGGCGCACCGATGGGGGCGACCATCAGCGCCGGCCGCGAGGTCGAGGTCGCGTTCGAGGTCACCGGCCGCGACGAGCTCGACGTCGTCGAGGTGATCCAGGACGGCCGCATCGTCCACCGTGCCTACGCCGAGAGCGTCGTTGCCGCCGATGCCGCGTTCGCACGACCGCTTCAGTTGCGCCTCGAATGGGGCTGGGGGCCGTGGGGGGTGCTCGCCCTCGACCGGGTCTGCGACTGGGCGATGCAGCTCGGCATCGAAGGCGGGCGGCTGCTGCGCCACTTTCCGTGCCTGCAGTCGATGCCCTTCGACGAGAGACGCCGGCATCGCTTCGAGGCGACCGCCGACGGCGGCCTCGCGATCCGCTCCTACTCGGCGCGCCAGGGCGCCTACCGCGAGAACCCCAACCAGAGCGTCGTGCTCGAAGTCGCCGGCGATGCCATGACGACGCTCGACCTCGCCCTGACCGAGCCGGTGGCGCAACGGCATCGGGTCCGCCTCGGCGAGCTGCACGCCGGTTCGCGGCACACCTTCTGCGGGCCGTTCCCGAGCGAGGCTTGGCAGTGGCACCGGCTCGTGCCGCTCGCCGCCTCGTCGGTGTCGGGCCGGTGCACACTGCCGGTGCCGGCCGGCCGCTCGCACGTCTACCTGAGGGCGCGGCAGAGAAACGGTCACATGGCCTGGGCGAGCCCGGTCTTTCTCAACTACCGATGACAGGCTGGCGATGAAGATCGAACGCATCGAGGTCTTTCCCGTTCGCCTGCCGCTGAAGGCCGTGCTGACGCTGCCGCGCGGGCCGTCGCGCACGCTCGACGAGGGCAAGCGCGTCGCGCTCGTCAAGATGACCGACAGCGATGGTCACGTCGGCTGGGGCGAGGCAGGGCCGTCGCGGCGCTGGTCGGCGGAGACGCTCGAGTCGTGCGTCAGCTCGATCCGCCAGTACCTCGCGCCGGCGATGATCGGCCGCGACGTGTTCGACATCGCCGGCGCCCACGCGGCGATGAACCAGGAGCTGGCGCCCGGGCTCGACCCGGGCCAGCCGATCGCCAAGGGTGCGATCGACGTCGCCCTGCACGACCTCATCGGCCGCCGCCTCGACATCTCGGTGCAGAGCTGGCTCGGCGCCAAGCGCGCCGACTCGGTGACGCTGGCGCGCCTGGTCTCGGCAGCGAGCGTCGACGACGCGGCGCGCATCACCCGCGAGGGCCTGGCCGAGGGCTATGCCGGCTTCAAGGTGAAGGTCGGGCACCACAAGGCGCTCGACGCCGACATCGTTCGTGCCGTCGTCGAGGCGGCCGAGGGCGCCTACGTCTGGGCCGACGCCAACCAGGGCTGCACGCTGGAGGAGGCGCTCGGCCTGGCGCGCGGCTTCGAGCGCCTCGGCATCACGCTCTTCGAGCAGCCGGTGCCGATGAGCGACGTGTATGCGATGAAGAAGCTGCTCTCGAACACCGGCCTGACGATCGCCCTCGACGAGGCGGCGATCGGCCTGCCCCACGTCATCGAGCTGATCCGCCGTGAGGCCGTCGAGGGCCTGGCGATCAAGGTCTCGAAGGTCGGCGGCCTCTTCTACGCGCGGCAGATGTGCGACCTGGCGCGCAACGCCGGCCTCGCACTCATCGGCTCCGGTCTCATGGATGCGCCGCTCGGCTTCGCGGCCTCGGTGCACCTCTTCGCCGCCTACGGCATCGACCTGCCGGTCGACCTGAACGGGCCGCAGCACATCGCCGAGGACTACCTGGCCACGCCGCTGCCGATCGAGCGCCAGGTGGCGCGCGTGCCGCCCGGCGCCGGCCTCGGCGTCACCATCGACGAGGCCAAGGTGGCCCGCTTCGCTCTCGACCTCCACTTCTAGGAACGTCCGATGCGCCGCCACGCGACCCGCCTCCTCCTCGCCGCTTTCCTGCTCTCCTGCGCCGCGCACGCGCCGGCGCAGGAGCGCTTCCCGTCGAAGCCGGTGAAGCTCGTCGTCGCCTTCCCGCCCGGCGGCTCGACCGACGTCACCGCGCGGCTGCTGGCCTCGAAGCTGCAGGAGAAGTGGGGTCAGCCGGTGGTCGTCGAGAACCGGCCGGGCGCCGCCGCGAACATCGGCACTGCCTACGTTGCCCACGCGCCGGCCGACGGCACCACGCTGCTGCTCGCGACCACGGCCCTCACCATCAGCCCGAGCGTGTTCGCCCACCCGGGTTACGACGCCCTGAAAGACCTGGCGCCGGTGATCGAGATCTCGACCATTGCCAACGTGCTCGTCGTCAACCCGGCCGTTCCCGCCGCCACCGCGGTCGAGTTCATCGCCTATGCGAAGGAGAACCCGGGCAAGCTCAACTTCGCCGCGCCGGGCGCGGCCAGCGGACAGCGCATGACGTTCGAGATGATCAAGCAGGCCACCGGCACGCAGATCGTGATGGTTCCCTACGGCGGCGGTGCGCCGGCGCTGCAGGCGGTGCTCGGCGGCCAGGTCGAGGCGATGATCGTCAACGTCGTCGAAGCGTCGACCTACGTGCGTGCCGGCAAGGTGCGGGCACTGGCGGTGACCACGGCGCGGCGCGCGCCCATGCTGCCCGAGGTACCGACGCTGGCCGAGACGGTGGCGCCGGGCGTCGACACGTCGGTCTGGCAAGGCGTGCTGGTGCCGGCCGGGGTGCCAGCCCCGATCATCGCCCAGCTGCATCGCGACATCGCTGCGGTGCTGGCACTGCCCGACGTGGCCGAGCGGCTCGGCGGCCTCGGCATGACGATCACGCCTGCCGGACCGGAGGAGTTCGGCCGCTTTCTGCAACGCGACATCGAGACCTGGCGGCGGGTCGCCCAGACCGCCGGCGTCAAACCTGAATAGGAGATCACCATGCTGAAGACCCTTGCGCTCTCGTTCGCCGTCGCCGCTTCGCTGCTGGCCATGCCAGCAGAGGCGCAGACGTATCCGACGCGACCGGTGAAGATGCTGGTCGGCTTTCCGCCGGGCGGCTCGACCGACCTCGCCGCACGTGTGCTCGCTGCGCGCCTGACGCAGGCGTTCGGTCAGACGGTGCTCGTCGAGAACAAGGCGGGCGCCAGCGGCAACATCGCGGCCGGCGAGCTGGCGCGCTCGGCGCCCGACGGCTACACGCTGATGATGGCGGCGACGTCGTTCGCCGCGGCGCCGGCGTTCTTCGACAAGCTGGCCTGGGATCCCCTCAAGGACTTCACACCGGTCGGCCTGGTCGCGACGGTGCCGATCATCGTCGTCACCAGCCCCACCATTCCCGTGAAGACGATTCCCGAGCTGGTCGCCTACTCGAAGGCCCATCCGGGCAAGCTCAACCTCGCCTCGCCCGGCGCGACGACGCTGACGCGGCTCTCGGGCGAGCTGTTCAAGCAGGTCGCCGGCCTCGACTGGGTGACCATCAACTACAAGGGCGGCGCCCCGGCGATGCAGGACATGCTGGCCGGACTCTCGCACGTCATGTTCGCCAACATCTCCGACGTCATCGCGCAGGTTCGCGCCGGCAAGCTGAACGCGCTGGCGGTGACCACGCCGACGCGCTCCTCGGTCGTACCCGACCTGCCCACGCTGGCCGAGTCCGGCTACCCCGATTTCGCCTTCGCGACCTGGCAGGCGGTGGTCGGCCCGCCGGGCATGCCGCGCGAGATCGTCGACCGCCTCAATGCCGAGATCCGCAAGGCGATGGCGGCGCCCGACGTCAAGGCGCGCTTCCTCGAGTTCGGCACCGACGCATCGACCGGCAGCCCCGAGGAGCTGGCGCATCTGCTCGCCAGCGAGGTGGCGAAGATCAAGCGCGTGGCCAAGTCGGTCAACGTCACCACCCAATGAGCGGCTGCGGGGCGCGGCGCGTGCCTCCATGAAGATCGCCCGGATCGAGGTCTTCGTCCTCGGCTTCGCCTTCAAGTCGGTCTTCGTTCTCGCCGGCGGGGTCGCCGGCGATGCGGCGACGCTTTCGCACCGCGTCCTCGTCAAGCTCACCACCGAAGGCGGCGCGGTCGGCTGGGGCGAGGCGACGCCGACGCCGCGCTGGACCTACGAGACCACCGAGACGATCGTCAGCACGCTGCGCGGCTACCTCGCGCCGGCGGTGGCGGGCATCGAGGTCTGGAATCTCGATGCGCTGCACCGCGCCATGGACCGCGCCATCGCGCCCGGCGTGACCACCGGCTCGCCGCTGGCCAAGTCGGCGATCGACGTCGCCGCCCACGACGCCTGGGGTCGCGCCCTCGGCGTGCCGGTGCACCAGCTGCTCGGCGGCTGCCGTCGCGAGGTGTTCGACCTGACCTGGATGGTCTCGGTGCTGCAGCCCACCGACGCCGACCGCGTCGTCGCCGAAGGGCTGGAAGCCGGCTACACGACGTTCGACGTCAAGATCGGGATGCACGGCGCCGCCGCCGACCACGACCTCGTGCAGCGCACCCGCCGCGCCGCCGGCGACCGCCGCGTGCAGGTGGATGCGAACCGGGGCTACCGCATCGATGCGGCGCTGCGCCAGGCGCGCCGCTTCGAAGCGCTCGACGTCGCCCTCTTCGAGCAGCCGCTGAACGGCTTCAACCTGTCGGGTTACCGCCGCCTCCAGGCAGCCAGCCCGGTGCCCATCGGCATCGACGAATCGCTGCGCTCGGTTGCCGACCTGCTCGAGTACGTGCGCGCCGACGCGATCGGTGTCGCGGTCGCCAAGGTGCAACGAAACGCCGGCCTCTACCGCTCGCGCCAGCTCTGCGAGGCGGCCGAAGCAGCGGGCCTCGAGCTCGCTCTCTCGGGCCTCACCGAGACCGATCTCGGCCTGGCTGCGGGCCTGCATCTTGCATCCTGCTACGACATCAATCCGTTGGCCCTGAACGGGCCTCAATACATCGACACCCCCTTCCTGCGCGAGCGAATCTGGCAGGGCGGCGGGCAGGTCCGGCTGCCGAAGGGCCCGGGCCTCGGCGTCGACGTCGACGAGGGCGCCGTGCGCCGCTCGGCCATCGAGATCGCCTGTGGCTAGGGTCGGTCGCTGGATCGCCGACTACGTGCCGGCGCTGGCGGTCTTCGCCGCCTTCATCGCGCTCTGGCAAATTGCAACCTCGTTCCTCGGCGTCCGCGAATACCTCCTGCCGAGCCCCGCCGTCGTCGTGCGCGCGATGTTCTCCGACGAAATTCCCTGGGCCCGCCATGCCTGGGTGACCGGGCTCGAGATCGTCGGCGCCTTCGTCCTCGCTGCGGTCGCCGGCATCGCGCTCGGCGTCACCGTCGCCTGGTCGCGCCTGATGTCGCGCGCCCTGATGCCGTTCCTCGTCTTCGTCAACACGCTGCCCAAGGTCGCCGTGGCGCCGCTGTTCCTCATCTGGCTGGGCTATGGCATCCTGCCCAACATGCTGATCGGCGCCCTCATCGGCTTCTTTCCGGTGGTCATCAACACCGCCGTCGGCCTGACCCAGATCGACGACGACCTGATCGACCTCGGCCGCGTCTTCAACGCGCCGAAGTGGAAGGTGTTCCTGAAGATCCGCGTTCCCAATGCCACGCCCTACATTCTCTCGGCGCTGAAGGTGACGGCGACGGCAGCCGTCGTCGGCGCCATCGTCGGCGAGTTCGTCGCCTCGCAACGCGGCCTCGGCTACGTGATCATCGCGACGCAGAGCAGCATGAACACTCCGGCCGCATTCGCGGCGCTGGTCTGGATCTCGGTCCTCGGCCTGGCTGTTTTCGGTGTCGTCGCTCTCATGTCGCGTCTGCTCGCCCCGTGGGCCGGCGACGTGTGAGCATTTGCTGTCGGTTCGTTGTCAGAAGGAGACCTTGCATGAATCCCCTCAAGCATCGCGCGCTGCGCGCGCTCGCCGTCGCGGCCCTCGCTCTCGCCAGCGGCGCGTCGCTCGCCCAGGCCAAGGAGAAGTTCACGTTTTCTCTCAACTGGTTCGCCGTCGGCGACCATGCCGCCTACTGGGTCGCGCTCGACAAGGGCTACTTCGCGCAGAAGGGACTCGACGTCACGCTCGAGAACTCGAAGGGCTCGGGCGACTCGATCGCCAAGGTCGACACCGGCCGCGCCGATGCCGGGCTGGCCGACACCGTCGCCGTGCTCGGCGCCGACGCGCGTGGCGCCCAGGTGAAGATCGTCGGCATGATCTTCGACAAGACGCCGCTCAACTTCTTCAGCCGGAAGGACTCGCCGATCACCAAGCCGAAGGACGTCGAGGGCAAGACCATCGGCGCGCCGCCCGGCGACGGCCAGCGACAGGCGTGGCCGGCGTTCGCGAAGCTGAACAACATCGACACCAGCAAGGTGACCTGGGTCAACATCGAGCCGTCGGCGAAGATTGCCGCGCTGGCCGAAAAGCGCGTCGATCTGGTCGGCGACTACAGCACCGGCCTGCCTTTCTACGAGAAGGCGATGGGTGCCGGCAACGCCGTGATGATGCCGTGGGCCGACAGCGGCTTCGACCTCTACAGCATGTCGATCGTCGCCAGCGAGAAGACGATGAAGGAGCGGCCGAAGGCGCTGCGCGCCTTCCTCGAGGCGGCCTACATGGGCTGGCGCGACGTGATGGCCGATCCGAAGGGCTCGCTCGCCATCTTCAAGAAGCACGTGCCCGAGATCGACCTCTCGATCATCGAGCCGAACATGATGCTCGGCCTCGACCTGATGCGCACGAAGAACTACGCCGAGCACGGTATTGGCTGGATCGACGACAAGAAGATGTGCGGCTCGGTCGAGATCGTCAATACCTACATGGGCCTGCCGAAGAAGGTCGACTGCAAGGACGTCTACACGACGCAGTACCTGACCAAGGTGGCGATGCCGGCCAAGTAGGCGCGCCCGCATGATCGAGATCGACGACGTCGGCATGATCTATCGGGCCGAAAGCGGCCCGGTGGAAGCGCTGCGCGGCATCTCGATGCGGGTGGCGGCCGGCGAGTTCGTGGCCATCGTCGGCCCGAGCGGCTGCGGCAAGTCGACCCTGATGAGAATCATCGCCGGCCTCAGGCCGGTCACGTCCGGGCGGGTCGTCGTTGCCGGCCGGCCGGTCGTCGGGCCACTGTCGAACGTCGGCATGGTGTTCCAGGCGGCGGTGCTGCTGAAGTGGCGCAGCGTGCTCGACAACGTGCTGCTGCCGGCCGAGCTGTCGGGCCTCGACCCGTCGCGCTTTCGCGATCGCGCGCACGAGCTGCTCCGGCTGGTTGGGCTCGACGGATTCGCCGGCAAGCGCCCGCAGGAGCTGTCGGGCGGCATGCAGCAACGCGCTTCCCTCTGCCGCGCCCTCCTGCTCGATCCGCCGATCCTCCTGATGGACGAGCCCTTCGGCGCCCTCGACGCGATGACGCGCGACGAGATGAACCTCGAGCTGCTGCGCATCTGGGGCGAGGCCGTCGGCGCGCGCGAGGGCGAGCGCAAGACGATCGTCTTCGTCACCCATTCGATCGCGGAGGCGGTGTTCCTCGCCGATCGGGTCGTCGTGATGTCGCCGCGGCCGGGCCGGGTGGCCGGTGTGCACGAGGTGCGGCTCGACCGGCCGCGCACGGTGGAAAGCCGCGCCGCGCCCGAGCTCGGCCGCATGACGCTGGCGATCTACGGCGAGCTGAAGGGCACGCCCACGGCGAGCGGCGTGCCCGTGCCGGCGCTCTGAGCGCGCAGACGCCAGAATGCCGGCATGGCCATCGCGATCCCCGCTCCCCGCATCAAGGTGCTCAGCGTCGAAGGCTTCGAGCAGCCGTTTCGCCTGCGCATGCCGTTTCGCTTCGGCGTCACCACCGTCACCCACGGGCTGCAGGCGTTCCTGCGCGTCGGCGTGCGCCTGGACGACGGCCGGGAGGGCTTCGGCTATGCGGCCGAGGCGCTCGGCGCGAAGTGGTTCGACAAGAACCTGCAGCTGAGCGACGAGCAGAACCAGCACCAGCTGCGCAAGTCGATCGAGATCGCCGCCGATGCCTACCAGGCAGCGCCGCCGTCGACCGCGTTCGATCTCTTCGCCGACAACTACCGGCGCCAGATCCGCGCCGGCCTCGAGCTCGAGCTGCCGCCGCTGGTGGCGGGCTACGGCAACGCCCTGCTCGATCGCGCCGTGATGGACGCGCTCTGCCGGCTCGTCGGCGCCAGCTTCTGGACCGCGATGCGCAGCAATCTAGCTGGCATGAAGCCGCATCCCATCATCGCCGACCTCGGTGCCTTCGACTTCACGTCGTTCCTTGCCGGCCTCGAGCCGGCGAAGCACATCGAGGCCCGCCACACGGTCGGTCTTGTCGATCCCATCGTCGCCGCCGACCAGCCGCCCGGCAGCCGCGTCGACGACGGCCTGCCCGAGACGCTCGAGGAAGTGCTGGCCGTCTACGGCCAACGCTGCTTCAAGCTGAAGGTCGGCGGCGACCGGCGTGCCGACCTCGACCGCCTGGTCAGGATCGCCCGCGTCCTCGACACCGTGCAAGGCCCGCTGCACGTCACCCTCGATGGCAACGAGCAGTACGAGGATGTCGATTCCGTCGTCGAGCTCTGGACCGCGATGGAAGCGGAGCCGGCGCTGCACAGGCTCTGCACCGCGACCATGTTCATCGAGCAGCCGATCAAGCGCCATGTCGCCCTGTCGCGCAGCGTGGCGCCGCTCGCGCACTACCGGCCGGTCATCATCGACGAGTCGGACGGCGAGATCGACTCGTTCGTGCGGGCGCGCTCGCTCGGCTACGGCGGCGTCTCGTCGAAGGACTGCAAGGGCTTCTACAAATCGCTCGTCAACCTGGCGCGCTGCCGCCTCTGGAACGCCGAAGGCGAAGGCGCCTACTTCCTCTCCGGCGAAGACCTGACGACGCAGGCGGGCCTGTCGGTGCAGCAGGACCTGGCGCTGGTCTCGCTGCTCGGGCTGGCCGACGTCGAGCGCAACGGTCATCACTTCATCGACGGCTTCGCCGGCCGGCCCGAGGCCGAGAGCCGGGCGTTCCTGAGCGCCCACCCCGACCTCTATCACGACGACAACGGCCATGTGCGGCTCACCATCCGCGGCGGCCAGCTCGAGATCGGCTCGCTCGACTGCAAGGGCTTCGGCAGCACGGTCGAGCCCGACCTGAGCAGCACGCCGCCGATGCCCAAGGCCGATTGGCCGACCGGGCACGGCGAGACAGCGACGGTGGAGTCCTCGGCCTGATGGCCTTCGCGTACGTCGATCACGACGGCCTCGGCCTGGCCGGGCTCGTCGCCCGCGGCGAGCTGACGCCGGGCGATCTGCTCGACGCGGCGCTGGCCCGGCTGGCGCTCGTCGACCCGACGCTGAACGCGGTCGTCACCCGGCTCGACGCCGCGGCGCGTGCCGCCATAGCTGCCGGCCTGCCGTCGGGCCCATTCACCGGCGTGCCGTTTCTCGTCAAGGAGCTCGTCGCCTCGGTGGCCGGGGCCGCCACCACGGCCGCCTCGCGCCTGTATGCGGGCCATGTCGCCAGCCGCGACAGCGAGATCGTCGCCCGCTACCGGCGCGCCGGCCTGGTCATCTTCGGCAAGACGAATTCGCCCGAGTTCGGCCTGTCGCCGACCACCGAGTCGCATCTCTACGGAATCACGCGCAACCCGTGGCGGCTCGATCTCGCACCCGGCGGCTCGAGCGGCGGCTCGGCGGCGGCGGTGGCCGCCGGCATCGTGCCGGCCGCGCATGCGACCGACGGCGGCGGCTCGATCCGCATTCCGGCGTCGTGCTGCGGCTTGTTCGGGCTGAAGCCGACGCGGGCCCGCATCACCGCCGGCCCCGAAGGCGGCGAAGGGCTGAGCGGCCTGGCGGTGCAGCACGTCGTCAGCCGCAGCGTTCGCGACAGCGCCGCCCTGCTCGACGCCACCGCCGGGCCTTTGCCCGGCGATCCGTACGGCGCGGTGCCCCCCGCCCGCAGCTATCTCGCCGAGGCAGCGGCCGCTCCCGGCCGCCTGCGCATCGCCTTCGCCCGCACGACGCCGCTGGGCGTGCCGCTCGATCCGGCCTGCGTCGCCGCCGTCGACGACGCGGCCCGGCTATGCGAGTCGCTCGGCCACCACGTCGAGGAAGCGTCGCCGGAGTACGACGCGGCGCTGGTCGAGCGCGAGTTCCAGAACGTCTTCGCGGCGCACACGATGGCCAACATCGCGCGCGCGACCGGCGGTGCGCTGCCCGAACGGGATCTGGTGGAGCCGCTCACGTTCGCGCTGGCCGAGCGGGGCAGGCGGATCACGGCGCCCGACTTCATCCGCGGCCTGCATGCCCTGCACCGCGAATCGCGGCGGATCGCCACCTTCTTCGAACAGCACGACGTCTGGCTGACACCGACGCTGGCGACGCCACCGCTGCCGATCGGTCATTTCGACATCGATACCGACGACGTCGACGCCTGGGCTGCGCAGCTGGGGCGCTTCATTCCCTTCACCTATCCCTTCAACGTGACGGGGCAGCCCGCCATGTCGGTGCCGCTCTTCCAGGATGACGGCGGGCTGCCGATCGGCTGCCAGTTCGCCGCCCGCTACGGCGACGAGGCCCTGCTTTTTCGCCTGGCCGGCCAGCTCGAGCGGGCGCGACCCTGGTTCGCGATCCGACCCCCCTGGCCCGCCAAGGCGTCGCCGCCCGCCGGCGCGCGCTGACCGCAAGGCGTGGGAACTCTCCGACCTGCGCCCGGTGCCCGTGCCGACGGGCGTTGCCACCCGAGCCCTACGCCGCCGCCGCACAGGCCCTTCCAGAATGGCTCGAGGCTGCCTCGCCGAGGCGCCGCCAACTTCGGATCCCTTCGTCAGTGGCCAAGCTCAGGACTTTCATCGTCGAGGACAGCTCGGTCATTCGCGAGAACCTCACCGAAGCATTGCAGGAGAACGCGCCGATCGACGTGGTCGGTTCCGCGGACGACGAAGCATCGGCCCTGGGCTGGTTGCGCGAACATCGCGACGCCTGCGACTTGGTGGTGATCGATATCTTCCTGCGCGCCGGCAACGGGCTGGGCGTCTTGAAAGGGCTCGCCGGCGACCCCGCGCCGGCTCGCGTCGTCCTCAGCAACCACGCGACGCCGGAGATCCGTGCCAAGTGCGCCGAGCTCGGCGCCGACAAGGTGTTCGACAAGTCGAACGAGATCGACGAGATGCTCGCCTGGCTGAACCGGCTGGGCAGCCAGGCCGAGGCGGAGCACGCCGCGCGCTAGTCCATGCCGAGAAGCCGGTAGATTCGTCGGGTGTAGGCGCCGAACGCCTCGTGTGTCTTCATGTCGAGCGTGCGCGGACGCGGCAGCTCGATCTCGAAGTTGTCGGCCATGCGCGCCGGCCCTGCGGTGAAGACGATGACCCGGGTGCCGAGGAACACCGCCTCCGAGATGCCGTGGGTGACGAAGAGGATCGTCTTGCCGGACTGGCGCCAGATGCGCAGCAACTCGAGGTTCATCTTCTCGCGCGTCAGCGCATCGAGTGCGCCGAAGGGCTCGTCCATCAGCACCAGCTTCGGGTCGTGGACGAGTGCGCGGGCGATCGCGGCACGTTGCTGCATGCCGCCCGAGAGCTCGTAGGGACGCTTGTCGTCGAGCCCCTCGAGGCCGACCAGCGACAGCAGGTCTCGCGCCCGGGCGCGACTCGCCTTGGCCGGCAGGCCGAGGATCTCGGCCGGCAGGAGCACGTTGTCGAGGACGGTCCGCCACTTGAGGAGGAGTGGCTGCTGGAACACCATCCCGATGTCGCGCGCTGGATCGAACGGGTGCGCTGCCGAGCCGATCCGCACGGTGCCGGCGTCGTGGGGGTGCAGCCCGGCCAGGATCTTCAGAAGCGTGCTCTTGCCGCAGCCCGACGGCCCGACCAGGCAGGCCAGCTCGCCTGCCGAGACGTCGAACGTGGCGTCGGAGATGGCGACGTGCGCGCCGGCGCCGCGGCCGTATGTCTTGGCGACACCTGCGAGGTGGATGAACGGCTGGGCATCTTGTGTGGCGCTCATGGCATCGGGGTTCGCGAGACCGGGGGCATCTGGATCCGCGAGGCCGAGGGCATCGGGCGGCCGACTGCGCTCATGTCCTCCGAGCCGAGATTGCATCTCGGCTCTCCTCCTTTACTTCGCTCCGCCGGCCGCCCGATGTCCGCGGCGATCTGCACTTGCGTCCCGCTCTCTACGCCAACCGGCGACAGATCTCCATCGTCAGGCCCGACTGG
>JBBRFB010000091.1:0-14210 GCA_038225015.1 Burkholderiales bacterium
GTCGTCCAGGTAGCAGTAGACCACCGGCACCACGACGAGGGTGAGGAGCGACGAGGTGATGACGCCGCCGATGACGGCCTGGCCCATCGGGGCGCGCTGCTCCGAGCCTTCGGAGAGGGCGAAGGCGAGCGGCATCATGCCGAAGATCATGGCCAGCGTCGTCATCAGGATCGGGCGCAGCCGGACCTCGGCGGCGTAGAGCAGGGCGGCCTCGCGGTCCATCGGCTGGCCGGCCGCCGCCTTGCCGCCGCCTTCGGCGCCCACGTCCCCGCGTTGGGCCCGTATCGCGAAGTCGATCAGCAGGATCGCGTTCTTCGTCACCAGCCCCATCAGCATGACGACGCCGATGATCGAGAACATGTTCAGCGTCGAGCGGAACATCAGCAGGGCGAGGACGACGCCGATCAGGGTCAGCGGCAGCGAGCTCATCAACGCCAGCGGTTGCAGGAAGCTCCGGAACTGGCTGGCGAGGATCATGTAGATGAAGACGATGGCGAGGCCGAGGGCGCCGAGCGCGTAGTTGAACGACTCGGTCATGTTCTTGGTCGAGCCGCCGAACGAGTAGCGGTAGCCGGGCGGCCAGCGGACGTCGTCGAGCACCTTCCGGATGTCGGCAGAGACCTCGCCCGAGCTGCGACCGAAGGCGTTGGCGTCGACGTTGATCTCGCGGTTCAGGTCGCGCCGGTTGATCTGGTTCGGCCCGGTCGAGGCGGTCACGTCGGCGACCTGCGACAGGCGAACGACGCGCGGCGAGCCGTCGGGCGCCGGCGCCACGGTGATCGGCATCCGCTGCAGGTCCTCGATGGCGTAGCGGCTCGGCGGCGCGACCCGGACGTTGACGTCGTAGTTCTCGCCGTCGGCGGCGCGCCAGTTGCCGACCAGCGTGCCGGCGACCAGGGTGCGCAGGGTCGAGGCCAGCATGTTGACGTTGAGCCCGGCATCGGCGGCGACGTCGCGGCGCACCTCGATGGCCACGGTCGGCTTGTCGGGCTTCAGCGTCGTGTCGAGGTCGACCAGGCCGGGAATCCGCGCCAGCTGGGTGGTGATGGTCTTCGACAGCCGCGCCAGCTCGTCGAGGTCGGTGCCCTGGATCGAGAACTGCAGGCTCTTGCCGCCGCCGAGATCGGTCTGGCCGATGTTGGTCACCGTGATGCCGGGAATGCGCGCCAGTTGCTCTCGCAGCGGCACCGCCATCTCGCTCACGGTGCGCACGCGGTCCTTGCGGTCGACCAGGCGAACGTAGGTGGCGGCGTAGATCTTGCCCGCCGCCTGGCCGCTGTTGATCGTCGTGACCGTGTGGCGAACCTCGGGCATCTCGCGCAGCACCTCGCCGACCTGCCTGGCGCGCATCTCGGTCACCTCGAGCGACGAGCCGACCGGCGTGTAGTAGTTGACCTGGGTCTCGGAGAAGTCGGCCTTCGGCACGAACTCGGCACCGAGGATCGGGATGATGAAAAAGCTCGCCACGAAGGTCGCCAGCGCGATCGCCAGGGTCGCCGGCTTGTGGCCGAGCGACCAGCCGAGGATCGCCTGGTAGGCGCCCGAGAGCCAGACCGTGAAGCGGTCGAAGAGGCCGGTGACGCGGCCGACCGTGCGGTCGTAGCGCGTGCGCTCCGCCTCGGGCAAGACGCCGCGGCGCTCGGCGTGCGGGTCGTGCCAGATGCTCGAGAGCATCGGGTCGAGCGTGAAGCTGACGAACATCGAGATCAGCACCGCGGCGACGATGGTGAGGCCGAACTCATGGAAGAACTTGCCGACGATGCCGCCCATGAACCCGATCGGCAGGAACACGGCGACGATCGAGAGCGTGGTCGCCAGAACGGCCAGGCCGATCTCGCTGGTGCCGGCCAGCGCCGCGTCGTGCGCGCTCTTGCCCATCTGCACGTGGCGGACGATGTTCTCGCGCACCACGATGGCGTCGTCGATGAGGAGGCCGACGCACAGCGACAGCGCCATCATCGTGAGCGTGTTGATCGTGAAGCCGAACGCGTACATGAAGAGGAAGGTGCCGATCAGCGCGATCGGCAGGGTCAGACCGGTGATGACCGTCGAGCGCCACGAGTTGAGGAAGAGGAAAACGATCAGAATCGTCAGCGCCGCGCCCTCGAACAGAGTGCGCTTCACGTTGGCGACCGAGACCCGGATGGCGCGCGAGTTGTCGCGGTTCACCTCGACCCGGATGCCGGGCGGCGTGACCGCCTTGGCGTCGGCGATCGCGCGGTAGAGGCCGTCGACGACCGCGATGGTGTTCTCGCCCTGCGACTTCTGCACCGAGAGGAGCACGGTGCGCTGGCCGTCGTAGAGTGCCAGGCTCTCGACTTCCTGTGGGCCGTCGACGATGTCGGCGACCTGCCAGAGCTTGACCGGCGCGCCGGCCGTGCCGGAGCCGCCGAAGCTCTTCCGGGCGACGACGATGTCGCGGAAGTCCTCGGGCCGCTTCAGACGGGCGTTGATCTGCACGACCCGCTCCTGCTCCTTCGAGCGGATGGCGCCGAGGGGAAGCTCCTGGTTTTCGCTCCGCACCGCGGCGACGACCTGCTCGGCGCCGATGCCGAGCGCTTCCATCGCCGACGGCTTCAGGTAGACGTTGATCTGGCGTTCGATGCCGCCGACGATCGCCACCGAGCCGACGCCACGCACGTTCTCCAGGCGCTTCTGCAGCACCTGTCCGGCCCAGGTCGTGAGGTCCTGGGCGCTGCGCTTGCCGTCGGCCGAGAGCACGGCGACGTTGAAGATCGGCACGCTCTGCGGGTCGAAGCGCGAGATGCGCGGCTCCTTCACCTCGTCGCGCAGGCTGGGCCGGATCAGGGCCACCTTCTCGCGCACGTCGTCGGCGGCCTTCCTGCCGTCGACGTCGAGGTTGAACTCGACGATGACGACCGAGGTGCCCTCGAACGAGCGCGACGACAGTGTGCTGATGCCGGCGATCGTGTTGACCGCTTCCTCGATCTTCTTCGTCACCTCGGCTTCGACGATCTCGGGCGAGGCGCCCGGATAGTCCATGACGACGACGACGGCCGGGAAGTCGATGTTCGGGAACTGGTCGACCGCGAGCCGCTGGTAGCTGAAGATGCCGAGGACGACGAAGGCGAGCATCACCATCGACGCCAGGACGGGGTTGCCGATTGCGACGCGGGTGAACCACATGGCCGTCAGCGCGGCGACGAGGCCGCGAGCCCAGGCTCGCCGGCGACGCGAAGCGGCGTGCCGTCGCGCACGAGACCGGCGGTCGCGGCGAGCACCTGTGCGCCTTCGTCGAGACCGGAGACGATCGCCACCCACGCCTCGCCGCCGACCAGGCCACGTGCGCCCAGGCCCACCGGCGTGCGCGCGGCGCGGCCATTCTTCACCAGCAGCACGTAGGGCTCGGCCTGGTCGGTCCGCACGGCCGAGAGCGGCAGCGCCAGCACGTGGCTGCGGTCGAGCTCGATCGTGCCGCGAACGAAGAGGCCCTGGCGCAGCGCCGGCTGCGGCTCGACCGTGAGGTAGGCCATGACGGCTCGAGTGCCGGCCTGCGCGCTCGGATTGATGCGGGCGACGCGGGCGTTCACCGGCGCGGCGATGCCGTCGACCTGCAGCGTCGCCCGGCGCCCGATCTCCAGGCCGGCGACGTCCTCAGGCGTCAGCGCCGCCTCGACCTCGACGTCGGAGAGGTCGACGATCTCGAGCAGCTTGGCGTCGATCGCCACGCGCTCGCCCGGCTGCGCCATGCGCTGTGCCACCAGGCCGGCGATCGGCGCCACCAGCGTGGCATCGGTCTTCGACTTGCGTGCCAGCGCCACCGCCGTCTGCGCCGCCTGGAAGGTGGCCTGGGCGCCTGCCGCGTTCGACACCGAGGTCTCGAGCCCGGTCGCCGAGATGAAGCCTTGAGCCACCAGGGCGCGGCTGTTCTCGAGGGCGCGGTCGGCGATGTCGAGCTGCGCCTTGGTCGACGAGGCCGTCTGCTCGGCCTGGCGCAGCTTCAGGTCGAACTCGGTCGTGTCGAGCTGGCCGACGACCTGCCCGGCGCGAACACGGTCGCCCTCGCGCACGGTGAGGCTCTTGATCTCGGCGGCGATGCGGGCGCGGACGACGGCGCTGCGCACGGCCTTGATCGTGCCCGAGACCTCGAGCGTGCGCGGCAGGTCGATCGCCCGGGCGACGACGACGTCGCCGGCCGCGAGCTCGAGCCTCGCCGGCGCGGCGGCCGCGCGGGCGCTGCCTGCCGCCTGCTCGGCCTTGCGGGCGACGATCGTGCGGGCCGCGAAGGCGCCGACGATGGCGACGGCGACGACGGGCAGGGCCCACTTGAGCCAGCGCTTCATGCGGTGAGGTTTCGAGCCGGAGGATCGACCGGGAGCGCCGCGCGGCCCGCTTCGGCAGCGGGCGCGTTCGTCATGGCGGCGAGGGGTGGAGCGACGAACGCATCGGCGCGCATTTTAGGGGGAGGCCTGCCCACGGCCGGTGGCCGTTCGGACGGCCGGCGTCGAGGGGGCAAGCGGGGCCGGCCAGAATGTCCGGATGACCGATCCACTCGCGGCCCGCCGCTCGTTCGTGCAGCTCGGTGGCGCCTCGGCCCTGCTCGCGCTCGCCGGCTGCGCCCAGTGGCTGGGGCCGCGCTGGATCGAGGTGCCGGAGCAGCGCCTGCAGGAGGCGCTGGCACGCCGGTTCCCGCTTGGCCGGCGCCTCGGCGAGGGTGGCGAGATCCGCCTCGACGGGCCGCGCCTGTCGCTGCTGCCGGCGTCGAACCGGGTCGCGCTGTCGTGCGACGTGCGGGCCGGCGAGGGCCTGCTCCGACGCCCGGTGGCCGGCGCGCTGGCACTCAGCTTCGGGCTCGCCTTCGACGCGGCGAACCACGTGCTGCGCGCCGTCGACGTGCGCATCGACGTGCTGCGCCTCGACGGGCTCGATACGACCGTCGGCCGCGTTATCGAGCGAGTCACCCGGCCGCTGGCCGAAGGTCTCCTCGAGGGCCAGCCGATCTACGCGCTGCGCCCGCGCGACCTCGAGCGGCTGCAATCGGCCGGGCTGGCGCCGGGCGCGATCGTCGTGACCGCGTCGAGCGTCGTCATCGAGCTCGTGCCGGCCGGTCGCTGAAGGCGCCGGCGGCGACTAACATCGCCCGCTTTCTTCCGCCGATCGGAATCGCCTTGGACCTCGTGCTGCTCGTGAAGGCCGCCCTCATGGGCATCGTCGAAGGCCTGACGGAATTCCTCCCGGTCTCGAGCACCGGCCATCTGATCCTCGCCGGATCGCTGCTCGGCTTCACCGGCGACAAGGTCAAGGTGTTCGAGATCGCGATCCAGACCGGCGCCATCTTCGCCGTGATGATTGTCTACCGCGAGCGGCTGCGTGCCACCCTTGTCGGGCTCGGCAGCGAAGCGAAGGCGCAGCGCTTCGCGCTCAACGTCGCGATCGCCTTCGTCCCTGCCGTCATCCTCGGCCTGCTGTTCGGCAAGGCGATCAAGGCGAACCTCTTCACGCCGGTCGTCGTCGCCACGACGTTCATCGTCGGCGGTCTCGTCATCCTCTGGGCCGAGCGGCGGAAGTCGGTGCCTCGGATCGACAGCGTCGACGCGATGCGCCCGCTCGACGCGTTCGGCGTCGGCCTGTGCCAGTGCCTGGCGCTGGTGCCTGGCACGAGCCGCTCGGGGGCGACCATCATCGGCGGCATGCTGCTCGGCCTGTCGCGCCGGGCGGCGACCGAGTTCAGCTTCTTCCTCTCGATCCCGACCCTCATCGGGGCCGGTGCCTACAGCCTGTGGAAGGACCGCGCCCTGCTGTCGGCGGCCGACCTGCCGCTGTTCGCCGTCGGCCTGCTGTTCTCGTTCCTCGCCGCGTGGCTGTGCGTGCGCTGGCTGCTGCGCTACGTGTCGAGTCACACCTTCGTGCCGTTCGCCTGGTATCGCATCGCCTTCGGCATCGTCGTGTTGCTCACCGCGGCCAGCGGCGCCGTGCAGTGGGCCGAATGACCGCTCACGCGCCGGGCCGGTCGCGCTTCTCGAACAGAAGATCCCATACGCCATGGCCGCGGGTCAGGCCGCGCTGCTCGAACTTGGTGAGCGGCCGGTGCGGCGGGCGCGGCGCGAATCCCTCGGCACGGTTGCGGAGCGACGGCTCCTGGCCGAGGACCTCGAGCATCTGCTGGGCGTAGGGCTCCCAGTCGGTCGCGCAGTGCAGCCAGCCTCCGGTCGCGAGCCGGCTCGCCACCAGGCCGACGAACGGCGGCTGCACCAGCCGGCGCTTGTGATGGCGGTTCTTCGGCCACGGGTCGGGGAAGAAGATGTTGACGCCGGCCAGACTCGACGGCGCCAGCATCCGCTCCAGCACCTCGACCGCATCGTGCTGGAGGATGCGCACGTTGGCGAGGCCCTCGGCGCCGATCAGCCGGAGCAGCGCGCCGACGCCGGGCGGATGAACCTCGAGGCCGAGGAAATCGACCTCGGGGTGGGCGGCGGCGATGGCCGCCGTGGCGCCACCCATGCCGAACCCGATCTCTACGACGAGCGGGGCGACTCGCCCGAACAGCGCACCCGCGTCGAGCACGCCGTCGGCGAAGGGCACGACGAAGCGCGGGCCGAGCTCGGTGAGCGCGCGCTGCTGGCCGGGGCCTATGCGCCCGGGGCGAACGACGAAGCTGCGGATCGCCCGCGCCGGCTCGCCGCGGCCGGGCCGGGCGGGGCTCGCCTCGGGCTCGTTTGACACTGCCGGATCGTAGCGTCACCATCCCTTCATGAAGCCACCCTCGTCGTTGTCATGAGCGCCGTCCTGCGCGACGCCGGCCCGTCGTCGCCGACCGACCCGATCGCCGCGGCGTTTGGCCGGCGACCACCATCGATGCGGGCCGACGAGTGGCGCCCGCGCGTCGAGCTCGCCGCTGCCTACCGCGTCTTCGACCATTTCGGCTGGACCGAGCTACTCTTCAACCACATCACGCTGCGCCTGCCGGGCGAGTCACCGTCGTTCCTGATCAACCCGTTCGGCCTGCACTATTCGGAAGTGACCGCGGCCAACCTGGTCCGGATCGATCATCGCGGCGAGCCTCTCGACCCGACGCCGTTTCGCGTCAACCGCGCCGGCTTCGTCATCCACAGCGCCATTCATGCGGCCCGAGCCGACGCCCATTGCGTCATGCACACGCACACCACGGCCGGCATCGCCATCGCCTGCAAGGAGGCCGGCCTCGGCCACGACGACTTCTACGGCGCGCAGTTGTTCGGCGACGTGGCGTACCACGCGTTCGAGGGCATCACGGTGCACGCCGACGAAGGGCCGCGTCTGATCGCGAGCCTGGGCGACAAGCGCGTGCTCGTGCTGCGCAACCACGGCCTGCTCGTCGTCGGCGGCGACGTCTTCGATGCCTTCCGCCGCATCTGGACCCTGCACCGCGCCTGCGAGGTGCAGCTCGCGATGCGCTCGGTGCCGGGCGCCGACATCGGCGTGAGCGACGACGTGCGCCGCGCCTGCGCCCGCGACGCCGATGTCTTCGAGCCGCACGACACGCTCAACCGGATGCTGCTCCTCGGCATGCTGCGGGTCGCCGGCATCGACGGCGAGGCACTCGCGGGCGCCTGACGCCTCCCGCTTCGGCTCCTGGCGGCGGGCGCCTTCACGTAACATCGCTTGCGTCGCGGGTGTAGTTCAATGGCAGAACGGCAGCTTCCCAAGCTTCATACGAGGGTTCGATTCCCTTCACCCGCTCCAGTTCTCGATGGGAATCGAAACGCAGGTAAGGCGGGGTATCCTTGGCATCTGGCCAATCCGGTCTCCGGTCCCATGAACAATCTTCTCCGTTGCCCTCTGCCGTTGGTTTCCATCGGGAGTCGGGGCGAATCCAGGTCCGGCTGGATGGAGAGATCAGTCGAGGACACGCCATGATCGACCGACACTTTTCGCAAATCTCACGACGCTCGTTCAGCACCCTGGCCGGTGTCGCGGGCCTGTCCCTTGGCTTCGGCCGAACGGCCTTCGCCGCCGACGCCCCCGATTCGGCGCAGGCCATCCTCGGCAAGAAGTCCGGTCTGATCGTGCACAACGCGCAGCTGGGCGTGATGGAGACGCCGCTCGTCGAGTTGCGCAAGTACGCCCACACGCCGAAGGAGATCCTGTTCATCCGCTTCCACTACCCGCATGAGGGCAATGCGGCCTGGTACGGCACGACGGCAGCGCCTTCTGCCCAGATGGTGGATAACTGGAACCTGCGTGTCGACGGCCTCGTCGAGCGGCCGCGAGACGTGAGCATCGCCCAGCTGCGAAAGCTCCCGCAGGTCAAGCGCGTCGCGGTGCTGCAGTGCGCAGGCAACGGGCGGGCGTTCTTCGCCGCCAAGCAGAAGGTGGCCGGCGGCCAGTGGCACAACGGCGGCATGGGCAACGTCGAGTGGGAAGGCGTCGAGTTGCGGCCCTTCGTCGACGGCCTGAAGATGGGCGTCGCGAAATCGGCGACCTGGCTCACCGCCGAGGGCTGGGACCAGCCCCCCACGCCCGAAGGATCCGACTTCGCCAAGAGCTACCGACTCGACGATCCCGCCCTCGACCACGCCATCCTGGCGCTGAAGATGAACGGTGAGCCGATCCCGGCCGCGAACGGCGGGCCGGTGCGTCTCATCATCCCGGGCTTCTACGGCAACATGAACGTGAAGATGGTCAACGTCCTGCTCTTCGCCGCGGCGCAGAACCCGAGTGCGTTCCAGTCGGTGGGCTACCGGATGCCGAAGCAGCTGCCTGCCGACCCGGCGCAGTTCAAGGCGAACGACTACACGCTCGAGAACAGCGTGCCGACCTACGGCCAGAAGATCAAGAGCGTGATCTTCTCGCCGCTGCCCGAAGACAAGCCGAAGCCCGGCCGGGTCGAGATCACAGGCATCGCCTTCAACGACGGCATGTCGAAGATCAGCAAGGTCGAAGTGTCGGCCGACGGCGGTAGGTCGTGGAAGGAAGCGACGATCAAGCCCGCCGAGAGCCCCTGGGCCTGGCACCACTGGTCGTTGAGCACCGACATCGGCAGCGGCCCGACGACGCTGATGTCCCGCGCCAGCGACGCCAGCGGCCAGAGTCAGCCGCTCGACGGCCTGACGCGCTGGAACCCGCGCGGCTACGAGTGGAACGGCGCCGATCGCGTCGAGCTCATGGCGTGACGGCGGCCATCGGGCGCGCCGGGGGCGCGTCCGTGGCCCTCCTGGACTGAGCGGGTCGTCCGTGACAGGCGGGTCCTTCATCGCCAGGGCGGTCTGCGGCGTCGTGATGGCGGCGGGCGCGGTCTGGTCGACAGCACCCTGCCTGGCCGCCGACCTGGCCCTGCCGCCCGGGCCGGGGCGCGCGCTGGTCTACGGCCAGTGCAGAACCTGTCACGACCTGCAGTACCTGACCGAGTCGGCCGGCGTGCCCCGCGACACGTGGAGCGAGCTGCTCGACAGCATGAAGCAGTACGGCCTGCGCATCTCCGACGACCAGCGGGCGGAAATCCTCGACTATCTCGCGACTTATCTCGGCCCGAGTCCGCCGCCCGCTGCCGCAGCGACGTCTTCTGCGGATCGTGCCGCGAGCGTCGACGGCGCCGCGGTCTTTCGCGACCAGTGCGCGGCCTGTCATCTGCCGAACGGGCAAGGCGTGCCGGGTCAGTTTCCGCCCCTGGCGAACAATGCCGACCTGTTTCTCAGCCGCGAGTTTCCGGCCCGGGTGGTGCTGTTCGGCCTGAACGGAAAGATCCGCGTCGGGGAGCACACGTTCGACAGCGTGATGCCGCCGCTCGACGTGCTCAGCGACTCGGAGATCGCTGCGGTCGTGGGCTACATCAGGCAGGCCTGGGACAACCACCGGCTGCGACCAACGCCCTTGAAGCCGCTCGACGCCGGCGAGGTTACCGCGCTGCGCGCAGGCGGCGGATCGGCGGAGCAGGTCAACTCGGCGCGCGCGGAGTTGAAGAAGGAACGTCCATCCCCCAGGTGATGGCGGCACGCCGAGCTGGCGCCGAGCTCGCGAAACCCAGTGTCGAACATCGCTTCGGAGTCGATCCCCCACGCACGGTCGACGCCAGCTCCACGGTCGGTACACGAAGTACCTCGTAGCCTCGTTGCATGGACAACGCGCACACGACATGGCGGCGCCGCTGCCGACGGGCCGCAGCGGCGCTGGCGATGGCGGTGGCGATCCCGGTCGCCCAAGCCGGAGGCGGGCCGCTTGGCATCGATCATGCCGTCGATGCCGGAGACGGACGCGGCATCTGGCGGCGTGGCAACCAGCTCTTCCTGCAGGATGCGACGGCGCTGCTCGTCGTCGGCGGGGCGCTATGGGAAGGCAACGACAGCCGCCTCGGCCACACGCTCTGGCAGTCGGTCGACTCGATGGCGGTCGGCGCCATCACCTCGGAAGGGCTCAAGGTCGCGTTCAGCCGGCCCCGCCCGAGCCAGAACGACGATCCGAACCAGTGGTTCAAGGGTCACGGGCACAAGAGCTTTCCGAGCGGCGAGGTGATGGAGATCACCACCGCCGTCACGCCTTTCATCCTCGAATACGGCGCCGACCACCCCGAGGTCTGGGCGCTCGAGCTGCTGCCGGTCTACGACGGCATCGCACGCGTCCGCTCGCGCGCGCACTGGCAGTCGGACGTGCTGGCGAGCTTCCTGATCGGCTCCGCGATCGGCGCCTATGCCCACTCGCGCACGACTTCGCTTTCCGTCGGCATCCTGCCGGGGGGATTCAGCGTCGGCTGGAAAAAGCGCTTCTAGCCTTCTCGCGATTTCTTCCCGGGGGCGCCGATCGGCGCTGCGGTATAAATCGACGAGACAAGGAATCGAACGACGAGACAGCGAATCGTCGTCCACACTCTCGCATGAACGAACCGTTGCGCGTGCTCGTCGTCGGGATGCCGCGCTTGGCGGCCAGTGCAGGCCCGTCGTCGTCTCCTGGTGACGGCTTCGAGGTCGAGTTCCACGACACGCTTGTCGCCGCGTCGGCCGTCGTCGCTGCGGCAGGCGACGCCCGCGACGTCGCCGCCGTCGTCGTCGAAGGGGGGCTCGCCGCTGCCGCTTCCGCTGTCGCCGAGGTCGAACGCCTGGTGGCGCGGGCGGCGCTCGTCGTCGTGCTTCTGGATCCGGACGACGAAGACGCTGGCGAGTGGCTCCAGCGCGGCGCCCAGGACGTCGTCTCGCCCGACGAGCTTGCCGGCGACGCAGGCTGGCGGCGTATCGGCTTCGCCGTCGAGCGCTGGCGTCGCGCCCGCGGTCGCGAGTCCGCCTATGCCACCGACCCCGCCACCCGGCTGCCGCATCGGCAGCAGCTCAACGAGCACCTGAGCCAGCTGCTCGCCCTGCGCGAGCGCGAGCCGGCGCCGATGGCGGTGCTGGCGCTGCGCATCGAAGGGCTCGACGGCGCCGGCGAGCCCGAGGCGCAGAACACCCTGCTGCGAAAGATCGCCGTGCGCCTGCGCGCCGGCGTGCGCGCCAGCGACGTCGTCGCGGCACTCGACGACGGCTCGTTCGCCGTGCTGCTCGTCTCCCTGCTCTCGCCGGCCGACGCCGAACGCGTCACGGCCAAGCTCGTCGCCGCGCTCGTCGCGCCGTTCCAGGTCGGCGGCCGCGAGATCGAGGTCGCGGTCGCCACCGGGACGAGCCGGTTCCCGCAGGACGGCAAGGCCGCTGACAAGTTGCTGCGCCGGGCAGTCGCGCTGGCCGCCGCGGCGCCGGCCGGCAACCTTGCCGCGGCCCGGCACGCGCGCGACGCGCACGGCCGCGACCGGGCCGCGGCCAACGACGACGGCTGAGCCGGTCCCCGGCACGGGGCGATGCCGGCACCGTCGACCGCCTACCATTGCGGTCTTGCCGGCGCGTGCGCGTCTGCGACCAAGCCCTGGCCCCAATGACCCGATGAACGTCTCCGAGATCCGCTCCACTTTCCTTGCCTACTTCGAGTCGAAGGGACACACGGTCGTGCCGTCGAGCCCGGTCGTGCCGGGAGACGACCCGACGCTGCTCTTCACCAACGCCGGGATGAACCAGTTCAAGGACGTCTTCCTCGGCTTCGACAAGCGGCCCTACGTGCGCGCCGTCACCTCGCAGAAGTGCATCCGCGCCGGCGGCAAGCACAACGACCTGGAGAACGTCGGCTACACGGCCCGGCACCAGACGTTCTTCGAGATGCTCGGCAACTTCAGCTTCGGCGACTACTTCAAGAAGGACGCCCTGACGTTCGCCTGGGAGCTGCTGACCGAGGTCTACAAGCTGCCGAAGGAGCGGCTCTGGGCGACCGTCTACGCCGAGGACGACGAGGCCTACGGCATCTGGAGGAACGACATCGGCCTCCCCGCGGAGCGCATCGTGCGCATCGGCGACAACAACGGGGCACGCTACGCCTCCGACAACTTCTGGATGATGGGCGATACCGGCCCGTGCGGCCCGTGCAGCGAGATCTTCTACGACCACGGCCCCGGCATCCCGGGCGGCCCGCCCGGTTCGCCCGAGGAAGACGGCGACCGCTACATCGAGATCTGGAACAACGTGTTCATGCAGTTCAACCGCGACGAGGCGGGCGTGATGCACAAGCTGCCGAAGCCGAGCGTCGACACCGGCATGGGCCTCGAGCGGCTGACCGCGGTGCTCCAGCACGTGCACTCGAACTACGAGATCGACCTTTTCGTGGCCCTGCTCGCGGCCGCCAAGCGGGTCGTCGACGAGGCCGGCGCCGGAGGGCCCGGGGGCTCGTCGAGCGGCTGCGATCCCGACAGCCCGTCGCTCAAGGTCATCGCCGACCACATCCGCGCCTGCGCCTTCACCGTCGTCGACGGCGTCATCCCGGGCAACGAGGGCCGCGGCTACGTCCTCAGGCGGATCACTCGGCGGGCGATTCGCCACGGCTACAAGCTCGGCGCCAGGAAGCCCTTCTTCCACAAGCTCGTCGCCGACCTGGCCGTGCAGATGGGCGATGCCTACCCGGAGCTGCGTCGCGACGGGCAGCGCGCGACCGACGTGCTGCGTCAGGAGGAGGAGCGGTTCTTCCAGACGATCGCCAACGGCATGGAGATCCTCGAATCGGCGATCGCCGCGCTGCCGGCGACGGGCGCCGCACGCACGCTCGGCGGCGACGTCGCCTTCAAGCTGCACGACACCTACGGCTTCCCGCTCGACCTCACGGCCGACGTCAGCCGCGAGCGCGACGTCGCCGTCGACAACGCCGGCTTCGATGCAGCCATGGGTCGACAGCGAGAGCAGGCGCGGGCCGCCGGCAAGTTCAAGGTCGCGCAGGGCCTGGCCTACAGCGGCGCCGACACCACCTTTCATGGCTACGAAGGCCTCTCGCACGACAGCGCCAGGGTGGTCGCGCTCTACGTCGACGGCAGCGCGGCCGACGTGGCGCGTGCCGGCGACGACGCGGTGGTCGTGCTCGACCACACGCCGTTCTACGCCGAGTCGGGCGGGCAGGTCGGCGACACCGGCGAGCTGCGCAACGCCACCACGCGCGTCATCGTCGAGGACACGGTGAAGATCCAGGCCGCCGTGTTCGGCCACGAAGGCCGCGTCGTCGAGGGTGAGGTCCGGGTCGGCGACGTCGTCAACGCCCGGGTCGACGTCGAGCGGCGCGCGAAGACGGTGCGCAACCACAGCGCCACTCACCTCATGCACAAGGCCCTGCGCGAGGTGCTCGGCGAGCACGTGCAGCAGAAGGGCTCGCTGGTGACGCCGGGACGCACGCGCTTCGACTTCGCCCACAACGCGCCCATGACCGACGAGCAGATCCGCCGCGTCGAGCAGATCGTCAACGCCGAGATCCTCGAAAACCATGCCACGAACGCCCGCGTGCTGCCGATCGACGAGGCGCAGAAGCTCGGCGCGATGATGCTGTTCGGCGAGAAGTACGGCGACGAGGTACGCGTGCTCGACATCGGCACCAGCCGCGAGCTCTGCGGTGGCACCCACGTCGAGCGCACCGGCGACATCGGCCTGTTCAAGATCGTCGCCGAGAGCGGCGTCGCCGCCGGGATCCGTCGCGTCGAGGCCGTCACCGGCGACAACGCGCTCGCCTACCTGCAGTCGCTCGAAGGCACGGTGCAGCGGCTGGCCGGCGCGCTCCGGTCGTCGCCTGCAGAAGTGCCGGCGCGTCTGGCCCAGGTGCTCGAGCACGTGCGCGGGCTCGAGAAGGAGCTGGCCACCCTGAAAGGCCGGCTGGCGACGTCGCAGGGCGGCGACCTGACGGCACAGGCGGTCGACGTGAAGGGCCTCAAGGTGCTCGCCGCGCGGCTC
>JBBRFB010000092.1:0-14054 GCA_038225015.1 Burkholderiales bacterium
CCCCATCAGCCACCCCACCTCACCGCCTCAGCCGTTCGTCATCACCAGCTTGCCGCGCACCTGGCGGCTGCCCATGCGGGCAAAGGCGGCAGGCAGCTCGCGCATCGGCATCAGGCGGTCGATCACCGGCTTGACCTTTCCTTCGGCGTACCAGCGCGCCAGCTCGGCGAGCGCGGCGGCATTGGCCTTTGGCTCGCGACGCGCGAATTCGCCCCAGAAGACGCCGACGATCGAGGCTCCCTTCAGGAGCGCGAGGTTGAGCGGCAGGGCCGGAATTCCGCCCTGGGCGAAACCGACGACGAGGTAGCGCCCTCGCCACGCGATCGAGCGGAACACCGGCTCGGCGAGGTCGCCGCCCACCGGATCGTAGACGACGTCCAGCCCCTTGCCCTCGGTGAGCGCCTTGATCTCGTCGCGAATGCTGGTGCTGCTGTAGTTGATCGTCGCGTCGGCGCCGAGCGAGCGGCAGAGCTCGCACTTCTCGTCGCTCGACGCGGCGGCGATGACGCGGGCGCCGACGACCTTGCCGATCTGGATCGCTGCCGTGCCGACGCCGCCGGCGGCACCGAGCACGAGCAGCGTCTCGCCTGCCTTCAGCGCGGCGCGGTCGATGAGCGCGTGATGCGTCGTGCCGTAGGTGAGGATGAAGGCCGCCGCGTCCTCGAAGGCGAAGCCGGGAGCGAGCGGCACGACGAGCGAGACGTTGGCGACGGAGTGGGTCGCGAAGCCGCCGGTGCCGCCGAACGCGGCGACCGGATCGCCCACTTTCAGCCGGGTGACGCCTTCGCCCACCGCATCGACCACGCCGGCGTATTCGGAGCCCGGAACGAAGGGCAGAGGCGGCTTCATCTGGTACTTGTTCTGGACGATCAGCAGGTCGGGGAAATTGAGGCTCGCGGCGCGGATGGCGATCCGGACCTCACCCGCCTTGGGCTGCGCCAGGGGCAGTTCCTTCCACTGCAGCGCCTCGACGCCGATCGGGTTTTCGCAGAGCCAGGCGTGCATGGTCGAGCCTTTCGAGTTCGCGTATCGAGCGCCGACGGCGGGTCGGCGGGGCATCATACGCAGTACCCTTCGCCGCAGCCGGAGTCTGCAGGCGCGCTGCCTACAATCCAGCCATGCGCATCCTCGTGGCGAACGATGACGGCTACCTCGCCCCCGGGCTCGCTGCGCTGATCAGGGCCTGCGAGGGCCTCGGCGATCTCGACGTGGTTGCACCCGAGCAGAACGCGAGCGGCACGTCGAACTCGCTGACGCTGAACCGTGGCCTCTCGGTCTACTCGACGCCGGCGGGCCACCGCTACATCAACGGCACGCCCTCCGACTGCGTCCACGTCGCGCTGTCGGGCCTGCTCGAGCAACGGCCCGACCTGGTCGTCTCCGGCATCAACCAGGGCGCCAACATGGGCGACGACACGCTGTATTCGGGCACCGTTGCCGCGGCGATGGAAGGATTCCTGTTCGGCATTCCGGCAATCGCCTTTTCACAGGTTGAAAAAGGCTGGCTGCATCTCGACGCCGCGGCCCGCGTCGCGCGCAGCGTGATCGAGCACGTGCTGCGCGATCCGCCAACGCCTCGGCACTTCCTGCTCAACGTCAACATCCCGAACCGAGCCGACGCCGACCGGCTGCCGCGGCAGATCACGAGGCTCGGTCGGCGCCACGCCAGCGAGCCGGTGATCAAGCAGGTGAGCCCGCGCGGCGACACGCTGTACTGGATCGGACCGGCCGGCAACGCCCGCGAGGCCGGCCCGGGTACCGACTTCCATGCCACCTCGAACGGACAGGTCTCGGTGACGCCCTTGCAGGTCGACCTGACCGACCACGACACCTTGCCGACCTGGCGGGAATGGATGGGCAAGCCGGCGCCATGAGTGGTGCCGATCGGCCGCCGCGAAGGTTTCCGCTGCAGATGGATCACTGGCGGCCCGCCGTCTCGGGGCGTGGCCGGGTCGATGCGGTTCCTGCGCGGGACACGCTGCTGCGGCCGCAGCGGCAGGTCGCCAGCGCCCACGCCGATACCCACCGAAAGGCCGCACCGGCCGGCCTCGGCCTCGATTCGGCCGACGTGCGGCGACGCATGACCGACCGCCTTCGCGCCGGCGGCATCGCGAGCGAGCCCCTGCTGGCGGCGTTCGCGCTGATCCCGCGCCACCGGTTCGTCGACCCGGCGCTGGTGACCCAGGCCTACGAGGACACCAGCCTGCCGATCGGCCATGGCCAGACGATCTCCAAGCCGTCGGTGGTCGCCCGCATGCTTGAGCTGCTCCTGGACGGCGTGAACGCGCGCGCCCAGGGCCACCTCGGCAGCGTCCTCGAGATCGGCACCGGCTGCGGCTACCAGGCCGCGCTTCTCGGCGAGCTCGGCCGACGGGTCGTGTCCGTCGAGCGACTGAAGCCGCTGCACGACAAGGCGAGAGCCCTGCTCGAGCCGATGCGCTCATCGCGCCTTCGCCTGGTCTATGGCGACGGCATGCTCGGCCACGGCCCGGGCGCGCCCTACGACAGCATCGTCGCCGCCGCCGGCGGCGCAGCCATCCCCGAGCCGTGGCTGGCGCAGCTCGCGGTCGGTGGCCGGCTGGTGTCGCCGATCGAGCAGGGCGAGCGCGGGCAGGCGCTGATGGTTGTCGACCGCGGTGAAGACGGCTATCGACGCAGCCTCTTCGAGGGGGTGCGCTTCGTCCCTCTAAAATCGGGGTTTGGCGACCGCTGAACGAATCGACTCAATGCCCTTGCTCCCTGCCTCGCGCGCGCACCTCCTCGGCGCCGCGACCCTCGTCGCCGCAGCGCTCGCGCTCACCGGCTGCGCCAATCGCCCGAACCGCGCTCCGGTCGAAGACCGTACCGCCACGCCTCGCGCCACGGTGGCGGCCGCAACGCCCGCCGCGTTGCCGGCCTCCGCGCCGGAGGCCGCGGCGGCTGTCGCCGACACCGCACCGCGGCCGGGCTACTACGTCGTCAAGCCCGGCGACACGCTGATCCGGATCGGGCTCGACAACGGCCAGAACTGGCGCGACATCGTGCGCTGGAACAACCTCGAGAACCCGAACCTGATCGAGGTCGGGCAGTCGCTGCGCATCGTCCAGCCCGGCATCGATCCGGCCGCAGCCACCAGCCGGCCCGTGGCCGCCGCAAAGGTCGAGACGCGCGCGCTCGACGCGCGCGCGGCCGCTTCGACGCCGGCGTCCGCCACCTCGTCGCCGGCGAACGTGGCGGCGCCACCGGCCGTGGCGGCCACGCCGCCGCCCGCCGCCGGCTCGACGTCGGCAACGCGCGAGGGCGACGACATCACCTGGTCGTGGCCGGTCGCAACCGCGGTCTCGATCCCGTTCGACGAGGCGCGCAACAAGGGACTCGTGTTTCGCGGAAAGGCCGGCGATCCCGTCCTCGCGGCCGCCGACGGGCGAGTCGTCTACGCAGGCTCGGGCCTGCGCGGTTACGGCAACCTCGTCATCCTCAAGCACAGCCCGACCTACCTGACGGCCTACGCGCACAACCAGACGCTGCTCGTCAAGGACGACCAGACCGTCAAGCGCGGCCAGAAGATCGCCGAGATGGGCTCGACCGACGCCGACAGCGTGCAGCTGCATTTCGAGGTCCGGCGCCAGGGCAAGCCGATCGATCCAACCCGGCTGCTGCCGCCGCGCTGAGCCGATGGCGTCGTCGCCCGTTCTCGTCTTCGACATCGAGACGATTCCCGACGTCGCCGGCCTGCGTGCCCTGCGCCGGATGGACGCAGCCGCCGACGACGCGTCCGTCTACGCCGCCGAGATCGACGAGCGCAAGGCACGCGGCAAGAGCGACTTCATGCCGCTGCACCTGCAGCGGGTGCTCGTCATCAGCTGTGTCTTCCGCAATGCCGACGGCCTGCGCGTGCACTCGCTGGTCGACCGCGAAACCGACGGGGCGAGCCAGGAAGGGCGCGTCGTCCAGTCGTTCTTCAACCTGGTCGAGCGCCACACCCCGCAGCTCGTGAGCTGGAACGGCGGCGGCTTCGACCTGCCGGTGCTGCACTACCGAGGTCTGCGCCATGGCGTGGTCGCCAGCAAGTACTGGGACATGGGCGAGGACGACCGCGACTACCGCTGGAACAACTACATCGGCCGCTACCACCTGCGTCACCTCGACCTGATGGACCTGCTGGCGATGTACCAGCCGCGCGGCAACGCGCCGCTCGACGCCATGGCCAAGCTGTGCGGCTTTCCCGGCAAGCTCGGCATGGACGGCTCGCAGGTCTACTCGGCGTACCTCGCCGGCCAGCGCGACGACATCCGGCGCTACTGCGAGACCGACGTGATGAACACGTATCTCCTCTACTGTCGCTTCCAGAAGATGCGCGGCGGCTTCACCGAGTCGGAGTACGAGCGCGAGATCGCGCTCGTGCGCGAATCGCTGGGCGCTCTCGACGAGAGCCATTGGCGCGAGTACCTCGCGGCCTGGCCGGAGGCATCTCCCGGCGCGCCGTCCGCGGCCCCGGTGACCGTCGCTTCCGAAGCGACGATGCCCGTTGACTTGGCAGCCGCGCCCGTTGAGGTGACCGAGGTAACCCAGGTCACCGAGGTCCGTGAAACGACGATCTACATCGAGTCGTCGAGCATCCGCACGTAGTCGTCGCGGGTCGCGAGGCGCGGGTTGGTCTTGTGGCAATGGTCGGCCATGGCGCCGTCGATGACGCGGTCGTAAAGGTCGCGCCCGACGCCGAGCGCAGCCAGGCCCGACGGCAGCCCGAGGCGTGCATTCATCGACACGATGGCCTCGGCCACGGCCTCGGCGGCGCTTCCGGTGGGCGCGAGCCCCATCGCGTACGCCATGCGCTCTAGCCGCTTCTCGCGCACGATCGAATCCGCGGTCGAATTGAAGCGGACGACGGCCGGCAGGAAGAGGGCGTTCAAAGTGCCGTGATGCAGCTTCGGATTCACGCCGCCCAGGCTGTGGCTCAGGCTGTGGACGCAGCCGAGGCCTTTCTGGAACGCCATCGCGCCCTGCATGCTGGCACTCATCATGTTCCAGCGCGCCTCGCGGTCGCTGCCGTCGCGGGTCGCTGTCTCGATGTGCCTCCAGGCCCGCTCGAGGCCGTCGAGGGCGATGCCGTCAGCCGGCGGATTCACGGCGGGCGCCATGAAGGTCTCCATGCAGTGCGCGATCGCGTCCATGCCGGTCGCCGCCGTCAGGAACGGCGGCAGGCCGAGCGTCAGCTCCGGGTCACAGAGGGCGGTCTTGGGCACCAGGTGCCAGCTGTGGAAGCCGAGCTTCCTGCCGTCGTCGACGATGACGATGGCGCCGCGTGCAACCTCGCTGCCGGTTCCGGCAGTGGTCGGCACCGCAATCAGGGGCGCCACGCGCGCGCTGATCTTCGGGCTGCCGCCTTCGATGGTCGCGTAGGTCTTGAGCGGTCCTTCGTGGGTGGCCATGATCGCCACGCCCTTGGCCAGGTCGATGCTCGATCCGCCGCCGACGGCGACGAGCCCGTCGCAGCCGTTCTCGACGAACCGCTTGGCGGCCAGGCGAACGGCCGCTTCGTTGGGATTCGACGGCGTCTCGTCGAACACGGCGTGCGGCATGGCGCCGAGCGCGGTGACGGCCCGGTCGAGAAGCCCCGCGGCGCGCACGCCGGCATCGGTGACGATGAGCGGCTTGGTGATGTTCGCCTTCACGCATTCGTCGGGCAGCAGGGCGAGCGCGCCGTGGTCGAACTGGACCTGGGTGATGTAGAGGATGAGAGCCATGGTGGCAGTCTGGCACACTCGACCGACGCACTGTCCGGACCCGTATGCAGCCTTCGGAATTTCGCTTCTTCGAGCGCCTGCGGGTGCGCTGGGCCGAGATCGACGCCCAGAAGATCGTCTTCAACGGCCACTACCTGATGTACTTCGACACCGCCATCGCCGGCTACTGGCGGGCGCTGGCGATTCCCTATGCCGAGACGATGGCGTCGCTGGGCGGCGACCTGTTCGTGCGCAAGGCCACGCTCGAATACCACGCCTCTGCGCGCTACGACGACGTGCTCGACGTCGGCCTCAGGTGCGCGCGCATCGGCAACTCGTCGATCGTGTTCAGCGCCGCGGTGTTCCGCCAGCAGCGTCTCCTGGTGTCAGGAGAGCTGGTGTACGTGTTCGCCGATCCGGAGGGAGAACGCTCGAAGGCCGTGCCCGCGCCACTGCGCGAGCTGCTCGAGGGGTTCGAGGCGGCCCGCCCGATGGTCGAGCTGCGCCTGGGCAGCTGGCACGAGCTCGGCGAGGCCGCTGGTCGCATCCGCACCGACGTCTTCGTCGGCGAGCAGGGCATCCCGGCCGAGATGGAATGGGACGAGGGCGACGAAAGCGCGATCCATGCCGTCGCCTACAACCGGCTCGGCCGGCCTCTCGCGACGGGACGGCTGCTCGAGCACGTGCCGGGGGTCGCCAAGATAGGCCGCATGGCCGTCGTCGCCAGCTCGCGGCACAACGGCGTCGGCCGGGCCGTGCTCGACGCCTTGCTCGATGCGGCCCGGGCCCGCGGCGACCGCGAGGCGGTGCTGCACGCCCAGCTGTCGGCGGCGCCGTTCTACGAGCGGGCCGGCTTTGCTCGCCGCGGGCCGGAGTTCGACGAGGCCGGCATCGGCCACATCGAGATGTCGCGGGCCATCTAGCGCCGGCTCACGCCTGACCGGGTCGAGCGGAGGCCGCTGGTCGAGTCACACGGGCCTCTGCGCCCCGTCACCGCCCTCGCCGTCGGCGAACGGCTCGAACTCCTCGACATGGCGAGGGCCATCGACGAGATGCGCCCAACCGAGCGCCGCGGCTTGCACCGCGGCGCGCAGGGCGACGTCGTCATCGACGCCGGAATAGGTTTCCATCCACGTCTGCACTTCGGCGGCGCCATGCGGGCGCTTCAGGAGGCACGCGACCAGCGTCGGATGGCGGGATCGCAGCTCCAGTTGCATCGCCCGGACGGCCTCCAGCGCGCGCGCCGCGTCGGCCTCGCGAACCCGGTAGTAGACGAAAAGCTCGCGCACGCCGGCCCGGCCGCGCTCAATCGGCGACGACGGCGTCGATCGGCACCGCGTAGGGGAGCTCGCGCATGACGAGGCGCGGGCCATCGGGGCCGCCCAGGTGCAGGCCGCCGCTCGCGAGGGCAGCGAGGCGAAGCTCGACCAGCGCGCTGCCGCCGGTGCCCGAAGGATTCGCCGCCGCGTTGGCGACGGTGCCGGCGGCTTCGCCGACCGCTCCGTCCGCATACACGTCCTGGCCGGGTAGGGCCACGGCGTCGGTGTCGAACAGGAAAGTCCTGCGCTTGGTCGTGCCGCGGTACTGGCTGCGTGCGACGACCTCCTGGCCGGGGTAGCAGCCCTTCTTGAAGTCGACGCCGCCGACCAGCTCGAAGTTGACCATCTGCGGCACGAAGCGGTCGACCGTGGCTGCCTCGATCGTGACGATGCCGCTCTGCACGTCGAGCCAATGCCAGGCCCCGGCAGCAAGGACGGGCAGGGCGGCCGTCGCGCCCGCGTCGCCAGCCGGCGATGCGACGAGACCGCGCACCAGGCCGGCGGTATCGGGGAGGCGAACGAGCGAGGACGTGTTCGCCATGCGGCGTTCCCAGACCCGGGCGTCGCCGACCCGGGCCGCCGCGGCGGCGCCGACGACGCCCCAGAGGTCGATCTCGCCGCTGGCATCGTCGAGCCGGCACTTGGCGCGAAGGACGAACATCGACAGCCGCTTCAGCACCGCCGCGAGGATGTCGGCAGGGCACGCGAGGCAGAACTCGTCGGCCGCCGGCCGCCACACGATGAAGCTCGCTTGCAGCCGGCCCTTGGCCGAACAGAAACCGGCAAGGCGTGCCTCGGTGGGCCCGAGCGAGACGACATCGTTCGTCAGCTGGCCTTGCAGGAACGAAGCCGCGTCGTCGCCGCGAGCCCGGATCACGCCCGACCGGGTAAGCCGGCATGCGCCGTCGAGCAAGGGGTCGGCAGTCATGCGCCATTATCATCGGCAGAGATGAGGGTCACAGGCATCGGACCGACGGCGAACAGGGCGAGCGACAGGGGATGAAGACAGCTCGCTGGGTCGTTTCCGCAAGCCTCCTGATCGCGGTCGTCGCGGGCGCAGCCGCCATCGCCGCCTATGCCTGGCTGCATCGTCCGCTCGCACTCGCGGCAACGCCGGTCGAGCTGTCGATCGAACCGGGCAGCTCGCCGCGCCAGATCGCCGACGGCTGGGTCGGGGCCGGCGTCGATGTGTCGCCGACCGTGCTCTACGAGTGGTTCCGCTGGTCGGGGCAGGCGCGCCGGATCCGCGCCGGAAGCTACGAGGTCGAGACCGGAACGACGCCGATCGGCCTGCTCGAGAAGATGGTTCGCGGCGACGAGTCGGCGGCGACCGTTCGCTTCAACGAGGGCTGGACCTTCCGCCAGTTCCGCGCCGAGCTGGCCCGGGCCGAGGCGCTCAAGCCGACCACGGCCGCGATGAGCGATGCCGAGATCATGGCCGCGCTCGGCGCGCCTGGCGTCTCGCCGGAAGGGCGCTTTCACCCCGACACCTATGCCTACAGCAAGGGCACGACCGACCTCGCGGTGCTCAAGCGCGCCCACCGCGCCATGGGTCAGCGGCTGGCGGTGGCCTGGCAGGAGCGGGCGCCCGACAGCCCGCTGCACGATGCCGACGAGGCCTTGACGCTGGCGTCGATCGTCGAGAAGGAAACTGGCGTCGAGAGCGACCGCGGGCTGGTGGCGGGGGTGCTCGTCAATCGCCTGCGCCGCGGCATGCCCCTGCAGACCGACCCGAGCGTGATCTACGGCCTCGGCCCTGCGTTCGACGGCAACCTGCGAAAGCGCGACCTGCTCGCCGATACGCCTTACAACACCTACACCCGCACTGGCCTGCCACCGACGCCGATCGCCGCGCCGGGCAAGGCCGCCCTGCTTGCCGCGGTCCGGCCGGAGCCGACCAAGGCGCTCTATTTCGTCGCCCGCGGCGACGGCAGCAGCGAGTTCAGCGAGAACCTGGCCGATCACAACCGGGCCGTCAACCGCTTCCAGCGCAAGACCTCCTCGCCATGAAGGGCCGCTTCATCACGTTCGAGGGCATCGACGGCGCCGGGAAGTCGACCCACGTCGCGCCCACCGCGGAGTGGCTTCGCGCCGCCGGACTCACTGTCGTCTGCACCCGCGAGCCTGGTGGCACGCCCCTGGCCGAACGGCTGCGCGAGCTCGTCCTTCACGAACCGATGCCGGCGATCAGCGAGGCGCTGCTCGTCTTCGCGGCCCGGCGCGACCACATCGAACGCGTCATTGGCCCGGCGCTCGGGCGCGGCGACATCGTCGTCTGCGACCGCTTCAGCGACGCCACCTTCGCCTACCAGGGCTTCGCCAGGGGCCAACCTATCGAGCGCCTGGCGATGCTCGAGGAATGGGTGCAGGAGGGGCTCCATCCGGATCTCACGCTCTGGTTCGACGTCGAGCCGGAAATTGCCGCGGCGCGACGGGCCAGCGCCCGCCAGGCCGATCGCTTCGAGTCGGAAGACGTCGCCTTCTTTGCCCGCGTGCGCGCCGGCTACGAGTCGCGCCGGCGTGCGGCGCCGGAGCGCTTTGTTCGGATCGACTCGTCGCTCGAGCGGGACACCGTGTCGACGCAGATCCGCGCCGCGCTCGGTACGCTGCTGGCTATGCCGCCTTCGCACTAAGGCCATGGCCACGACACGCTCGCCCACGCGGCCGGACGCGCCGGCCGCCGCGCTTCCGCTGCCGTGGCTCGCCGCGCCACTCGCCGCGGCGCTGCGGACGCAGCACGGGCACGCCTTGCTCGTTCACGGGCCCCGCGGCATCGGCCAGTTCGAGCTGGCGATGGCGCTGGCCGAAGCCTGGCTCTGCGAATCCGAGACGCGCCAGCCGGACCAGCCGGCGTGCGGGCACTGTGCGGCGTGCAGCCTGCTGCGGGCCCGGACCCACCCCGACCTGCGCGTGATCGTTCCCGACGCCGAGCGCGAACGGCTCGGCTGGCAGGGGTCGGCCGACGCGGAGGAGGGCACTGGCGACAAGGCCGGCCGCAAGAAGCCGAGCAAGGAGATCCGGATCGAGGCGATCCGCGACGCCATCGCGTTCACGTCGACGAGCTCCGCACGCGGCCGCGGCAAGGTGGTGTTGATCCATCCGGCCGAGCGGATGAACGTCGTCGCCGCCAACGCCCTGCTGAAGACGCTCGAGGAGCCTCCCGGCGCGGCCCGGCTGTTGCTGAGCAGCGCCGCCGCCGACGAATTGCTGCCGACCATCCGCAGCCGCTGCGAGGCGCTGGCCGTGCGTATTCCCGCGACGGTGGTCGCGAGCGACTGGCTCGCCGGGCAGGGCGTCGCCCAGCCCGAGGTCCTGCTGGCGGCCTGCGGCGGCCAGCCGGAAGAGGCGCTGGCCTGGGCCCGGCAGGGCCTCGACGCCGCGTCGTGGCGAGGCCTGCCGGCCCGCGTCGCGGCGGGCGACGCCTCGACGCTGAGAGGCTGGCCGTTGCCGATGGCCGTCGATGCGCTGCAGAAGCTTTGCCACGACGCGCTCGCGATCGCCTGCAGCGCGCCGCCGCGCTACTTTCCTGCGGCCGCCCTCGGCGTTGGCGCGCGTCTGGTCTCGCTGCTGGCGTGGGCCCGGGAGCTGAAGCGCGTCGCCCGTGACGTCGAGCATCCGTGGAACGTCGAGCTCACGCTCGAGACCCTGGTCGAGCAGGGGCGCCAAGCGTTGAATACGCCGCGCTCACGGGGGGGCGCGGCCAGGACCCGTTCGCTACACTCGGAACGATGAGCGAACCGGCCACGCGTGCCCCTACTCCCGGCGCCGCTGCGGCCGCGCCGGCACCGGCGCGGCCGAGCGTCATCCAGCTCGTCTTTCGCGAGAAGGGCGCGCTCTACGCCGCCTACATGCCGATGTTCAACGACGGCGGCATCTTCGTGCCGACGACCCGCGACTACAAGCTCGGCGAGGACATTTACCTGCTCCTGTCGCTCCCGGAGGACCCGCAGCGCTACCCGGTGGCGGGCAAGGTGGGCTGGATCACGCCGCCGAACGCCTCGGGCGGCCGCACCCAGGGCGTCGGCGTCCGCTTCCCGGCCGACGAGAAGAGCCGGACCTTGAAGCAGCGGATCGAGGAGACGCTCGGCACCTCGCTCTCGTCGGCCAAGCCGACCCAGACCGTCTGAGGGTGCCGCCGGTACCGCGACGGCGGCACCCTGCGCCGCCAAGGACCGCATGTACGTCGACTCCCACTGCCACCTGAGTTTTCCGGAGCTGGCGGAGAAGCTCCCGGAGATCCGCGCGGCGATGGCGGCCGCCGACGTCGACCGCGCGCTGTGCATCTGCACGACGCTCGAGGAGTTCGAGAGCGTGCACAGGCTCGCGACCCAGCACGACAACTTCTGGTGCAGCGTCGGCGTGCATCCCGACAACGAAGGCGTCACCGAGCCGTCGGTCGACGCTCTGCTCGCGCTGGCCAGGCGGCCACGTGTCGTCGCCATCGGCGAGACCGGCCTCGATTACTTTCGGCTCGGCGAACGCAGCGTCGCCGACATGGCCTGGCAGCGGGAGCGGTACCGGGTGCATATCCGGGCCGCTGTGGCGAGCGCGCTGCCGCTGGTCATCCACACGCGAAGCGCCTCCGCCGATACGCTGGCCATTCTGCGCGAGGAGGGCGCCACTCGGGCCACCGGCGTGTTCCATTGCTTCACGGAGACCGCCCACGTCGCCCGCGCCGCGCTTGACCTCGGCTTCTACATCTCGTTCTCGGGGATCCTCACCTTCAAGACCGCGGCCGACCTGCGCGCCGTGGCGGCATTCGTCCCCCTCGAGCGCTGCCTGGTCGAGACCGACAGCCCGTACCTTGCGCCGGTGCCGCACCGGGGGCGGACGAACTCGCCTGCCTACGTGCCATGGGTCGCGCGCCAACTCGCCGACCTCAAGTGCTTGCCCGTCGAGACGGTGGCCGAAGCGACCAGTCGCAACTTCGAGGCGCTGTTCTGGCGGACCGTGTCCGAGCGAGCGCCGCAAACTTCTCAGAATTCACTTTAAGTTTGCCTTGCAAGACATTGAGTTGCGTCGTCGGTAGAAGTGACATTTCACTTTCGATATCGCCTTCATCTATATGTCAATCATAAGAAATGTCCGACTTTCATCTTCGTTCTATCGTTGACTGACTGACAGCCTTGTCAGTGGCTGCCTGACAAGGTGATTGGTGCCGCGCTGTCTTTCTGCCCGTTGGCCTGCTCCGTACATTGGCGCATCCCGAACCCCGGAGCGCGCCATGTCACTCAACAGCGAATTCAACGAATCGAACGAACCCGTCAACCCGTTTGCCCTGATGACCGCTCCGGAGGTCGTGTTTGCGGCCCTCGAGCGCTCGGACCGGCTGGCGCGCCTGAAAAGCACGATCTGCAGGCCGCTCGACAAGCCCCGGCCAGAAAAGCCGCTGGTCGAGACCAAGGCCTTCGACGAGGAAATCGAGGCGATCGAGATCACGGATGGCGACTCCGAGGCAGCGAACGACGACACGCTGGAACCGATTCCGTCGCTGCTAGGCTGACGGGGGCGCCTTCAAGGCGCATTTATTGATGCGCTACGATGTATATTATGTCAACTAACATACCCAGTTCGACTACCCCTGGGGCGATCTTGACCCCCGAGAGCCCGGCAGCGATCGCGACTCAGGCGTCGCACCTCCTCTGCCAAGACTGACGCTGCGTTCGAACCCCAATATCGCACAGGACGATCAGAGCCAGAGCCAGATCCGGCGCAGCCAGGCGGGCGTGCGATGAGGCTTCGGGCGATAGAGCTGGCGAAAAGCGGATGGCATTCGAGGTCTCCTTTCCTCTTCACTGTACATTCGAACAGGACTGTATGCAACCACATGTCTTCGAGGTACCCTCAGCTCGGCCGTGCTGCTCGTCGGCCTTGGCCCCCCGTACGTTGCCACTTTGCAACCCTGCTGCTGACATCGGGCGTCGCTCGTCCTAGGATTCGAAAGTCGCTGGAGCGCCAGGCAGCGCGGCGGCTGTTCCGAAGCGCCGCCGGCGCGGAAAGGGATCGTGCAGGCCACCGATATCGGAGATCCCGACTATTTCCATAAAGTCGTCGACTGCCAGTGGGCTTGTCCGGCGCACACCCCGGTCCCTGAATACATCCGCCTCATCGCGGCGGGCCGCTACACCGCGGCCTACATGGTCAACTGGGAGTCGAACGTCTTTCCCGGCATCCTCGGTCGCACCTGCGATCGCCCGTGCGAGCCGGCCTGCCGGCGCGGTCGGGTCGAGGAGGCGCAGGCCGAACGCCCGGAGCCGGTCGCCATCTGCAGGCTCAAGCGCGTCGCCGCGGATTTGAAGGACGACATCACGCAGCTTCTGCCGCGCCTGTCGGCGCCCACGAACGGCCGGCGCATCGCCTGCGTCGGCGCTGGCCCGGCCTCGCTCACCGTGGCCCGCGACCTCGCCCCGCTGGGCTACGAGGTCGTCGTCTTCGACGGCGACGACAAGGCCGGCGGCATGATCCGCTCGCAGATCCCGCGCTTTCGCCTGCCCGAGCACATCATCGACGAGGAGACCGGCTACGTCCTTCGCCTCGGCGCCGAGTTCCGCGGCGGCTCGCGCGTCGACTCGATGCGCGCCCTGCTCGCCGACGGCTGGGACGCGGTCTTCGTCGGCTCGGGGGCACCGCGCGGGCGCGACCTCGCCATCCCGGGCCGCAACGAGGCGGCGGCGAACATCCACATCGGCATCGACTGGCTCTCGTCGGTCTCGTTCGGTCACGTCACCTCGATCGGCCGGCGCGTCATCGTTCTCGGTGGCGGCAATACGGCGATGGACTGCTGTCGGAGTTCCCGGCGCCTCGGCGGCAGCGAGGTCAAGGTCATCGTCCGTTCGCCGTTCGAGGAGATGAAGGCGTCGCCCTGGGAAAAGGAAGACGCCATCCACGAAGGCATTCCCATCCTCGACTGTTTGGTGCCCAAGGCCTTCCTGCACGAGGGCGGCAAGCTGGCCGGCATGAGCTTCGACAAGGTACGCGCGGTGCGCGACGCGAAAGGCCGGCGGCAGCTGGTGTCGACCGGCGAGCCGGA
>JBBRFB010000093.1:0-13556 GCA_038225015.1 Burkholderiales bacterium
GCGGCAGGCCGAGCGCGACGCCGAGCTCGCGCACCTCGTCCTTGAAGAGCTCGCGCAAGGGCTCGAGCAGCTTCAGGCCGAGCTTGGCCGGCAGGCCGCCGACGTTGTGGTGGCTCTTGATCGTGATCGCCTTCTTCGCGCCCTTGGAATTGGCGGCGCCGCCCGACTCGATCACGTCGGGATAGATCGTGCCCTGGGCCAGCCACCTGGCCTGCTTCAGCTTGCCGGCCTCGTGCACGAAGACGTCGACGAATTCCTTGCCGATGATCTTGCGCTTGACTTCCGGGTCGGTGACGCCGGCGAGCTCGCCGAGGAACTTCTCGCTCGCATCGACGGCGATCACCCTGATGTGCTGTCGCTCGGCGAACATCTCCATCACGAGCCGCGCCTCGTCCTTGCGCAGGAGGCCGTGGTCGACGAACACGCAGGTGAGCCGGTCGCCGATCGCCTTGTGGATCAGCGCGGCGGCGACGCTCGAGTCGACGCCGCCCGAGAGGCCGAGGATGACCTCGTCGCCTGCGACCTGCTCGCGGATTCCCGCCACCGCCTCGTCGATGTAGTTGCCCATCACCCAGTCGGGCCTGGCACCGGCGATGTCGAGCACGAAACGCTCGAGAAGCTCGCGCCCCTTCACCGTGTGCGTGACCTCGGGATGGAACTGCACGCCGTAGTAGCCGCGGACCTCGTCGGCCATGCCGGCGATCGGGCAGCTCGGCGTCGAAGCCATGAGCTGGAAGCCCGGCGGCAGCGCCGTGACCTTGTCGCCATGGCTCTTCCAGACCTTGAGCATGCCGTGCCCGGCGTCGGTGGAGAAATCCTCGAGGCCGTCGAGCAGTCGGGTGTGGCCGCGTGCCCGAACCTCGGCGTAACCGAACTCGCGGTGCGTGCTCGCCTCCACTTCGCCGCCGAGCTGAACAGCCATCGTGAACATGCCGTAGCAGATGCCGAGTACCGGCACGCCGAGCTCGAACACCGCCTTCGGTGCCCGAAGGTCGTGCTCCTCGTAGGTCGAGGCGTGGCTGCCCGAGAGGATGATGGCCTTCGGCGCGAACTCGCGGATGAAGTCGTCGCCGACGTCGTTCGGGTGGATCTCGCAGAACACGTGGGCCTCGCGCACGCGGCGCGCGATCAGTTGCGTGACCTGGGAGCCGAAGTCGAGGATGAGGATCTTGTCGTGCATGCGGTGAGTCCGGCTTTCGGTCGTGTCAGGCAGGACCTGCCGCTGCGGCGTGGCGGGCACGCCGGGCCCGGCTGAAGTGCAGCCACGCCAATGCCAGCGCCGCGAACTGGAGCAGCGCGCAGAAGTAGAACGGCGCGCCGATGCGCCAGTCGCCGCGCGGCAAATGCGAGACGACGCCGAGGAGCGGCGCGCTGATGACGGGTGCCACGACCGCCATCAGGCTCTGCAGCGAGCTCACCGCCCCCATCGTCCGGCCCTGCGTGGTGGCGTCTGCGGCGCCGGAGATGATGCTCTGGAGCGACGCCGAGACCGTGAAGCCGAGGATGTTGCAGAAGATGACCGCGTACATCATCCAGCCTTCGGTCACCACGCCCCACGCCAGGTAGGCCAGCGTCGACGAGACGAGGCCGGCGACGGCGAGCCGCTGCGGCGAGAAGCGCTTCAGCAGCCGCCCGAGCAGGAGGCCCTGGACCAGCGCCGACATGACGCCGACCGCGAACAGCGACCAGCCATTCTCGAGCGGACCCCAGCCGAACTTGAAGCTCGTGTAGAGAACCCAGCTCGTGTAGAGGATGAACTGCGAGAGCGCCGTGCAGGCGACCACCGCCACGAGCAGGCCGATGCCGGCGAGGCGGCCGAGGGCGGTCAGGGCCGAGAGCGGGTTGAGTGCCGTTCGCCAGACGAGCGGGCGGCGGCGCGAAGGCGGCAGCGACTCCGGCAGCACGTACCAGCCATACAGCAGGTTAACGAGGGCGAGCGTGCCGGCGACGACGAAGGGCAACCGCAGGTCGACCGCTCCGAGCACGCCGCCCATGACCGGGCCGAGGATGAAGCCGAGGCCGAACATCGCCCCGAGCAGGCCGAAGCGCTTGGCGCGCTGCGCCGGCTCGGTGATGTCGGCGACGTAGGCGTTGGCGACCGAGAGGTTCGACTGCATCGCGCCGCTGAAGAAGCGGACCAGGATGAGGACCCAGAGCGCCTGGGCCAACGCGGTCACGAAGAAGCTCAACGCCAAGGCGCAGAAGCCCACCAGCAGCACCGGCCGGCGCCCATGCCGGTCGGAAAGTGCGCCGAGGACCGGCGATGTCAGGAAATTGGCGAAGCTGAAGGCGAACGCGACGGCGCCGTACCACCACGCCTGCTCGGCCTGCGACGAGGTGAACGTGCCGACCAGGGCCGGCAACACCGGCACGATCAGGCCGATCGACACCATGTCGATCAGCACCGTGATCATGATGAAGGGCATCGCCGCGGAACGCTCGCGCGCCGCGCTGCCGGGGCGGCTCGTCGTCATTCGGAGCGGTAGTTCGGCGCTTCCTTGGTGATCTGCACGTCGTGGACGTGGCTCTCGCGCATCCCCGCCGACGAGATCTCGACGAATGCGGCCTTCTCGCGCATCTCGTCGATGCTGGCGCAGCCGCAGTAGTGCATCGCCGCACGCAGGCCGCCGCCCATCTGGAAGATGATGCCGACGACCGAGCCCTTGTACGGCACCTGCCCTTCGATGCCCTCAGGCACGAGCTTGGCGCTGCCGGCCGCGGCGGCGCTCGACTCGCCTTCCTGGAAATAGCGGTCGGCCGAGCCTTCCTGCATGGCGCCGATCGATCCCATGCCGCGGAAGCTTTTGTACGTACGCCCGTGGTAGAGGATGACCTCTCCCGGCGCCTCCTCGGTGCCGGCGAAGGCGCTGCCCATCATCACCGAATGGGCGCCCGCGGCGATCGCCTTGGCGAGATCGCCCGAGAAGCGGACACCGCCGTCGGCGATCACCGGAACACCGCTGCCGGCGATGGCGCGAACGACCTCGTCGATCGCCATCACCTGCGGCACGCCGACCCCGGTGACGATGCGCGTGGTGCAGATCGATCCCGGGCCGATCCCGACCTTGACCGCATCGGCACCCGCTTCGACCAGCGCCAGCGCGCCAGCGCCGGTGGCGACGTTGCCGCCGATCACGTCGACGTGCGGGTACTGCTTCTTGACCCAGCGGACGCGCTCGGCCACGCCTTCGCTGTGGCCGTGCGCGGTGTCGACGACGAGGACGTCGACGCCAGCGCGCACCAGCAGTTCGGTGCGCTCCTCCGTGCCCTCGCCGACGCCGACGGCGGCGCCGACCCGGAGCTTGCCGTGCGCGTCGCGCGCCGCACTGGGAAAGCTGGTCTGCTTGGTGATGTCCTTCACGGTCATCAGGCCGCGCAGCTCGAATGCGTCGTTGACGACGACGACCCGTTCGAGCTTGTGCGAGTGCATCAGCGCCTTGCCCTCGGCGAGCGAGGCGCCGTCGCGCACGCTCACCAGCCGCTCGCGCGGCGTCATGATCTCGCGCACCTTCGCGTCGAGCCGCTCCTCGAACCGGACGTCGCGGTTGGTGACGATGCCGACCACCGATTGGCCTTCGACGACCGGGAATCCCGAGACACCGTGCAGCTTCGACAGCTCGACAACCTGCCGCACGGTCATGTCCGGCGTCACGGTGATCGGATCGCGCAGCACACCCGATTCGTAACGCTTGACCTTGGCGACCTCGGCGGCCTGCTGCTTCGGCGTCAGGTTCTTGTGGACGATTCCGATGCCGCCCTCTTGCGCCAGCGCAATCGCCAAGCGTGCTTCCGTCACGGTATCCATCGCCGCCGAGACGAGCGGCAGGTTGAGCCGGATGTTTCGGGACAGCAGGGTCGCCAGGCTGGTGTCGCGCGGCAAGACGCGCGAGAAAGCCGGCACCAGGAGAACGTCGTCGAAGGTCAGCGCTTTGCCCAGAAGGCGCATACGGGGGCTCCAGTCGCACAACGGCGTTGCGCCGTTGCGTCGTAGGCTAACTTCGCAAAGCGAAGTTAAGGTGCGAAGCGCCGGCCGCAGACAAAAGGGAATTATACGGATGCAGGAACTAAGTCCCGCTTTGGCGGGGGTGGCAGGCCGCCTTGCCCAGGGTGCGCCGCTACACTGGCTGGCATCGCCTCACCGTGCCGCTTCCTCCATGGCTCGACCGTTCGCTGCCCTCCTCGTCGCCTTCGCGGCCACCCTGCTCGCCCTGCCGGCCGAGGCGCAGTGGAAGTGGCGCGACAAGACGGGACGCGTGCAATACAGCGACCTGCCGCCGCCTTCGAGCACGCCCGAACAGGACATCCTGACCCGGCCGAATTCGGGGCAGCGTCGTAGCCTCACGCCCCCTCCCGCCGCGGCCTCTGCAGCCTCGGGTCCCCTGGGGGCCGCATCAGGCGCGCTGACGCCCCGCGTTGTCGAGCCCGAGCTCGAAGCCAAGCGCAAGAAGGCCGAGCAGGAGCAGGCTGCGAAGGCGAAGGCCGAGCAGGACAAGGTCGCGGCCGCCAAGGCCGAGAACTGCCAGCGAGCCCGCGCCCAGATGCGTTCGCTCGACAGCGGCATGCGCCTCGCGAAGGTGAACGAGAAGGGCGAGCGCGAGTTCCTCGACGACCGCCAGCGCGCCGACGAAGGCAAGCACGCCCGCGACACCATCGCCGCCGACTGCAAGTAGGCGCGCCGCCAGCGCGCGGCACCGCCCGCTCAGGGCGTCCCGGTTCGACCGCGCCGACGCTGCTCGCGCCGGCGACGGGCCTCCTTCGGTTCGACCTCGAGCGGGCGATACACCTCGACACGGTCGCCTTCGGTGAGCACCGTGTCGAGGCCGCAGACGCGCCCCCAGATGCCGACCGACTGGCTAGAGATGTCGAGCCTCGCGAAGTGATCCAGCAGGCCGCTGGCGCGAAGGGCCTCGAGCACCGTGGCGCCCGCCGCCACCTCCAGCGCCACTTCGGCGGCGTCGTGCGCGCCCTGGCTGGAGGCGACGGCGACGCGCATGGCCGGGCCGCTCACGCCCTGTTCACCGCGGGCCGTAGACCTGCTCGGCCCGCTTCACGAAGGAGTCGACGAAGGTATTGGCGATGCGGTCGAACACCGGGCTGATGGCGCCCTCGAGCATCCCGTTCGAGAACCCGTAGCGCATCTCGAAATCGATCTTGCACGCCGAGCTGGCACCGACGCCGGAGCGGTCGTCGAGTGGCAGGTCGATGAAGCGCCAGAGGCCGTCGAGCAGGGAGAACGGACCGTCGACGAGGCCGATGTGGACCGAGGTGTCTGGCACCTGGACGTTCTTCGTCGTGAAAGCGTGGCGCAGGCCCGAGAAGGCCAGGTGCAGCCGCGCCGTCGGCCCGTCGGCGTCGCGGCCGAGGATCTCGACCTTCTCGCACCAGGGCAGGAACTGCGGATAGGACTCGACATCGGTGACCAGCGCATAGATCTCGTGCGGCGAGTACCAGAGCAGAACCGACTTCTTGACGTGCTTCATACAATCGTGAAATTGTAGGAGCGCGCTTCTTCCGAGCGCCCCGCCTTCCCAGATGCCCATTGCCGAGAATCGACGCGCCCGTTTCGACTACCACATCGAGGAGCGATACGAGGCGGGCATGGTGCTCGAGGGCTGGGAGATCAAGGCCGTGCGCGCCGGCCAGGTTCAGCTGACCGACGGCTACGTGGTGATCAGGGACGGCGAGCTCTACCTGATCGGCTGCCGCATCAACGCGCTGCGCAGCGCCTCGACCCATGTCCAGCCCGAGGCCGACCGGACGAAGAAGCTTCTCATGCACAAGGAGGAGATCCGTCGCCTCATCGGCAAGGTCGAGCAGAAGGGCTTCACGCTCGTGCCGCTCGACCTGCACTACAAGGGCGGCAAGGTGAAGGCCGAGATCGCGCTGGCCAAGGGCAAGGCCGAGCACGACAAGCGCAATACCGAGAAGAAGCGCGACTGGGAGCGCGAACATGGCCGCCTGATGCGGCAAAAGGGCAGCTCGCCCGCCAAGCACTGAGCGAGGAGAAAGCGATGACCGTCGAAGCCGAGGCCGCCCTCGCCGCCAAGCCGCCCGTCCTGCGCGAGATCGACGACCTGCCCGGGCCGCGCGGCTGGCCACTGGTCGGCAACCTGTTCCAGATCGACAAGCCGAGGATGCACGCCCAGGTCGAGGACTGGGTGCGCGAATACGGGCCCTTCCTCCGCTTTCGGCTCGGCTCTCGGCCGATGCTGGTCGTCGCCGATCATGCGGCGATGGCGGCGGTGCTGCGCGACCGGCCGGACGGCTTTCGGCGCACGCCCCGCCTCGAGCAGGTCGGCAACGAGCTCGGCCTCGCCGGCGGTGTATTCGGTGCCGAGGGCGACCGCTGGCGCCGGCAGCGCCGCATGGTCATGGCCGGATTCGATCCGCGCCACCTGAAGGCGTACTTCCCGGCCCTTGTCAAGGTGACCGGCCGCCTCGAGGGACGCTGGCGGCGTGCGGCGCGCGCCGGAGCGACGATCGACCTGCAGTCCGACCTCATGCGCTTCACCGTCGATGCCATTTCCGGCCTGGCGTTCGGCAGCGAGATCAACACGCTCGAGTCCGACGAGGAAGTCATCCAGCGCCATCTCGACAAGATCTTCCCGGCGATGTTCGACCGCCTGCTCGCGCCGTTGCCGACCTGGCGCTGGTGGAAGAGCGCCGCCGTCCGCGACCTCGACCGCAGCGTGGCGGCGGTCAACACGGCGATCGAGGGATTCATCGCCCAGGCGCGCACACGCCTGGACGCCGAACCAGGCCGTCGCGAGGCACCGGCGAACCTGCTCGAGGCGATGCTCGTCGCCGCCGGCGACGAGCATTCGGGCATCACCGACCGCGAGGTGGCGGGCAATGTGATGACGATGCTGCTGGCCGGCGAGGACACGACGGCGAACTCGCTGGCGTGGATGATCTGGCTGCTGCACGAGAACCCGGACTGTCTCGCCCGCGCCCGGGCCGAGATCGACGAGCGCGCCGGGCCGATGGCCGGGTGGACGCCGGAGCGGCTGGCCGGCCTCGCCTACGTCGGCGCCTGCGCCAGCGAGACGATGCGCCTGAAGCCGGTAGCGCCATCGATCGTGGTGCAGGCCCTGCGCGACACGACGATCGCCGACATCCGCGTCCCGCGCGGCACGCTGGTCTGGGGCGCACTGCGCAGCGACAGCCTCGATGAGCGCCATTTCCCCGGCGCGATGCGGTTCGATCCCGACCGCTGGTTGCACGACGATCCGCAGCGCTCGGCCGCGGCGGCGGCGCGGATCGCGATGCCGTTCGGTGCCGGGCCGCGCGTCTGCCCCGGTCGTCACCTCGCCCTGCAGGAGATGACGATGGTGCTGGCGATGCTCCTGCATCGCTTCGAGCTGGAGAGCGTCGCCACCGCCGACGGCGACCCGCCGAAGGAGAACCTCTCGTTCACGATGGCGCCCGTCGGGCTCGGGATGCGGCTGCGCGAGCGGCCCTGAGCAGGTCTCAGCCAGCGGGGCGGTCGAGCGCGGCCAGCGCCTGCAGGCAATCGTCGATGAGGTCGGCGATGCCCTCGAAGCCGACCGAGAAGCGGACCAGGCCGCCGCGCCAGGCGGGGTCGCCGCGCATGGTCTTCACGTCGTAAGGCACGGCGAGGCTGACTGGCCCTGCCCACGAGTAGCCGATCCGGAACAGACGCAGCGCGTCGACGAAGGCGTCGACCTGGCGCAGCGCATAGCGCTCGTCGAAGACCACCGAGAACAGGCCGGCCGATCGCTCGCAAAGCCGCTGCCAGTGGTCGTGGCCCGGCGAGCCGCCGAACGCCGGATGCAGCACGGCGCGCACCTCGGGTCGCTCGGCCCACCACTGGGCGAGCGTGCGCGCGGCGCGGTCCTGCGCTTCGTAGCGCAGCGGCAGCGTCGGCAGCGAGCGCAGCACGAGCTCGGCATCGTTGCCGGCCACGCCCCAGCCCATCCGCATGTGCGCGAACTTGAGCTTCAGGTGCAGTTCTTCGTCACGCGTCGTCACCGAACCCATCAGCACGTCGCCGCCGCCCGAGGGGAATTTCGTCAGCGCCTGGATCGAGATGTCGACCGCCGGAGCGGCCTCGTCGGGGCCGAGCACGAAGGGATCGAAGGCGATGCCGGCGCCCCAGGTGTTGTCGAGCGCGACGGTGACGCCGCGCTCGTGCGCGACCCGCACCAGTGCCGGCAGGTCGGGAAACTCCATCGTCACCGAGCCGGCTGCCTCGACCCAGACCAGCCGGGTCGCCGGGCCGATGGCGGCCGCCAGCGCGTCGGCATCCATCGCGTCGTAGAAGCGATGCGCGATGCCCCACTTCGCCAGCTCATTCTTCGCCAGCTCCTTGCCTGGGCCGTAGGCGTTGCCGGGGATCAGCACCTCGTCGCCGCTGCCGAGGAGGGCGAGGTCGACCAGCGCGATCGCCGCCAGCCCGCTCGGCACGAGCAGGGTCTGCAGCCCGCCCTCGAGAGTGGCGATGCGCTCTTCGAGGACGAAGGTGGTCGGCGTGCCGTGCAGGCCGTAGGTGTAGCCGGCCTTGTCCTTCCAGGTTCGTGCGTAGAGGGCGGCGGTGTTCGCGAAGATGATCGTCGACGCCTTGTGCACCGCGGGCTGCACCGCGGTGAAGCCGGTCGGCGGCCGGTAGGCGTGGGCGACGAGCGCCGTGTTCATGTCGGAGCGCTTCTTCATCGCGGCAATCGTTCTGGGTGGGTGAAGGGAGCGGATCAGATCGGCAGGGCGACCAGGTCGTGCCCTTCCGCGGCGACGACCCGGGCGCGCATGAACTCGCCGGCCTTCAGTGTCTTCGAGGCCTTCTGCGGCGGCAGGAGGCGCACCTTGCCATCGATCTCGGGTGCGTCGGCGTAGCTGCGACCGATGCCGCCGCGACGGCCGAGCGCCGGCGCGGAATCGACCAGGACCTGCATCGTCGCGCCGACGCGGCGCTCGAGCCTGGCTATCGATACCTCCTCGGCGACGCGCATGAAGCGGACGCGGCGCTCCTCGCGCAGCTCTTGGGGCAGCATGCCGTCGATGCCGTTCGCGACGGCGCCGTCGACCGCCGAATAGGCGAAGCAGCCGGCGCGATCGATCTGCGCTTCGCGGACGAAATCGAGCAGGTGCTCGAACTCGGCCTCCGTCTCGCCGGGAAAGCCGGCGATGAAGGTGCTGCGGACCACCAGCTCGGGGCAGATCTCGCGCCAGCGCGCGAGGCGTTCGAGGTTCTTCTCGCCGCTCGCCGGCCGCTTCATGCGCTTCAGCACGTCGGGGTGTGAATGCTGGAACGGCACGTCGAGGTAGGGCAGGATGCGGCCCGTCGCCATCAGCGGCAGGACATGGTCGACGTGCGGGTACGGGTAGACGTAGTGCAGCCGCACCCAGGCGCCGTGCGGCGCGGCGATGTCGCCGAGCCGCTCGCAGAGGTCGAGCAGCTGCGTCTTCACCGGCCGGCCGTCCCAGAAGCCGGTGCGATATCGCACGTCGACGCCGTAGGCGCTGGTGTCCTGGCTGATGACGAGGAGCTCGCGAACGCCCGACTCGAAGAGCACCGCCGCTTCGGCAAGCACGTCGCCGACCGGCCGCGACACCAGGTCGCCGCGCAGGCTCGGGATGATGCAGAAGGTGCAGCGGTGGTTGCAGCCTTCGCTGATCTTCAGGTAGGCATAGTGGCGCGGCGTCAGCTTCACGCCGATCGGCGAGGGCACGAGGTCGACGAACGGGTCGTGCGGCTTCGGCAGGTGCGCATGCACGGCGCTCATCACCTCGTCGGTGGCGTGCGGGCCGGTGACCGCGAGGACGCTCGGGTGCGCCTGGCGAACCAGGTTGCCGCCGCCCGCCCCCGGCTTGGCGCCGAGGCAACCGGTGACGACGACCTTGCCGTTCTCGGCCAGCGCGTCGCCGATCGCGTCGAGGCTTTCCTGCACCGCGCTGTCGATGAAGCCGCAGGTGTTGACGATGACGAGGTCGGCGCCGGCGTAGGTCTTCGACGTCGTGTAGCCCTCGGCACGCAGGCGCGTGAGGATCAGCTCGGAATCGGTGAGGGCCTTCGGGCAACCGAGGGAGACGAATCCGATCGTCGGAGAGGTGCCCGCGGCAGGGGGGCGGGCGATCGTGGCGTCGGTCATCAGTCGATTTTCGCCCATCCGCCCCGGCGGACGGGATCAGGGCCGCAGATAGACGAATCCTTCCCGGGCCTGCAACCGTGCCACCTCGGCGACGCCCGAGGGCACGAGGGTGGCCTCGAGCACGACCTTGTCCTTGGCGATCTGGCGCGCCGCCAGCGTGTTCTCGCAGACGCGAAACTGCACGCCGCGATTGGCGAGCTCGCCGACGTAGCCGGCGAAGGTCTGCTTCCTGGCGTCGCGCGCACCCTCGAGCAGGAAGTCGATGCCGTCGCCATTGGCGACGACGACGATCTTCACTGTCGGATCGGCGTCGAGATGATTGCGGATGTTGACGATGGCCCGCGATGACTGCTCGGCGCCGTCGACCAGGTGATACACCACCTTGATGGGGCCGTCGGCCCCAAATGCGGCGCCAGCGACCAGCGTCGCGAGCGAGACGAGCAGGATACGAAGCGATTTCATGGCGGCTCCCGGTGCATCAGCGCCGGCATGCTCACTTCGGCGCACGGCTCTTGGCCGCCCGCAGTGCATCACGCTCGACGTTCAGGTAGGTCTGGTAGGCGTTGCGACGGTTCGCTGCCTCGAAGGCCGGCAGGGACGCAAACCGCGACCAGTCGATGCGCGCGTAGGCGGCGTCGAAATCGAGCAGGTCGTCGAAGGCCAGCCGCATCTGTGCGCGCAGGTAGACGAGGTAGTCGCGGGTCAGGGCGAGATCGGCGACCGCGTTCGACGACGGCGGGCCATGGCCGCCGATGACGACCTTCGGCTTGAACGCGAGCACGCGGTCGAGCGCCTCGATCCAGGAGGAGACGTCGGCGTCGGCGACGAAGGGAATGCGGCCCGTGAACATCAGGTCGCCGACGAAGAGGACGCCGTCTTCCTCGACCCACATCATCAGGTCTTCGGGCGTGTGCGCCGGCCCGGCGTGCAGGACGCGGAAGGTCAGCCCACCCATCGTGAACGAGGTGTCGTCGCCCACGTAGCGGTCGGGCGGGACGATGCGCGTCTTCTCGTTGACCCACGGCGCCAGCGAGTCCTGACGTTCGGCCAGGCGTGCCGCGGGCGCGTCGGTGGCGAGGTAGTCGCGCACCAGCGCGTGCGCCCAGACGTCGACCCCGGGCCGCACGAGCGCCTGCAGACCGTAGAAATGGTCGGAGTGGTAGTGGCTCACGACGATCCGCCGCACCGGCTGCGTCGTCGTCGCGGCGATGAGCTCGGCCAGGCGCCGGCCGAGCCCCGGCGTGCCCAGCGCGTCGAAGACGACGACGCCGTCGGTGGTGACGACGAAGCCGGCATTCGAGTTGAAGCCCTGGTTGGCGGTCGAGACCATGCCGGCCTGACCCTGGACCATGAAGGTGTGCGGCGCAACCCGGACCACCGACATCGGCACCGTGGCGGGTTCGAATTCCTGCACCGCCCCGGATGGCTGCGCCAGGCCGCCGAACGCGGCAGCCACCGCCGCCGACGCGACGACGCGCCAGGCCGGTCGAGGCCAGGAGCCCGGCCTCACGCGCCGGCCATGCCCGGGTTGTGCTCGACGCCGACGAGCGCCGGCCGGTTCAGCGCCGGCGGCTTGAGCACCTTGCGATCCTTCAGGTAGGTCTCGACGACGTCCCAGATCGGTTCGCCGCTCACCCCCTCGGCCACCGGCGCCCAGCCGGCGACGCGATAGGTCTTGTCGGCTTCGATCGGCCGGCCCTTCAGGCGCATGCCCGAGATGCGCGCGCCGCTGGCCGCACCCGGCGTGCACACGTACTCGAGGCCGCCGACGCGGACCATGTCGCCGCCCTGCTGGAAATACGGGTCGGGATTGAAGAGGTTGTCGCACACGTCCTCGAGCACCACCTTCAACGTCGCGCCGGTCATGTCGACCAATGTCGAATGCGGGTAGGTAATGGCGAGCTGGTCCATCATCAGGTCGCGCGTGATGGTCTGCCCCGGCAGCAGGCTGGTGCCCCAGCGAAAGCCCGGCGAGAACGCGATCTCGGCGCCCTTGACCTGCAGCAGCGCGTCGACGATCACCTGATCCCAGCTGCCGTTGAAATTGCCGCGCCGGTAGAGCAGTCCCTCACTGACGGCCAGCGGCTCGTCGAGCCGGCTCTGGAATGGCGCCCGCACCTTGGCGATGTGAGCCCGCATCGGCACATCGGCAAGCAGCAGGTTCGAGAACACTGGCAGCAGCTTGTAGCGGAAGCCCTGGACGCTGCCGCCGCGCACGTCGAGGTCGAGCACGCCGAGAAACTTGCCGTTCGAACCGGCGTTGGTGACCAGCGTCTTGCCGCCGGCGTTGGCGACGATCACCGGCGCCGGCACGCCGTCGTGGGTGTGGCCGCCGAGAACGGCGTCGATGCCGGTGACGCGCGACGCCATCTTCAGGTCGACGTCCATGCCGTTGTGCGACAGCACGACCACCACCTTCGCGCCCTTGGCGCGCGACTCGTCGACCACCTTCTGCATGCTCTCGTCCTGGATGCCGAAGGTCCAGTCGGGAACGAAATAGCGCGGGTTGGCGATCGGCGTGTACGGAAAGGCCTGGCCGACCACGGCGACGAGCACGCCGTTGACCTGGCGCAAAGCGTACGGCTCGAACACCGGATCGCCGAAGTCGGCGGTCTTGATGTTCTGCGCGAGGAAGGCGATTCGGCCCTTCAGCTCCTTGTCGACGATCTCGCGCACGCGCTTCTCTCCGAGCGTGAACTCCCAGTGCGCGCTCATCATGTCGACGCCCAGCAGCTTGCAGGCATCGACCATGTCCTGCCCCTTCGTCCAGAGGGCCGTGGCCGAGCCCTGCCAGGTGTCGCCGCCGTCGAGCAGCAGCGCATCCGGCCGCGACGCGCGCATCTGGCGGACGAGCGTCGCCAGATGGGCGAAGCCGCCGATCCGTCCGTAGGTGCGCGCCGCCTGCTCGAAGTCGAGGTAGGTGAAGGCGTGCGCTTCGGGCGTGTGCGGCGCAATGCCGAAGGCCTTCAGGAGCGATTCGCCCACCAGATGCGGCGGACGCCCCAGCGCCGGGCCGACGCCGAGGTTGACGCTTGGCTCGCGGAAGTACGACGGGTTGAGCTGGGCGTGGCAGTCGGTGAAATGCAGGAGGCCGACGTTGCCGAACGCGGGCAGCTCGTAGAAGCGCTCGGCCGCGCCGCGCTCGGCCGCGAGCGCGCCGCGCCCGTCGAGCGGCAGCCCGGCGGCCGACGCCAGCGCGAGCACCTGCAGGAAGTCGCGCCGGCCGATCACTGTCGCTGTCGGGACATGACGCGCGGCTATTGGTTGACCGGCGACTTCGGGTCGAGCAGGTAGGCCATCAGGTCCTGCATCTGCTTTTCGTCGAGCACCTTGGCGTGTCCGAAGCGCGGCATTCCCGAACAGGCGTTGTAGGCCTTGGCGTTGTAGATCTTGGCCCAGGTGTACTGCACGATCGGCATCGCCGCCGGATCCGCCGGGTTGGCCACGCCG
>JBBRFB010000094.1:0-13447 GCA_038225015.1 Burkholderiales bacterium
GTGCTCACCAGCGGCGAGCACCAGGACTTCCTGGTGGCGACGATCCCGGAGCCCGAGACCTGGGCGCTGCTCATCGCCGGCTTCGGCGCGCTCGGCTTCCTGAAGCGCCGCCGCAAGGCCGCCTGAGCCTCTCGCGGCGCGCGGCCCCGGCCGCGCGCCGCCGCTACGCCGTGATGCCGGTCCGGCCGCGCCGCGGCCCCGAGTTCCCCGTCGCCGCGCTGACGAGAGCGAGCGGGATCGCCAGTGCGAGCGGCACGAGGTAGTAGATGGCGCGGTAGGTGAGCAGCGCCGCGATCAGCTCGACCTTCCCGACGTGGTGCGCCAGCAGGGTCACGAACACCGCCTCGAGGACGCCGAGCCCGGCCGGGATGTGAGCCATGACGCCGGCGACGGCGGCGAGCAGCAGGACGCCAAGCACGGTGGGGTAGTCGACCCGTTGCTGCAACACCGTCCAGACGACAGCGGCGATCAGCAGCCAGTTCAGCGACGACGCCGCAAGTTGCAGCAGCGCCACCCGCCCCGAGGGAAGGCGCACGGCGTGGCCGCGCAAGGACCACTCCCGGCGCGTCGCGCCGAAGCACACGCCGACATAGGCGGTGGCCGCGACCAGCAGCGCCGCACCGACGTAGCGCAGGCCGCTGCTGCGAAGATGCCAGTCGGGTGGCAGGGTGATCGGCGAAATCGCGAAGACGAGGCCGGCGAGCGTGATGTAGCCGAGCCAGTTGGTCAGCCAGCTGAGCACGAGGATGCGCGTGATCGTGTCGACCGCGAGCCCGAGACGGGCATAGAGACGAAACCGCAGGGCCACGGCGCCGACGATCGAACCGAGGTTGATGTTGAACGCGTAGCAGACGAAGCCGATGCCGGCGACGTCCGCGGTCGGCAGCGAGTGCCCGGTTTCGTGGCGGCCGATGAGGTCGTAGCAGCAGTAGACCGCATAGCTCGCGGCCGTCAATCCGGCCGCGGCAAGCAGGGTGCTCGCCGGTGCCGTGCGCATCGCCTCCCAGACCGCCGGCCAGTCGACGCTGCGCGCGTAGTGCGCCACCAGGCCGAGCACGCCGGCGAAGAAGACGACCGCGAGGATTCGCTTCATCGCCGACCACCAGGGCCGCGAAGTCAGGCTGCGCAGGCGCGATCGGCGCTGCGCCGGCTGAGGCAGCTGCGCCGCCTCAGCCACGCTGACCGCCGGTACGGAGCTGCGTCATGTCGCCCTCTCCTGAAGGCACCACGGCGCACACGCAACTAGCCGCGGTCCGGGCACTGCTCACAGCCCGATCTCCGCGGCCAAGGGGGCGTGGTCGGAGAGCCGCGACCAGGGCAGGCGCGGCAGCCGCACCGGCGCATGGGTGCGGGTATTGCGCACGTAGATGCGGTCGAGCGCGAAGAGCGGGAACTGTGCCGGAAACGTTCGCGCGGCACGGCCCGTCGCGTCGACGAAGACTTCGCGGAGGCCGCTGTCGCTTTCGAGGATGCGGTGTGCGCGCTTGCCCCAATCGTTGAAGTCGCCCGCGACCACGAGCGCCGCCGACGCCGGGACATGATCACGAATGATCCGGCCGAGCAGTCCGAGCTGGTGGCGGCGGTGCGATTCCTTCAGGCCGAGATGAACGCAGATCGCGTGCAGCGGCACGTCGCTGTCGGGCAGGCGCAGCGTGCAGTGCAGGAGGCCGCGGCTCTCGTGGCCGTCGACCGAGACATCGCGGTTCTCGAAGGCCATGATGGGGAAGCGCGAGAGCACCGCGTTGCCGTGGTCGCCACCGGGGTAGACGGCATTGCGCCCGTAGGCGAACTCTGGCCAGAGCTCGTCGGCCAGGTACTCGTAGTGCGGCTCCTGCGGCCAGTCAGCCAGGCGCTCGGCGTGACCGGCATGCGAGCCCTGCACTTCCTGCAGGAACACGACGTCGGCACCGACGGCGCGAATCGCCTCGCGCAACTCGCGCAGCACGAAGCGCCGGTTCATCACGGTGAAACCCTTGTGCGTGTTCACGGTCAACACACGAAAGTTGAAAGCGCTCTGCAACGGGTGAGGCCACATCGAAGGTGGACGAGTTTTCTTATAGCGGCGGGACCCGGCCCGCCCTGTAGGAAGGACGCGCCTCGCCGTGCAGGCGCCGGGCGTGGTCGGCCCGACCACCGCCTATGCGTTCATGCAGGCGATGGGGCTGGTCAACGACCGCCCGGAGGGCTGCCTTGCGAGGGCGCTGGCGGCGCAAGTGCCGACGCCCTGAACGTGCGGAGCCGTCACCGCGCCGGGGTCGAGGCCGGTGACTCGCCGACTATTTCGGCCGGCCGTACTTCGCCTCGAAGCTCGCCTTGCCCAGCCGATTGGCATTGACCATGAAGCCGACGAGCGCCGCGCTGGCATCGGCCGGGACGTCGATCTTGTCGGTCTTCAAGGCGTGCACGGTGAAGACGTAGCGATGCGGCTTGTCGCCGGGTGGCGGGCAGGCGCCGCCGAAGGCCGCGCTGCCGAAGTCGGTGCGGCCCTGCGTCGCGCCCGCCGGCAGCCCCTTGCCATCGGCGGCGCCTGCGCCTTCGGGCAGTCCGCTGGCGGAAGCCGGAATGTTGTAGACCACCCAGTGCCACCAGCCCGAGCCGGTGGGCGCGTCGGGGTCGTACACGGTCACCGCGTAGCTCTTCGTTCCGGCCGGTGCGCCGCTCCAGGCGAGCGCCGGCGACACGTTCTTTCCCTCGCAACCGAAGCCCTTGAACACCTGGGCGTCGGTGAGCGTGGAGCCCGGCTTGATGGTCGGGCTCGAGAGGGTGAAGCCGGCCGCGAGAGCGGTCGACGAGGCCGCGACCAAGGCTACGGCGACGATGGACTTGCGCATGGGATGTCTCCTTCGGAAAGGGCATGCATCATGCCCCGATTCCGGCCGAGGTTGAGTCGGGCCGGTTTCCTTCCCCCCAGCATCGCTTCGTCGAGCCGAGGTCGCGATCTTCGATATGTCGCAGCGCGACCGGGCGACCAGGCTGTGCTGAAGCGTGTTCAGGTCACGACCGAGGCTCCAGCACGATACGCATCGGCTGGTGGTCGGATGCCGCGGTCGCACCGTCGACCGCGACGTCGCGCAGACGGTCGCGCAAGTCCCTGCTCGTGAAGATGAAGTCGCAGGCAAACGCTTCGGGCCATTGCCCGTGGTCGTGGACGCCCGCCGTCGGCGGCTGGCCGAGCGAGGGGTGAAGTTGCTGCCAGGTGTCGTCGAGCGCCGGTACGCCGCTGTCGTCGAAGTCGTCGCCGAGACGCTGGTGCAGCGGATCGTCGGGCCGGAAATTGAAGTCACCGGTGAGGATCGCCGACACCGTCTTCGGATGACTGTGGAACGGGCCGCCGGTGTCGTTGCGCACCCGGTCGCGCAGCGCGTGCGCCGCTGCCTCGGCATGGCGCTCACGAACGGCCTCGACCTGCGCCGCGCGCTGCCGGGCGGAGTAGTACTCGAGGTGCGTGGTCATGACCCGGAGCGGCCCGAACGGCGTCTCGACGAGCGCTTCGAGGAGCAGACGCGGCATGCTGCCCACCGCCGGATCCGGTGGCCAGGGCAACTGCACGCGCAGCACCTGAAGCACCAGCAGCCGGCTCAGGATCATGTTGCCGAAGGTGCGCCGCGTGCCACCGGGGCCGATGGTGTCGACGGCGACGCCGGAGACGGCGGTGTAGCCGGGCAGCAGTGCGGCCAGCAGCGCGAACTGGTCTTCGCCCTGGCTGCCCTTCAGCGCCGGAAAGTTGGCGGCAACCTCCTGCAGGCAGAGGACGTCGAAGTCGCAGAACGCACGGGCCTCGTCGACGATGCGCGCCGGGTCGACCCGGCCGTCGACGCCGCGGCACCACTGGATGTTCCAGGTCACGAGCTTCATCGCGCTCTCCTCTCGCTCATCGGATGCCGGCGCGCATGAACGACTGCACGAACTGGCGCTGGAACAGCAGGAAGCCGACCAGCAGCGGCGCCGATGTCATGAGCGTGGCGGCGGTGATGATCGACCAGTCGACGCCCTGGTCTGTCGACGAGAACACTTGCAGGCCGACGGTGAGCGGCCGCGTCTCCACCGAGTTGCTGACGATGAGCGGCCAGAGGAAGTTGTTCCAGTGGTAGCTCACCGAGACCAGCGCGTAGGCGAGGTAGACCGGCCGCGCCAGCGGCACGTAGACCCGCAGCAGCACCTGCAGCGCGCTCGCACCCTCGACCCTCGCCGCATCGTCGAGCTCCTTCGGCACGGTCTTGAAGGTCTGGCGCAGGAGGAAGATGCCGAAGGCCGACGCGAAGTACGGCAGGCCGATGGCGAGAATGGTGTCGCGCAGGCCGAGGGCATTCACCGTCCGGTAGTTCTCGACGACGAGGATGTCTGGCATGACCATCAGCTGCAGCAGGATGAGCAGGAACACCAGGTCGCGACCGCGGAACTCGAAACGCGCGAGCGCGTAGGCGGCGAGCGTGCCCAGCACCAGTTGCGCGGCCAGCACCATGGTCACCAGCAGTGTCGTGTTCAGGAAGTAGCGCGCGAAGGGCGCTGCGTGCCAGGCGTTGACGAAGTTCTGCAAGGTGAGCGGCGCGCCGAGCTCGAAGCGCGTCGACCAGGCCGATGGGTGAAACGCCGTCCACACCGCGTAGAGAAGCGGCAGCACCCAGAGCAGGCCGAGCAGCCAGGCGCCCACGGTTTCGAGCGCGCGCGCACCCGGGCCCGGGCGAAAGACGCTGCTGGCGGGCGTCATGGTCGCGGCGTCGGTGCGCTTCACTGGTAGTGCGTGCGCCGGTCGAGGAACCGGAGCTGGAAAAAGGCGACGAGCCCGAGCGCCGCGAGCACCACGACGGTGAGAGCGGCAGCGTAGCTCGTGTCCCAGAAGCTGAAGCCGACCTGGTAGATGTAGTAGAGAAGCAGCATGCTGGCGTTGTCGGGCCCACCGCGGGTCATGACGAACAGATGGTCGACCATGCGCACCGAGTTGATGAGCGCGTTGACGAGGACGAACAGCGTCGTCGGCATCAGCAGCGGAAAGAGGATGCGTCGGAAGTACTGCCAGCGCGAGGCGCCTTCGAGCGCCGCCGCCTCCGCCAGCTGCGGCGGGATCTGCTGCAGCGCCGCCAGGTAGAAGATCATGAAGAAGCCCGCCTCCTTCCAGATCGCCACCACGATCAGCGCGCCGAGAACCGTGCTCTTGTCGCCGAGCCAGTTGTGGCTCGGCAGATGGGCGAGCTGCGTGATCTGCTCGAGCAGGCCGTACTGCGGGGTGTAGAAGAAGAGCCAGATATTGGCGACGGCAATCATCGGCAGCACCGTCGGCGTGAAGTACGCCAGGCGCAGGAATCCGCGTCCGGCGATCCGGCTGTTCACCCAGAGCGCCATCGCGATGGCGAGCGCAATCGACAGCGGCACCGTGCCGACGGCATAGATCACGTTGTTCCAGAGCGCCTGCCAGAACACGTCGTCTTCGACCATCGAGCGGTAGTTGCCGATGCCGACGAAGTGCGATGGTCGCCCTTTCCTGGCCGTGGAATAGACGCTGTCCCAGACCGTCGCCAGCGCCGGCCAGTGCGTGAAGGCGACGAGCAGCACCAGCGCCGGCATCAGCAGCAGCCAGGGCGTGACCCGCGTGCGCAGACTTCCCATCGCGTCGACGGCGGCGAGGCGAGGCCGGCCGGGCGTCGCCGCCCGGTCAGCCCGCGTTCAGCGCTTGTAGTCCTTCAGCAGTCGAGTCGCCTCGCGCTGCGCGTCGCGCATGGCCTCGGCAGGCGGCTTGGAGCCCGTCAGCGCCGCCTGCAGGCCGTTGTTGAGCGCCGTGGTGACGCGCTGGTTGTCGTGCGTCGACAGCTCGGCGACCGAGTACTGCAGCTGCTCGCGCGCCACCAGCGCCTGCGGAACCTCCTGCGCGTATTTCTTCATCTCGGCGGTGTCCCACGCGGCCGGCGTCACCGCGACGTAGCCGGTGGCGATGCTCCACTCGGCAGCGCGCTGCGGCGCGGTCGCCCACTTGATGAACTTGAGCGAGGCCGCCTGCTCGGCCGGCGTCGTCTTCGCGAACACGTAGAAGTTGCCGCCGCCGGTCGGGCTGCCCGGGTGCTTCTTCGCCGGCAGCATGGCGACGCCGAACGGGAAGCCCGCGTTCTTCCTGATGTTGGTGAGGTTGCCGGTGGTTGTCCAGATCATGGCGGCCTTCTTCTCGAAGAAGTCCTTCGGCGTCGTTCCCCATTCGATCACGCCGCCGGGCATCACCTTGTACCTGGCCGACAGGTCGACCCAGTACTGCAGGGCCTCGACGACCGCCGGCTTGTCGAAGTACGTTTCGGTGCCCGCCTCGTTCATCAGGACGACGTCGTTCGGCGTCGTCAGGCCCTGGAACAACCAGTACGGAAAGCCTGACGACGGGATCTTCACGCCCCACTGCGTGACGTTGCCGCTGGCGTCGGTCTTGGTCAGCTTCTTCGCGAACTCGACCATCTGGTCCCAGGTCTGCGGGCCTTTCTCTGGGTCGAGGCCGGCTTCCTTGAAAAGATCCTTGTTCCAGTAGAGAACGATGGTCGAGCGCTGGAACGGCACGCCCCAGGTATGGCCGCCGGTGCGGCTGTTGAGCATGAAGCTCTTGTAGAAGCCGTCGAGCCACTTCTTGTCGTCGGCGCTGGTCGCCAGGCCGTCGATCGGGACGATGGCGTCTTCGTCGATCAGCGAGAACATGTCGGTCGAGAGCAGCACGGCGAGCTGCGGCGGCTTGCCGCTCTTGGTCGCGGTGAGCGCCTTGACGATGCTTTCCTGGTAGGTGCCGGCATAGATCGGGTTGACCTTGATGTCGGGGTTGTCCTTGCTGAAGTCGGCGGCCATCTGGTCGATCGTCTTCGTCACCGGGCCGCCGACGGCGACCGGGTAGTAAAAACTGATCTCGGTCACCTTCTGCGCCGCTGCGGGCAGCGTCGCTGCCAGGGCCGTGGTGGCGAGGGCGATCAGCAGGACTCTTCTCATGGTGTGTCTCCTGGTCGGTACGGGGTCAGGCGGGAACGGCAACGGTGTCGTGGCGGCGCTGGCCGGTGGCGGCATCGAAGTGGTGGGTGTCCTCGGTCTTCCAGCCGAGGCGCACGGCGGCGCCCTCGGGCAGCTCGTGGCGGCCGGGCAGGCGCGCAGCCAGCGTATCGGCGATCTTGCCAGCGGCCGATGTCGTGCACGTGACGACGGTGTCGGCGCCGAGGTATTCGGCGCTTTGCACGATCGCGGCAACGCCGCCGCTGCCCACCAGGGTGACGTGCTCGGGCCGGATGCCGAGCTTCTGGTCGGGCCGGCCGGGCGCGGCGACGATGTTCATCGGCGGCGTGCCGATGAAGCGGGCGGCGAACACCGATGCCGGGCGGGCGTAGAGCTCGGCCGGCGGCGCATCCTGCTCGACGCGGCCTGCGTTCAGCAGCACGACCTGGTCGGCCATGCTCATCGCCTCGGTCTGGTCGTGGGTGACGTAGACCATCGTGATGCCGAGACGCTGCTGCAGCGTGCGGATCTCGCGCCGCATCTCCTGGCGCAACTGGGCGTCGAGGTTGGAGAGCGGCTCGTCCATCAGGCAGACCTTGGTCTCGGCGATGATCGCGCGACCGAGTGCCACCCGCTGCTGCTGCCCTCCGGAGAGCTGCGAGGGCTTGCGCTCGAGCAGCGCGTCGAGGCCGAGCAGCCCTGCCACGCGAGCCAGTCGCCCGGCGTGATCGGCAGGCGGGTCCTTGCGCACCTTCACCCCGAAGAGGATGTTCTCGCGCACGTTCAGGTGCGGAAAAAGCGCATACGACTGGAAGACCATCGAGATGCGACGCTCGCCCGGCGGCAGGTGCGTGACGTCGCGGTCGTCGATGAGGATGCGCCCTTCGGAGGGCACATCGAGCCCGGCGATCATGCGCAGCGTCGTCGACTTGCCGCAGCCCGACGGCCCGAGCAGGACGACCAGGCGGCCCGGCGAAGTGACGAAGCTGATGCGATCGACGGCTCTGGCGGCGCCGTAGTGCTTGCTGACGGCTTCGAGACGTAGTGAGCTCATGGCGAGAAGTAGTGTCGACGCTGCGTGCGTCGGGGGGCAGGCGGGAGAACCCCGAACGCCGTGCCCCCGCGCTACGTCGGATCGATCAGGAGGCCCGCCACTTCGCCGATCGTGCCGACGAGCCGGTCGCAGCCGAGCGTCGCCGCAGCGCGCCCCTCGTTGTAGCCGTAGGGCACGCACCAGATGGGGCAGCCGGCCGCGCGCGCGGCGGCAACATCGTTGGCCGAGTCGCCGACCATGAGCGTTTCCTTCACCTGAATCCCGAGCTGCGCGCAGGCAGCCAGGAGCATGTCGGGGCCTGGCTTCTTCGCGAAGCCGTCGTCGCCGGCGACGAGCACCGGAACCAGCGGACGCACTCGCAGCCGCTCGAGCAGCCGCTCGCTGAACCGGCGCGACTTGTTCGTGACCACGGCCATCGCGAAGTCCTTCGCGCGCAACCGCTCGAGCCCTTCGAGCGTCGATGGATAGAGCGCCGCCGAGCTCGCGACGGTGTTCGCGTAGTGAATCTCGAAGCGAGCCGTGGCGGGAGCGGCGTCACCGGAGAATTCCGCCAGCCGGAGTGCTCGCTCCACCAGCGAAGCGACGCCGCGCCCGATCAGCGGCTCGACGTCGACCCGGCGAAGCGGCGCGAGGCCCAGTTCCGCGAAGGTCCGCTCGAGCGCCTCGCAGATCTCGCCCGCCGTGTCGGCGAGCGTCCCGTCGAGGTCGAAGAGAACGGCGCGTATCGGTTGTATGAGAATGCTCCTCTCAAAAGCCAAACCCGATCCGATTCCCCAAAGGAGACTCCATGCAAGCGAAATGGCTCGCGACCGGCCTGGCCGCAGCGATCGTATCGTCCGCGGCGCTCGCCGACACCATCACCGTCGTCACCTCCTTTCCGAAGGAGCTCACCAGCGCCTACAAGGCGGCCTACGAGAAGAAGTACCCCGGCGACAAGGTCGAGATCCTGAACAAGGGCACCTCGGCGGGCATCGCCTACGTGCGCGAGCAGCCGGCCGGCAGCCGGGCCGAGATCTTCTGGGCCTCGGCGCCCGACGCCTTCGAGGTGCTCGCGGCAGGCAAGCTGCTCGAGAAGGTCGACGTCCCGACGCGTGGCATCCCCGACAAGATCGGCAGCTATCCGATCAACGATCCGGAAGGGTTCTATCGCGGCCAGGCTCTCGCCGGCTACGGCCTGATGTGGAACACGCGCTATCTGCAGGCGCACAAGCTGCCGGCGCCCCGTGAATGGGCCGACCTGATCAAGCCGGTGTATTTCGGCCACGTCGCCAGCTCGTCGCCTTCGCGCTCGGGGACGACTCACCTCACCTACGAGACGATCCTCCAGGGCGAAGGCTGGGATCGCGGCTGGAACCAGATCCTGCAGATCACCGGCAATTGCGCGGCGATCACCGAGCGCAGCTTCGGCGTGCCCGACGGCGTGCAGAACGGCCAGTTCGGCATCGGCCTGGTGGTCGACTTCTTCGGCCTGGCGGCCAAGGCGTCGGGCTTCCCGGTCGAGTTCGTCTATCCGAGCGTGACAGCGATCGTGCCGGCCAACATCGGTGCGATCGCCGGCGCGAAGAATCCCGAAGGCGCCAAGCGCTTCATGCAGTACACGCTGTCGGAGGAGGGGCAGCTGATGCTTCTCGACGCCAAGATCTCGCGCCTGCCGGTGCTGCCCTCGATCTACGCGAAGGCCCCGCCGGGCTACCCGAATCCGTTCGGCGGCACGATCCAGGCGAAGGTGAACTTCGACAGCCACCTGTCGCAGTCGCACTACTACGTCGTCTCGTCGCTGTTCGACCAGATCATCACCTTCCGCCTCAAGGAGCTGCAGGCGGCGACGAAGGCGATCCAGGACGCCGAGCAGCGTCTCGGCGGGCGTGCCAGCGCCCAGCTCTATGAAGCGAAGAAGCTCGCCTGGACGGCGCCTGTCGACGCCGCGCAGGCGAAGGACAAGGAGCTCCTCGCCACCTTCGCGGCCAAGAAGGGCGACGACGCCGCAGTGCGTCGCAAGACCCAGATCGAGGAGGAGTGGAGCAGCAAGGCGAAGGCGAACTACGCCCGCGCCGTCGAGCTCGCCAACGCCGCGAAATGATCGTCGCGGTCGCCCTGGCGATCGCGACCTTTCTGGCGATCTTCCTCGCCGCGCCGGTCGCCAGCGTCGTCTACACCGCGTTCACGACGGGCGCCGGCAGCCCGACCCTCGAGCACGTCCATACGTTCTTCCAGATCTCGCTGATGCGCGAGTCGTTCTGGAACAGCCTCTACGTGGCCGGAATGTCGGTCGCGTTCGCCTCGCTGATCGCCGTGCCGCTGGCGTACTTCACGGTGCGCTATCGCTTTCGCGGCGCCCTGCTCGTGCAGACGCTCGGCGTCCTGCCGCTCGTCATGCCGCCTTTCGTCGGCGCAGTCGCGCTGCAGCTGCTCTTCGGCCGCTCGGGCAGCGTCAACCTGCTGCTGAACGACGCCTTCGGCTTCACCCTTCCGATCATGGACGGGCTGAACGGCGTCGTCTTCGTCGAGACGCTGCACTACTTCCCCTTCATCCTCCTCAACCTCGCGGTCTCGATGCGCAACATCGACGGCGCGATGGAGGAATCGGCGCAGAACCTCGGCGCCTCGGGCTGGCGGCTCTTTCGCCGCATCGTCTTCCCGCTGGCGATGCCCGGCTACGTGGCCGGCGCCTCGCTCGTCTTCGTCAAGGTGTTCGACGACCTCGGCACGCCGCTCGTTCTCGGCACCACCAACATGCTGGCGCCGCAGGCGTTCCTGCGCATCACCTCGATCGGAGTCGAGGACCCGATCGGCTACGTCATCAGCGTCATCATGATCGTCTTCTCGGCCATCGCGCTCGGCCTGTCGGCACGCATCCTGAAAGGCCGCGACTACGCGACGCTGCAGCGCGGCGGCGGGCCGCTGCGCCAGCGTGACCTGACGCGCGGCCAGTCGCTCGCCGCCTACGCAGGGATCGGCCTCGTGCTGCTTCTCGTTCTCTCGCCGCACATCGGCATCCTGCTCATGTCGTTCTCGCGGGTCTGGAGCTTCAGCGTCCTGCCCGAGGGATTCACGCTGGCCCACTACGCCACGGTCTTCACCGACTCGCCGGGCATGATCGCCAACACGATGCTGTACTGCGGGCTCGCGGCCGGCATCGACGTGATCCTCGGCACTGCCATCGCCTACCTGATCCTGCGCACACGGCTGCCCGGCCGCCGGCTGCTCGACGTCGCCGCGTCGGCGTCGCTGGCGATCCCGGGCGTCGTGCTGGCGATCGGCTACCTGCGCATGTTCCGCAGCGTCGAGCTGCCATTCGGCGCCGGCGCGTTCACGGCAACGTGGGTCGCGCTCATGATCGCGTATGCCGTGCGCAGGCTCCCGTATGCACTGCGCGCCTGCATGGCCGCGCTCTCGCAGATGCATGTCTCGCTGGAAGAGGCGGCCGAGAACCTCGGGGCGACGAAGGCCTCGACGGTGCGGCGCATCGTCGTGCCGCTGATGGCCGGCGGCATCCTCGCCGGCTTCGTGACCAGCTTCATCACCGCGGCGGTCGAGCTCTCGGCGACGATCGTGCTCTCGTCGTCGGCGAGCCAGGCGCCGATGTCGTACGGCATCTACCTCTACATGCAGAGCATCGCGGGGCGCGGGCCGGGCGCGGCGCTCGGCGTCGTCGCGGTGGTGATCGTCGGGATAGGCACCTACCTGTCGCACTGGCTGCTAGAGAAGCATTCGGCGCACGCTGCCCCGGCGCTGGTTCATTGACGCCGGAGACACCATGACCCCCGTCCGAGTCGAAGCACGCCGGATCGAGCTCGCCTACGGCGCGACACCGGTACTGCGCGACGTCACCCTCACCGTCGAGCCGGGCGAGTTGTTCTCGCTCCTCGGGCCCTCGGGATCGGGCAAGTCGACGCTGCTGCGCCTGATCGCCGGCTTCAACCGGCAGCAGCGCGGCGAGCTGCTCGTCGGCGGCGTCGAGGTGACGGGCGTGCCGCCGTGGAAGCGCAACGTCGGCATGGTCTTCCAGAACTACGCGCTCTGGCCGCACATGACGGTCAGCGGCAACGTCGCCTTCGGGCTCGAGCAGCGCAGGCTGCCGCGCGACGAAGTCCAGCGTCGCACCGAGGCCGCGCTCGAGCTCGTCGGCCTGACCGGCTACGGCGCGCGACGGCCGGCACAGCTCTCCGGCGGCCAGCAGCAGCGCGTGGCCCTGGCACGGACCCTGGCGATCGAGCCGCAGGTGCTGCTTCTCGACGAACCGCTCTCCAATCTCGACGCGCGGCTGCGTCTGCAGATGCGCCAGGAGCTGCTCGCCCTGCATCGGCGCCTCGGCCTGACGACGATCTTCGTCACCCACGACCAGGAAGAGGCCCTGACGATCAGCGACCGGATCGCGGTGATGGATCAGGGCGTCATCCAGCAGATCGGCACACCGCGCGAGCTCTTCGACGCGCCGGTCAATCGCTTCGTCGCCCACTTCGTCGGCTCGGTCAACCTGTTCGAGGGCCGGGTCGACGGCGCGACGTTCTCGTCACCCGGTCTCGGCGCCGTCAATCTCCCCGCGGCGCTGGAAACGGGCGCGCCGCGGCAGACGTTGCTCGCCTTTCGGCCGCATGCGGTTCGGCTGCGTGCGCCCTCCGAAGCGCCCGGCTCGGTGTCCCCGGCCTGGCCGTCGCACGGTGAAGGCGACCCGGCGGCGAGCAACTGCCTCGAGCTTCACGGACGGGTCGCCGGTGCCGAATTCCTCGGCGAGGTTGTCCGCTATGAGGTGCGGGTAGGCGAGACCATGGTCATCGTCGACCAGCTGCACCAGCGCGGTCGCGACCGGCTGGCCGACGCGACGCCGGTGCAGATCGCCGTGCCGACGCCCGAGCTGCGCCTGATCGATCTGTGACCGCGCCCGGTCTTGAAGGGGTGCATCGCAGGATTTCCCGCACTCGCCATGCGCTAGTCTCGCCGCCCATCCCGACTCGCTCGCACACCCATGTCCACCCACTCCTCGCGCGAGATCGCCGGCTTCGCGTCGATTCTCGACGCGTTCGACGCGCTGATCCTCGACCAGTTCGGCGTGCTCCACGACGGCATCCGACCCTATCCCGGCGTCGCCGATTGCCTCGAGCGACTTCACGCGGCGGGCAAGCGCATGGCCGTGCTCTCGAACTCGGGGCGGCGCGCCCGGCACAACGCGGAAAAGCTTGCCGGCCTCGGCTTTGCGATGTCGGCCTTCGACGCCGTCACCACCTCCGGCGAGGTGGCGTGGGAGTCGCTGCGCGCGCGCGCCGATCCGTTCCATCGCGGCCTCGGTCGCCGCTGCGTTCTCATCGCCGAAGTGGACAGTGACGATTTCGTCGAAGGTCTCGGCCTGGAAACCGTGCCTTCGGCCGACCGGGCCGATTTCCTTCTCGCCATCTCCGTCGGCGCGTCGGCCGGCGTGCTCGCCGAGCGCGAGGCGTTGCTGCAGGAAGG
>JBBRFB010000095.1:0-13381 GCA_038225015.1 Burkholderiales bacterium
CAGCAGACGAACCTGCGCATCAACAAGCTCGCCTGCCGGGGCGAAGACGGCGACACCGACCACGACATCGAAGAAGGCGACGACGACGAGGGCGACGACCACAGCGCCGAGGACAGCGACGACTCCGCCGGCGCAGGGCGGGGCGCAGAGGCCGCCGCCCCGGCTCGATCGCCCGAGCTCGCCAGGGCACCGCAGGACTGGGAAGGCACGCGCGACCTTCTGCAGACCAACATCGACACCTTGAAGAAGGCCGTCAAGGCACAGGTGGCGGGCCAGGGCGACGAGCTCGTCGACGAGATCGACGGCAACCTTCAAAAGCTCGACCGCATTCTCGGAAAGCTCGATCGTCGGTTGGCCGCCTCCCTGGCCGCGGCGGGCGAGGCGCGCAGCGCGTCCGGGCGCAACGACGCCTTGAAGGATGCCAAGGGCATCCTCACCGAGTACATCCGCTACGTCCGCTCCGAGCCGTTGATCGACCACCTCGACAACAACCCGTTCGGTGTGAAGACCGATCTGAAGGCCACGCTGTCCAAGAGCCTGACGCAGCTGGCGCGGGCCATCGGCTAGGCGACATCACCAGGAGAAGACGACATGGCCAAGCCGCTTTCGCGCGAGCAACGCGCGTGGCTCGAGGAGTTGGGTGGAATCGTTGGCGGGGCGCCCGTCGAGCTGGAGGAGGAACAGGACGAGGTGCCTGCCGGCGCGAGCCGCAGCGGACGGGTGCGGTCACTGGTGGGTGACCCCGGCCCGGCCGACAAGGAAGGTCTGGTGGGTTTCGGCCCTGCCGACATACCGGGCGCCGTGGTCGAGAAGGTGCTGGGCAAGCTGACGGCGACCTGCATGATCAACAACAACACGCAGCAGACATTGCGGGTCGACTCCGCGAGCCTGAGCGAGATCGACGACGACTCCGGCAAGACGATGGGTATCGCCCATGGCGAGTTCCAGGAGTTTCCGCCGAGCCAGATCAAGGCAGATGACCAGGGTTCCAGGTTCGTCGCCGCCAACAAGGAGACGGACCTCCTCATCGTGAAGGTACGCACCGCCGGCATCGAAGGGTTCGTCCGTTATTTCATCGACGACAAGAAGACGGCCTGGGTTTTGCACTTCAACAACCCGCGGGTGGGCAGCAACTCGGCCGACGCGCGCCTCGAGGGCCCCAATGCGGCGAATTTCGAGACGCCCAAGGTGGCCCAGGGCGGCGGCAACGACGCCAAGTTCCTGTACGTCCTGAACCCCAAGGGCGGCGCCGTGCCGCCCAACCCGAACCCGAATCCGAACCCGGGCCCGAACCCGGCGACCGATTTCGCTTCGAGCTGCCTGATCCAGGTGCTGAACAAGACGCAGCAGAAGTTGACGCTCAAGACGGCCAAGCACGAGCGCGGCGACTTCATGGTCAGGCCCAAGCCGAGCCTGGAGGCAGGCGAATTCGACGACGCGATCGTGTCCATCGAGACGCCGCGCGCGGAGGATGACGGTTGCAAGGGCTTCCTCGAATACGCGATCGGCGAACCACAGACCGGAGTCTGGCGTGTCGATTGGGACAATCCGGAAGGCAAGAAGAACACGGCTGATGCGACGATCTCGCCCGCTTCGGCGACCATGGACTCCCTTGCGGTAATCAGTCAAGGCGACGAGAACGTTCGTGTCAATTTCACTCTTCGCGAGACGGGGGGCGCGGCCCCCGTGACACCGACGCCGGTGACACCGATACCCGTGCCACCGATACCGACGCCGGTGACACCGACGTCCACACCGCCGAAGACACGACAGCCGACGCTGCGTGTGGGCGACAAGAGTCCCGACGGCTGGGTCGAGTACCTGCAGGAACGGCTCAACGATCTGGATGGCGCTGGACTGAAGGTCGACGGTGACTTCGGCAAGGGGACGCTCGCGGCGGTCCTCAAGTTCCAGCAGTCGCGAAATCTGCAGGCCGACGGCACAGTCGGCAACCAGACCTGGGCCGCTCTGCGCGATGCCACTCCTGAAGCGCCGAGCACGGATGGCCGCAAGCCCCACACGTTCGTCCAAAAGGGCCCGCAGGCGCGCTGGAACGACGAAAAGGAGCGCGCCATCTACCAGACGAGCTTCGACGAGATGCTGTTGTTCCTGGTGTCGGTCGGCACCGAACCGATCGACAGTTTCAGCGTCGACGTGACGGTGACAGCGCCGGGGATGCCGGCCTCGACGCAGTCGTTTCCGATCGGCGCGCCCGACAAGACGCCTGCGACCGGCAGCGGCAGTTTCCACTCGCTGAAGATGCGCGACTTCCGCAAGCGGTTCCCTTCCAAGAAACCGGGCGCGAAGATCACCGACTACGTGATCGTGGCTGTCCTGCCGCAGGCGTTGAGCGGCGAAGGCTGGACTGGCTCCATCGTTGAGGCCTCCTGACGGAGTCAGATCCGGCCGAGAACTCGCGGGCAGCCAGCGTGCCAGAGTAGCGCGTCGGCCAGGGTGGTCAGAGTAGACATCCACCGGTAGAGCCGGGGGCTTTGGGTTGTGAGCCCTCAAAGCGGCTGGAAGGGATCGCCGGCGCCCGACATCGTGTGCCGGCAGATCCCCGGGTCAACTCCCTCCTCGAGGCTTGAGACAGAATGGCAGTCGATGGGCCTGCCATGATCAGCATCCGTGTCGTCTCCTACCTCGGCGCCGAGGTCGACGTCGCGCCGGCGACCTTCGACGGCTCGGGCGGAAGCATCGGTCGTGCCGAGGGCAATCGGCTGGTCCTCGCCGATCCCGATCGAACGATTTCCCGCGTCCACGCCGAAATCATTCCCGCCGGGGGCGGTCGTTTCACCATCGTCAATCGAGGCGGCAACGCGATCGCGCTGAACGGTTCGACGATCGAGAGCGGCGGGCAGCAGCCGATCGCCGTGGCTGACGAATTGCAGATCGGCGGCTACCTGCTCCGCGTGGCAGCGCCGACGACGCTTCCGCTTCCAGCGGGCGTGGCAGCCGCGCCGGCCGCGATACCGGCCGACTGGGATCCGTTTGCCGTGGACGAGCCGTCGCCTGTCCTTTCGCGCACGCCGCTGCCGGAGGCGATTCCATCGGGGCCTCAAGAAGACCCGTTCCACGCGGCAGCGACGACGCTCGACGGTCCGCTTTCGGCCTGGGAGGAGAGCGCGCCTCCCTCGCCGCCTGTCGCGCTCTCCATTCCGGCCACCCTGCCGCCGGCCGAGCCTCCGCCACCGGTCGCGTTGTCGGTACCGCGAGGTGCGGCCGACCGCCGCGCGCCCGCGGGCGCGATGCTGTCCTGGACCCAGCCTGCGGGGGACAGCTTCATCATCATCCAGGCCGCGGCGATTACCGCCGCAAACTCTCGCATCGCTGCCGCACCGAACCCGTCCCCATCGGATCTTTCGACGGCGCGAACCGCGAAGAGGGTAGCGTCGGACGCAGGGTCGCACGGCGCCGCGGCATCGTTTCCTCCAGCGACCTTCGCCGCCGATCCGGATGCCCTCGCTCTCGCCTGGCGCGAGGGTTTGGGCGCCGAGGGACTGCCGGACGATGCCCTCCGGATGACGCCGGCGCTGTTGCGCCTCGCCGCGCGTTTGCTGCGGGAGGCGGCGACCGGCACGATCGACCTGCTCGCTGCGCGCGCTGCCCTGAAGCGTGAGATCCGTGCCGAGATGACGATGATCGCGGTTCGCGAGAACAACCCGCTCAAGTTCTCGTCGTCGGTCGACATCGCCCTCGCCCACCTCCTCGGATCGCCCGAGCGGGGTTTCATGTCGGGCGAAGAGGCGATGCGCGACGCCTATCAAGACCTGCGAGCGCACCAGTTCGCCACGCTCGCCGGCATGCGCGCCGCGCTCGAAGGCATCTTCGCGCGCTTCGATCCAGCGGTGCTCGAAGGACGCCTGGCGAAGAGGTCGGTGGTCGATTCGCTGGTGCCGTCGAAGCGCAAGGCGCGCCTGTGGGAGTTGTTCAACGAGATGTACAGCCAGCTCGCCACCGAGGCCTCGGACGACTTCCACGAGCTGTTCGGCAAGGCGTTCCTGCAAGCGTATGAAGAGCACATCGGCGACCTTTCAAGGCAGGAGCGGTCATGACGCTCGAGCTGCAGCTCGCGACGATGAGCCGCCAGGGCGGGCGCAAGTACAACGAAGATGCCTGTGGCCACTGGCACTCGGCCGGACGCCTGTGCTGCGTGCTTGCCGACGGCGCCGGCGGACACGGCGGCGGCGACAAGGCGTCGAAGCTGGCGGTGGAGAACATCCTCGGCCTTTTTGCTGCCGAGTCGGGCGCGTCGGCGCCGCTGATCGAGCGCCTGATCATCGACACGAACCGCGCCATCATCCGGCACCGGGCCGACGATCGGTCGGTGCAGAACATGTACAGCACGGCCGTGGCGCTGGTCGTTGATCTCGATGCCGCCACGGTCGCATGGGGCCACTGCGGCGACTCGCGTCTCTACCTGTTCCGCCAGGGTCGGATCGTCGTGCGCACCCGCGACCACAGCCTCGTGCAATCGCTTGTCGACGGCGGCATGCTCGCCGTGGAGGAAATGCGCTCGCATCCACAGCGAAGCGAGCTGCTCTCGGCCCTCGGCGTCGCCGAAGAAGACCTCCAGGTCGCGCTGTCCGAGGAAGGATGGCGGCTGCAGCCGGGCGACGTCGTCATGCTGTGCACCGACGGGCTGTGGGAATACGTCGACGACCCCGAGCTCGAATCCACGCTGGCCGAAGCGCCGGATGCCCGGGCCTGGATGAAGGCGCTCGAGCAGCTCGTGCTCCAGGCGGCGGTGCGCAAACCGCGCCACGACAACTTCACCGCGATGACGATCTGGGTCCGCTAGGACCTCGCGTACGCTGCAGCCCTGCGCCGCGCCTAGTCGTCGTCGCTGTCTTCGGCAGGCGGCGCGTCGGGTACCCGGTAGTTTTCGGAGGCCCAGGCGCCGAGGTCGGTGCCGAGGCAGCGCTCGCTGCAGAAGGGTCGCCAGGGGTTCGATGTCGCGTAGACGCTCTCGCCACCGCACTGCGGGCAGCGCACGATGCGCCGCGGTACCTCATGCGCGGAGCCACGCTCGCTCATAGTTGCCGCCTCAGGCGCAGAGCGTCAGCTCGAAGGGCGTGTCGTCGCTGCTCGGCCGCAGCCGCCCCTCGGCGTCCTGTCGCATGAGCCGGATCTGCGCCATCAGGCGATGCCCGGTGATTTCCGGCACGAGCTCGCTCGCCGCGTCGATGCGCACCCGCATGAGCTGGTAGACGCGGCCGGCCGGAAGGCTCTGCGAATACTGCCCGCCGACCGCGACGACCTTGTGCGGCGCCCCCGAGTCGCGCAGCAGGCCGAGCAGCACCTGCAGCGCTTCGGCGAGCGGCATCAACGAGCCGACCCATTGCAGCAGGTCGGCGCGCCGGCGGCCGGCATCGAGCTGCTGCCAAGCGTAGTAGGCCGGGAGGTCGAATTCGCAGGTGCCGCCCGGGATGCTGATGCGGCTGCGGATGCTCATCAGCCACTCGTTGCCGAGCAGCGCCGCACCCGCCTTGCCTGCAACCTGGTTCAGGCGGGCGAACGCATGGTCGATGCGTTCCATCACGGCGTTGAGCGCCTCTTCGGAAATCGACGGATTGCCGCGGTAGCCGAGCAGCTGCTGGCGATGCTTCTCGAGCTCCTTCAGCAGATCGGACTTGAGGTCGGCGCGCGAGCCGACGTCCATGATCTCGAAGATGGTGGCCAGCGCGTGATGGTGATCGACGGCGGCCGAGCGTTCGATGAGCTGGCCAAGCCGGTCGAACAGATGTTCCAGGCGGAGCATCGTGCGGATGCTCTCGTTGAACGGGTATTCGTACAGGATCAAGGCGGAGTTCGGATGCGGTCGTGGCTGCCGCCGGCCCGACGACGCGCGGGCGTGCCAGGCGATTGTTCCATAGCCCCGGCGGGGCTAGGGCCGCATGGTCGATCCTTCGCGCAGCAACTCGTTCCACAGGGCGTCGACCTCGCGCTCGAGTTGCTCGAGGCCGATGCCGTCGTTGTCGATCACCGCGTCGGCGGCGGCTCGCCGATCTGCGCGCGTCGCTTGCTGGGCGATGACGGCGCGTGCTGCCTCGGCGCTCCATCCCGGGCGGGCACCGACGCGCTCGACCTGGAGGCGCTCGCTGCAGTCGACCAGCCAGACGCGGTCGACGCGGGCGCGCCAGCGGCCGGATTCGACGAGCAGCGGAATGTCGAGAACGACGGCGACGCCTGCGCCAGGAGCCGCCGCCTGCACTTCGGCTTCGCGGCCGATCAGCGGATGCAGAATCGCTTCCAGCCGCATGCGCGCCGACGCATCGGCGAAGGCCGCGGCACGCATGCGGGCGCGGTCGAGCCCGCCGTCGGCGCCGACGAAATCGCCGCCGAAGGCGGCCCGGATCGCCTCGACGGCCGCGCCTTGCGGCTCGGTGAGTTGGCGGGCGATGCGGTCGGTATCGACGACGCGGGCGCTGCGCGCCGCGAGCAAGGCCGCGACGGTGCTCTTGCCGCTGCCGATGCCGCCGGTCAGGCCGATCCGGATCGGCATGGTCAAGGAACGGATGCGGTCAGCGACGGACGGGGCGCCACGGTTCAGGCCCAGCCGAGCCAGCCCAGCACGCGCTGCTGGCCGGCCAGCATCACCACGAGACCGCCGCCCGCGAGAAAGGGGCCGAACGGCACATAGCGTCCTTCGCGCAGCGCCGACGACAGCTTCATGGTGATGCCGACCACGGCGCCGATCACCGACGCGCCGAGGACGATGGGCAGGATCATCTTGAAACCGAGCCAGGCGCCGAGGGCGGCAAGCAGCTTGAAGTCGCCGAAGCCCATGCCCTCCTTGCCGGTGGTGAGCTTGAAGAGCCAGTAGATCGACCAGAGCGACAGGTAGCCGGCGACGGCCCCCCAGATCGCCTCCGACAGGGGCAGCGTCCAGCCGAGGGCACTCACGACCAGCCCGGCCCAGAGCAGCGGCAGGGTCAGGTTGTCGGGCAGGAGCGTCGTGTCCCAGTCGATGCCGGCGAGCGCGACCAGCACGGCGCTGAATGCGCACCACGCCAGCACGACGGGCTGGGTGCCGAAGCGCCAGCCGACCAGCGCGAAGAGCGCTGCAGTCAGCAACTCGACGAACGGATAGCGGGCGGAGATGGGGGTCTTGCACGCCGAACAGCGGCCGCGCAACCAGAGCCAACTCGCCAGCGGAATGTTTTCATGCCAGGCGATCGCGTGGCCGCAGGACGGACAACGGGAACGCGGCGCCGCCAGGGTCAGCGGGGTCGACTCGGACCGGGCGACGCCGAGCAGGTCGGCACTTTCCTCTTTCCACCCGCGCTCGAGGATGAGCGGCAGCCGGTGGATGACGACATTCAGGAAGCTGCCTATGCACAGCCCCAGCACGGCGAGGACGAGCGGCGAGAGCAGGATCTCGGCGGAGGCCATCGCGGGCTCGGGAGCCGCGCTAGACGACCTGACCCAGCTTGAAGATTGGCAGGTACATCGAGATCACGATGCCGCCGATCAGCACGCCGAGGATGACGATGATGAAGGGCTCCATCAACGAGGACAGGCCCTTGACGGCCTCGTCGACCTCGTCTTCGTAGAACTCGGCGGCCTTGCCGAGCATCGCGTCGAGCGAGCCCGACTCCTCGCCGATGGCGCACATCTGCAGCACCATCACCGGAAAGACACCGGTTGCCTGCATCGAGGTGGTGAGCGCCGAGCCGGTCGAGACGTCTTTCTGGATCTTCTCGGTGGCTTCCTGGAAGACGGCATTGCCGGACGCGCCGCCGACCGAGTCGAGCGCCTCGACCAGCGGCACACCGGCCGCGAACATGGTGGAGAGCGTTCGGGTCCAGCGCGCGATCGACGACTTGTTGACCAGGTCGCCGAACACCGGCACGCGCAGGAGCAGCCGGTCCATGTATTTCTGCATCTTCACCGACCGCTTCCACGACTGCATGAAGAAGTAGGTGCCGCCGCCGAGAACGCCGAAGATGAGGTACCAGTACTTGACGAAGATCTTCGACATCGCGATCACGACGAGAGTCGGCGCCGGCAGGTCGGCTCCGAACGACTTGAAGACGTCCTCGAATGCCGGGATCACGAAGATCATGATCACTGCGAGGACGACGAAGGCGACGACCAACACGGCGATCGGATAGATCAAGGCCGACCTGATCTTGTTCTTGATCGCCATCGTCTTTTCCTGGTAGATGGCCAGGCGATCGAGCAGCGTCTCCAGGATACCGCCGGCTTCGCCAGCTTCCACGAGGTTGCAATAGAGGGCGTCGAAGTAGAGCGGATGCTTGCGGAACGCGGCCGACAGGCTGGTGCCGGTCTCGACGTCGGAGCGGATGTCGGTGAGCAGGCGTGTCATGCGCGGGTTTGTGCTGCCGCGGGCGACGATGTCGAACGACTGGATCAGCGGCACGCCGGCGCGCATCATGGTCGAGAGCTGGCGCGTGAAGACCGCGATGTCCTTCTGCTTGATCGCCTTGCCGCCGCTCATGCGGCGCTTCTTCACCTTGTTGACCATCACGCCCTGGCGGCGCAGGCTGGCACTCACCATGGCCTCGCCGCCGGCACGCATCTCGCCGCGAACGGGCTTGCCGTGTTTGTCTTTGCCTTCCCACTCGAAGACGATGTCCTTGATCCGCCGTGCCGCTGCAGTTGCCGTCGCCATAAACGCTTTCCCCGTGATTCCTTCTCGCGCCGCTCGTTGCCGGCTACTCGTTCGTGACTGAGATCAGCTCTTCGAGTGTCGTCATGCCCGAGCGGACCTTGAGGAGCCCCGACTGGCGCAGATCACGTATCCCTTCACGCTGGGCCTGATTGGCGATGTCCATCGAGCTTCCCGTTGCGAGGATGATCTTCTGGATTTCCTCGCTGATGGGCATGACCTGGTAAATGCCGACCCGGCCTTTGTAACCGTTGTTGCACATCGAACAGCCCACGGCGCGAAACGGCTTCCAGTTGCCGTCGAGATCCTCCGGCTTGAAACCGGCCTTGATCATTGCCTCGCGAGGATAGTCCGCCGGCGCCTTGCAGTTCTCGCAGAGCTTCCTCGCCAGGCGTTGCGCCGTGATCAGCAGCACGCTCGCGGCGATGTTGAACGACGCCACGCCCATGTTGGCGAGGCGCGTGAGCGTCGTCGGCGCGTCGTTGGTGTGCAATGTCGACATCACCATGTGGCCCGTCTGCGCCGCCTTGAGGGCGATGTCGGCGGTCTCGAGGTCGCGAATCTCGCCGACCATGATGATGTCGGGATCCTGGCGCAGGAACGACTTCAGCGCCACCGCGAAGGTCAGGCCGGCCTTGTCGTTGACGTTGACCTGGTTGACGCCGGGCAGGTTGATTTCTGCCGGATCCTCGACCGTCGAGATGTTCACGCCCGGCTGGTTGAGGATGTTCAGACAGGTGTAGAGCGAGACCGTCTTGCCGCTGCCGGTGGGCCCGGTGACCAGCACCATTCCGTAAGGGCGCTGGATCGCCTTCAGCAGCCGCTCCTTTTCGATCTTCTCGTAGCCGAGTGCCTCGATCCCGACCTTGGCGCTCGACGGGTCGAGGATACGGATGACGATCTTCTCGCCGAACAGCGTCGGCAGCGTGCTGACCCGGAAGTCGATCGCCTTGCTGCCGAACTTGAGCTTCATGCGCCCATCCTGCGGGACGCGCTTTTCGGCGATGTCGAGGCGGGAGATGACCTTGATGCGAGCGGAGAGCTTGTCCTTGATTGCGAGCGGCGGCTGGGTGATCTCGCGCAACTCGCCGTCGACCCGGAAACGCACGCGGTAGTGGTACTCGTAGGGTTCGAAATGGAGATCGGAGGCGCGCAGGTTGATCGCGTCGATCAGCATCTTCTGCAGGAAGCGGACGACCGGAGCGTCCTCGACTTCGCTCGGAACGTCAGCCGTCTCGGCCTGCGTGGAGACGTCGTCGGTGACGTCGAACTCGAAGTCGCCGGAAGACAGCGCTTCCATGGTCTCGGAGGCGCTCGACCCCATGCCTTCGAGCAGCTTGGCGAGCTTGTCGTGCTCGACGATCACCCATTCCGGCGACAGCTGGGTGGCGAACTTGATGCGCTCGGCAGCTTCCTGGTCGGTCGGATCGGCCCCGCCGATGAAGAGGCGATTGCCTCGCTTGCCGAGAACCACGATCTGGTACTGGGCCGCGAGCCTGCCGTCGATGACGTTCGACGGCAGCCTCTGGATGTCGACCGCCGACAGGTCGAGCACCGGCAGGGCGAGCGAACTGGACAGCGTGTGGGCGAGGTCGGATGGCGACACCGCCCCCGAACCGATGACCGACGAGACGAAACTCACCCGCTTGTCGCGAGAGCTTCGAACGAGCTCCTCGGCGGCCTTGGGGCTCAGCTTTCCTGCGTGGACCAGCACTCTCGCGACGCCGGAGAGGGCTGAGTGGGGAGCTTCGGCCAGAGTGTCCAAACCAGCGGGCGTTCGATCGACGTTGCGAAAAGCGGACGATCATCGCCGATTCAAAGGTGCCTGTAAACGCAGGGCCGCCGGGGCACGCCAACAATTCACGCGGGACTGCCGAGGGGGTCACAGCCGCCGCGACGCGGGGGGCATGCGAGAGAGCCTGGTCGGGGTGAGAGGATTCGAACCTCCGGCCTCTACGTCCCGAACGTAGCGCTCTACCAGGCTAAGCTACACCCCGATGTCTCGAGAACCGGAGCGAAAAGCCTCGGTTGTCGTATCGATGCGCGAAGAAACGCTCTAGAAGGAGCGCTCGAGCGACCGATCCAACAAGTCTAGCAGAGCTTCCTTGTAGATCGTGACGGGCAGCACCTGCAGCGACTCGCGCGCCTTGTCCGCCTCGGCGCGGGCAGCGTCGCGCGTCGCGTCCAGGGCGCCAGTCGAACGCACGATCTCGACGATCTCTTTCAGGCGGTCGAGTTCGCCGCGCTCGATGGCGTGGCGGACGATCTCGCGCTGCGTCGGCGAGCCGCGCTCCATGGCGACGAGCAGCGGCAGCGTCGGTTTGCCTTCGCGCAGGTCGTCGCCGACGTTCTTGCCGAGCTCTTCGGTCGCGCCTTCGTAGTCGAGGAGGTCGTCGATGAGCTGGAAGGCGGTGCCGAGCGAGCGTCCGAAGGCGGCGCAGGCGTCCTCCGTGGCGGCATCGGCGTCGGCCAGTACGGCGCCGAGCCGCGCGCTCGCCTCGAAGAGCTTGGCGGTCTTGAAGCGGATCACGCGCAGGTAGTCGTCGACGGCGATGTCGGGGTCGTGCATGTTCATGAGCTGCAGGACCTCGCCCTCGGCGATGACGTTGGTCGCGTCGGCGAGCACCTCGAGCACGCGCATGCGGTTCACCGACACCATCATCTGGAAGGCGCGCGAATAGACGAAATCGCCGACCAGGACGCTGGCGGCATTGCCGAAAAGGGCGTTCGCGGTGCGGCGTCCTCGGCGCAGGCCCGATTCGTCGACGACGTCGTCGTGCAACAGTGTCGCGGTGTGGATGAACTCGACCGTCGCCGCGAGCTCGAAGCGCTCACGACCGACGAAACCGAGAGCGCTAGAGAAGAGCAGCACCAGCATCGGCCTGATGCGTTTGCCGCCGGCGCTCACGATGTAGTGCGAAATCTGGTCGATCAGAGCCACATGCGACGCCAGCCGGCGCTGGATCACCACATCGACCTGGTGCATGTCGTCCGTCATCAATGCCGCGGCCACGGAGGTCGGCCGGCTGCCCGGCGAGAGCGGTGGGGACGGGGTTCGATCAGGCAAGCGGCAATTATAGAAAAGGCCCGTGGATGCTTCCGGCTCACTTCCCGGCGGCGACGACGGGCTCCCATTCGCTCGGCCGCCCGTGATATAGTCACAAGCTTTTCTCGAGGCGCCTTGTCATATGCCGGGTGCCCTCGGGATGGCCAACAGGCAGCGGCGGCGAACGCGCTGATCCCCCTTCGGCCCCAGCATTGAAGCGAAGGATCCACGATGTACGCGGTCATCAAAACCGGCGGCAAGCAATACCGGGTCGCGGCCGGCGAAACCCTGAAGGTCGAACGGCTCCTGGCTGACGTCGGTCAGGAAGTCACCCTCGACCAGGTGCTCGCGGTCGGCAGCGGCGCGGATCTTGTGTCGGGCGCCCCGTTCGTCAGCGGTGCGAGCGTCGTCGTGAGTGTCGTATCGCATGGCCGCCACGACAAGGTGCGGATCTTCAAGATGCGCCGGCGCAAGCACTACCAGAAGCGGCAGGGGCATCGGCAATCGTTCACCGAAATCCGCGTCAACGCGGTCAACGCGGCCTGAGCCGCGCCAGGAGACTCTCATGGCACAGAAAAAAGGCGGCGGCTCCACCCGCAACGGTCGTGACTCCCAGCCGAAGATGCTCGGCGTCAAGGTGTTCGGCGGCCAAGTCATTTCGGCCGGCTCGATCATCGTGCGCCAGCGCGGCACCCGGGTGCACGCCGGTCCGAACGTCGGCATGGGCCGGGATCACACTCTGTTCGCGCTGGTCGATGGCGTCGTGAGCTACGCCGTCAAGGGTCCGCGCAACCGGCAAACGGTGGCGGTCTCGGCAGCCAGCGCGGTCTAGCGGCTCGCCGCCCCGCCGCCAGCCCCGGTTCTGCCGGGGCTTTTTGTTGCTCGTCTGAACTACCATCTTCCCTGCCCACCCCGAACGAGGTTCGCATGAGCTGGAGCGGCATCATCCTCATCGTCGCCGGCGCCTTGCTGCTGGCGAACAACCTCGGCTGGCTGCATTTGGGCTGGCTGCACCAGTGGTGGCCAATCTTCCTGATCGCTCTCGGCGTCTGGTCCGTGCTGCGGCCGCAGCGCGGCGACCGGCGCTCTGCGCGTGATTCGGAGCGACCCCGGTGAAATTTGTCGACGAGGTCACGATCGACGCGATCGCCGGTGACGGCGGCAACGGCTGCATGAGCTTTCGCCGTGAGAAGTTCATTCCCTTTGGCGGCCCGAATGGCGGCGACGGTGGTCGTGGCGGCAGCGTCTTCGCCGTCGCTGATGAAAGTCTCAACACCCTCGTCGACTTCCGCTACGCGCGTCGCCACGAGGCGCGCCGTGGCGAGAACGGGCGCGGCTCCGACCAGTACGGCGCCGCGGCCGACGACATCGTGATGCGCATGCCGGTCGGCACGATCGTCACCGACGCCGAGACGGGTGCCCCCGTGACCGAGCTGCTCGTCCCGGGCGAGAAGGTCATGCTGGCCAAGGGCGGCGATGGTGGCTTCGGCAACCTTCATTTCAAGAGCAGCACGAACCGTGCGCCGCGGCAGAAGACGCCGGGCTGGCCCGGCGAGCAGAAAAAGCTCCGCCTCGAGCTGCGCCTGCTTGCCGACGTCGGCCTGCTCGGCATGCCCAACGCCGGCAAGTCGACCCTGATCGCGGCGATCTCCAATGCGCGGCCGAAGATCGCCGACTATCCCTTCACGACGCTGTACCCG
>JBBRFB010000096.1:0-13315 GCA_038225015.1 Burkholderiales bacterium
GCCGTCGACCACGTAGGGCGAGGAGACGACCGAGAGCTCCTCGAACGGCACCACCATGCTCTCGCCGCCGATGTAGATGCGCACCCCTTCGGCCTGGCTCGAGACCTCGAGCAGGCGCATCAGCTGCGTCTTCTGCTCGAACAGATCGAACAGCTTGCGCAGGCTGCCCATGTCGCTGGCGAGGTCGCGCACGGTGAGCAGGTTGCGCTCGCCGGCGACGACGACCTGCTCGTGCCGCTCGGCCACGGCTTCGCTGCCGGCCTGGACGGCGGCGTGCATCAGCGCCGAGATCTCGCTGCGCAGCGCGTCGACCTCGCTCCTCAGGCGTTCGCGCACCTGCTCGAGGGTGAGGCCGGCGTAGTGCGCGGTCAGGTAGTTGCTTGCTTCCAGCAGTTGCGACGACGTGTAGTCCTGGGCCGTGAAGATGACGCGGTTCTGCACGTCGCCGTCGGGCGCCACCAGGATCACCAGCACCCGGCGCTCCGACAGGCGCATGAACTCGATGTGGTGGAACACCGTGGGCTTCTTGGGCGCGGTGATGACACCGACGAAGTTCGACAGGCTCGAGAGCAGCTGGGCGGCGTTGGCGAGCACGCGCTGCGGCTGGTCGGCGTCGAGCCGGGCCTCGATCGGCGGCTCCTCGGGGGCGTCGTCGATGCGCCGCGGCTGCGCCGTCAGCATGGTGTCGACGAAGAGCCGGTAGCCGCGCGCCGTGGGAATGCGCCCGGCGCTGGTGTGCGGGCTGGCGATGAGGCCGAGCTCCTCGAGATCGGACATCACGTTCCTGATCGTCGCCGGCGACAGCTCGAGGCCGCTGGCGCGTGACAGCGTGCGCGAGCCGACCGGCTGGCCGTCGGCGATGTAGCGCTCGACCAGCGCCTTCAGCAACCTCTTCGCACGCTCGTCCAGCATCGGTTCACTCGGGGCCCGGAACGCCATTTTCGCCTGCGCCGCCGAGGGTCGCTGTGGTGTAATCCCGCGAATGTCGACCCGCTTCCGGCACGCTGCGCTCGTCGGCAAGTTCCAGGCCGGGGGCATGCGCGAAGAGCTCGAGAAGATCGCCCGCTTCATCGTCAGCCAGGGCGTCTTGGTCTCGGTCGAGGAAGAGACCGCGGCGAACACCGGCATCGACGCCTACCCCGTGCTCGACGCCGACGCGCTCGGCGCCGCCTGCGATATCGCCGTCGTCCTCGGCGGCGACGGCACCATGCTCGGCATCGCCCGCCGCCTGGCTCGCCACGGCACGCCGCTGGTGGGCATCAACCAGGGCCGCCTCGGCTTCATCACCGACGTCGCGCTCGACGACGTCGAGACCGCCCTGGCGCCCATCCTCGCCGGCGAGTTCGACGAGGAGCGCCGGGCGATGCTCGAAGGCGGCGTGCAGCGCGACGGCGCGACGATCTTCGAGAGCTTCGCCCTCAACGACGTGATCGTCAGCCGCGGCGCGACGGCGGGCATGGTCGAGCTCAAGATCGACATCGACGGCGAGTTCGTCGCCACCCTGCGCGCCGACGGCCTGATCGTCGGCTCGCCCACTGGCTCGACCGCTTACGCCCTGTCGGCCGGCGGCCCGATCCTGCACCCGGCGATCGCTGGCTGGGTGATGGTGCCGATCGCGCCACACGATCTCTCGAACCGCCCGATCGTCGTCCCCGACCACGGCCAGGTCGTCATCGAGATCGTCGCCGGCCGCGATGCGAGCGTGAACTTCGACATGCAGTCGCTCACCAGCCTGGCCCACGGCGACCGCATCAAGGTGCGCCGCTCGGCGCACCGCGTGACCTTCCTGCACCCGCGCGGTTGGAGCTACTACGCCACCTTGCGCGGCAAGCTGCACTGGGCGTCGACCAGCCAGTAAGCCGGGGCACGAGCCGATGCTGCACCGCCTCGCGATCCGCGATTTCGTCATCGTCGACGCACTCGAGATCGAGTTCGCCGCCGGCCTCACCGTGCTCACCGGCGAGACCGGGGCCGGCAAGTCGATCCTCGTCGATGCCCTTCAGCTCACCCTCGGGGCGCGCGGTGACGCCGGCGTCGTGCGCGAGGGCTCCGCGCGTGCGGAGGTGAGCGCCGAGTTCGACGCCCCCGCCGGGCTCTCGGCATGGCTCGCCGAGGCCGGCTTCGAGGCCGACGGCGGCGACGCCTCCGATGCACCCCGCCTGCTCGTGCGCCGCACGATCGATGCGCAGGGAAAGAGCCGGGCCTGGATCAACGGCAGCCCGGCGACGATCGCGCAGCTGCGCGAAGCGGGCGAGCGGCTGGTCGACATCCACGGCCAGCACGCCTGGCAAAGCCTCACCCGCGCCCCGGCCGTGCGCTCGCTCCTCGACGCCTATGGCCGCATCGACGCCGCGGCCCTGGGCACCCATTGGGCCGCGTGGCGTGCGGCGACCGAGGCGCTGGCCGACGCCAGTGCGCGCCAGGGCGACCTCGATCGCGAGCGCGAGCGGCTGGCCTGGCAGATCGGCGAGGTGGAACGACTGGCCCCCGGCGACGACGAATGGGCCGAGCTCGACGCCGAGCACAAGCGCCTGGCCCACGCGCAAGCGCTGCTCGAGGCGGTGCGGGCGGCGCTCGCCGCCGTCGCCGACGACGATGCCGGCGCGGAGTCGCTGGCGGGCCGGGCGATCGATGCGCTGCAGGACGTGGCTGCCTACGACGGCGCGCTCGACTCGATGATCGAGTCGCTGCAAGGCGCGCAGGTGCAGCTGCGCGACGCCGGCCACGCGCTTACCGGCTATCTCGAACGCACCGAGCTCGACCCTGCACGGCTGCAGGCCCTCGAGTCGCGCCTGTCGGCGTGGGTCGGCCTGGCGCGGCGCTACCGCCGGCCTCCGGACGAGCTGCCGACGCTGCTCGCGCAGTGGCGCGACGAGCTGAAGTCGCTCGACGCCGCGGCCGACCTCGACGGCCTGGACCGCGCCGTCGCGTCCGCCCTCGGCGCCTACGACGCCGAAGCAAAACGGGTCTCGGCCGGCCGCCGCGCCGCGGCGCCGCTTCTTTCGCGCGCCGTCACGCAGTCGATGCAGCAGCTCGGCATGGCGGGCGGCCGGCTAGACGTTGCCCTTGCCACGACCGAGGCGCCGCAGGCCTACGGCATGGAAACGGTGGAGCTGCTCGTCGCCGGCCACGCCGGCACGACGCCGCGGCCTCTCGCCAAGGTCGCCTCGGGCGGCGAGCTCTCGCGCATCGCGCTGTCGATCGCGGTCGTCACCAGCAGCGCCGCGCACGCCGACGACGCGTCGGCGCATTCACTCGTCTTCGACGAGGTCGACGCCGGCATCGGCGGCGCCGTCGCCGAGACGGTCGGCCGCCTCATGAAGCAGCTCGGCCGCGGCCGACAGGTGCTCGCGGTCACCCACCTGCCGCAGGTCGCCGCCTGCGCCGACCACCATCTCGTCGTCGCCAAGCGCCAGCGGGCGGGCGCGCCGGTGGCCGCGGTGCAGCCGGTGGCGGGCGAGGCCCGAAACGCCGAGATCGCGCGCATGCTCGGCGGCGAGCAGCTCTCGTCGACGAGCCTCGCCCACGCCCAGGAGATGCTGGCGACGGCGTCTCTCGCCAGGCCGGGGAGCCGGGCCCGATGAGCGGCGAGAGCGGCGCGGCGCCCGTCGTCGCGCAGCCGATGGAGGTGGTGCTGGTCTCAGGCATCTCCGGTTCGGGCAAGTCGGTGGCGCTGCACGCGCTCGAGGACGCCGGGTTTTTCTGCGTCGACAACCTGCCTCCGGAGCTGCTGCGCGATTTCCTGCGCCTCGAACGGCAGCGCGGCGACCGCCGCATCGCCGTCGCCGTCGACGTGCGCAGCGCCGGCTCGCTGCCGCACCTCCTGCCCATGCTCGAGCGGCTGCGCGGCGAGGGCATCGCTATCCAGGTGATCTTTCTCGATGCGACCACCGGCGCACTGGTCCGGCGTTTCTCGGAAACGCGGCGGGCGCACCCGCTGGCCGACCGCGGCGCCCTCGTCGATTCGATAGAGGCCGAGCGCCAGCTGCTCGCGGGCCTGCGCGACGTCGCCACGATCGTCGACACCAGCCAGCTGCGGCCGACCCAGCTGCGCGCCTGGATCCGCGAGCTCGTCGGCGCGAAGGACAGCCAGCTCACGCTCGTCTTCGAGAGCTTCGCCTTCAAGCAAGGCGTTCCTCTCGACGCCGACTACATGTTCGACGTGCGCACGCTGCCGAACCCGCACTACGTGCGCGAGCTGCGTCCGCTCACCGGCCGCGACGCGGCGGTGGCGGCCTACCTGCAGGCGCAGCCCGAGGCGCTCGAGATGCTCGAGCAGATCTCGACCTTCCTCGGCCGCTGGCTGCCGGCGTTCGAGGCCGACCAGCGCAGCTACCTCACGGTCGCGATCGGCTGCACCGGCGGCCAGCACCGCTCGGTCTGGCTGGCCGAACGCCTGGCCGCAACGTTCGCCGGACGCGCGGCGGCGCTGGTGCGCCACCGCGAGCTGTCGGCGTCGTCATGAAGCCGCCCGCTCGCCTGAGCCGCCAGGCCACGGCGTACAGGTGACCGACACCCTGCCTGCCGCCGAGCTGCCGCTCTTCCCGCTGCAGACCGTCCTCTTTCCCGACGGCCGCCTCGACCTCAAGATCTTCGAGGCGCGCTACCTCGACCTCGTCTCTGCCTGCCTGCGCGAGTCGCGCCCGTTCGGCGTCGTGGCGCTGAAGGCCGGCGGCGAGGCGAGGACCGGACCCGAGCCGGTCACGCTGCACGATGCCGGCACGCTGGCGGAGCTCGTCGACGTCGACAGCGCCCAGGCCGGCATCCTCGTCGTGCGCTGCCGCGGCAGCCACCGCTTCACCATCGAGGCGCCGCGCCAGCGCGCCGACGGTCTCTGGGTGGCGCGGGCGACGCCGCTGGCCGACGACCCGCTGCTGGCGCCGCGCGACGCGCACGGCAACGCCGTGAAGAGTCTGGCACGGGCGATCGAGGCGCTCGCCGCGCAGGGCGCCGAGCCTTTCCTGACGCCGTACCGCTTCGACGATGCCGGCTGGGTCGCCAACCGCTGGTGCGAGATCCTGCCGCTGCCGCTCGAGGCCCGCCAGCTGCTCCTGTCCCTGCCCGACCCGCTGGCCCGCCTCGATGCCGTCGACGCGATCCTGCGCGCCCACCAGCCGCTACCAGCCTAGGGCCTGTTGACGGCACGCGTGACTCGGCGAACGGGTGCCCGCACTTCCTCGGCGAGCCGCTTTCGCAGCGGCGCCGGCAGCCCGAGGGCGAGCGCCGCCTCGACGGCGAGCCAGCGGCCCTCCGGCCACGGACGGACGACGCCGGCCATCGTTCGCGCTGCCGTCTTCGCAGGGAACGTCCAGCGCACGGGCTGCAGGAGCCAGTCGAGATGCGTCAGGACGTGGGTGAACGCCGGCAGGCGTTCGGCAATGCCGGGCCAGGCAGCGGTGGCCGCCGCCAGGGCGTCGTCGGTCTCGAATTCGGCCCAGCTCCAGAGTCCCGCCCAGATGCCGGCGTCGCCGCGGCGGACGAGAAAGACGCGGTCGCGCCAGCGCAGGTCGAGCCAGAGCGTTTCGCGCCGTCCGCGCTGAAGCCGCCGCGACTTGACCGGGAAGCTTTCCTGTCGACCCGTCGCACGGGCACGGCAGATCTCGGCGGCCGGGCAGAGCAGGCAGCGCGGCGCGCGCCGCAGGCAGACGGTGGCGCCGAGGTCCATGAGGCCCTGGGTGTAGGCCTCGATGTCGCGCTCGGGCAGCAGCGCCGTCGCCGCCGACCAGAGCGCGCGCTCGCCGGCGGCGACGGCGAGGTCGGCCTCGAAGGCGAGCACGCGGCTCAGGACCCGCTGGACGTTGCCGTCGAGGATGGCCACGCGTTCGCCGAAGCAGAAGGCAGCGATCGCCGCCGCGGTCGATCGGCCGATGCCCGGAAGATCGGCGATCTCGGCGCTGCTGCGCGGGAACTCGCCGCCGTGCTCGGCGACGACGATCCGGGCGCAGCGGTGCAGATTGCGGGCGCGCCCGTAGTAGCCGAGGCCGCTCCATAGCGCGAGCACCTCGTCGAGCGATGCGGCGGCGAGCACGCGCACGTCAGCGAAGCGGTCGATGAAGCGGCCGTAGTAGGCGAGCACGGTCGAGACCTGGGTCTGCTGCAGCATGACCTCGGAAAGCCAGACCCGGTACGGGTCGCGGCTGCCCTGCCAGGGCAGGTCGTGGCGGCCGTGGCCACGCTGCCAGGCGATGACGCCGTTCGCGAAGGCGGATGCCGGCACGGCCGCGTCGGCGGCCGCCCTTGCCGCTTCAGGCCTGGCGCTGGAACGCTTCGACGGGCTCGGCGTCGTCAAAGAGCGGCAGGTCGAGCTTGATCGGGCCGTCGGTCGCGAGGGGCACGGCGAACGCCTGCTCCCGCAGCGCCTCGGCCAATTCAGCCGTGCGCTGGAGGAACTGCTGCAGCCGCTGGTCCTGCACCTCGATCTCGGCGATGCGGGACTCGAGCTCGCCGGCGGCCGACTGGATCTTCTCGAGTGTCTCGCGCCGGCGCTTGAAGCCCTTGCGGCGCTCGCGCAGCTGGGCGTCGAGCTGGGCCGAGACGGCCTTGTTCCACAACTCCAGCTCGCTGCTCGCGTTCTCGAACACGACGCGCAGCTTGGAGACCAGCATGCGGCGAAACTGCTCCATGAACTTCGGCTGGGCCAGTCGAAGCGCCAGCGTGAGGCCGAGGTACTGCACGTAGTTGCTTTCGATCAGCTGCAGCTCGCCGGTGAAGCGATCGAAGTCGAGCGGCTTGCCCAGCGCCAGGCTGAAGCCGTACTCGGCGTTGAGGCGGCCGAATGTGGCGCCCAGCATCTCGCGGATCTCGCCGTTGCGACGTTGCGCCCCGGAGAGCAGCCCGCGCAGGCGCTCGCAGAGGGCGCCGAAGGCGCGCTTGGCGCCGAAGTTGAGGATCGACGCGCCCATCGACGCCTGCATCTCGGCGACCTCGTCGCGCAGGCGGTCCGACGACAGCTCGAGGATCGTGTCCTTCAACATGCGGGCGTGGATCGAGCGCATCGCCTGCAGCAGCGTCGTGCATTCCTCGAACTCGGCCGTCTCGGCCTCGACCCGCTTCAGCATCAGGCGCACCTTGGCGCTGTTCTTGCCGCGCAAACCGCGCAGCTCGAGCGTCTGCTCGGCCAGCTGGCGGCGGGCATCGCCGATGTGGCGGCCGACGTGGTTCTCGATCTGCTGGGCGCTTTCCTGGACGACCTGTTCGAGCACGTGGCGCCGCTGCGGCAGCAACTGGGCACCGAGGGCGGCCTCGAGCTCGGGCAGGCGGCTTTGCGCCAGCGCCGCATCGTCGCCGGCGACGCGTGCCGCCAGCGCCTGCCGCGCCGAGATCGGGAAGACGCGCGCCGCGGCGACGCCGAGCATGCGCGCGGTGTCGCGCTGCTGCATCACGATCTGCGCCTCGACCTGCCCGGCCGCGGCAAGCGGGTCTTCGAGGGCGTCGATCTTGTTCAGCACGACGAAGCGGGTCGGCGTCTGGACGCCGAGGTGGTCTCGCCAGATCGCCATGTCGGACTTTGTCACCCCGGTGTCGGCACCGAGGATGAAGACGGTGGCGTGCGCCGACGGCAGCAGGCTGAGGGTCAGCTCGGGCTCGGCGCCGATCGCGTTCAGCCCAGGCGTGTCGAGGACGACCAGGCCCTGCTTGAGGAGCGGGTGCGGGTAGTTGATGAGCGCGTGGCGCCAGGCCGGCACCTCGACCCGGCCGGTCTCGTCGCGCGGCGGGTTGTCGTCGGGATGCTGGTCGTCCCAGAAGCCGAGCGCCCGGGCCTGCTCGAGCGTGACCCATTCGGTGCGCGTGACCTCGAGCAGCGACTCGGCGAGCTGGTTTGAGTCGCCGACGTCGAGCTCGAGACGGCGCCAGGCGCGCGGCTGCGTGCGCAGCTCGCCCAGGGAGAGGCCTTCGAGGCGGGTCTCGATCGGCAGCAGGAGCAGCGACGGCGGCTCGCCGCCGCGCCAGCCGAGCTCGACCGGGCACATCGTCGTCCGACCTGGGGTCGCGGGCAGGATCCGGCGGCCGGTGTCGGCGAAGAAGATGGCGTTGATCAGCTCCGACTTGCCGCGCGAGAACTCGGCGACGAAGGCGACGACGAGCTTCTCGTTGCCGAGCCGTTCGCGCAACGAGGCCACCTGCTCGGCGGTGGCGTCGAGGCCCAGCTCGTGCTCGCCGAGGAAGCGGGCGAGCGCGTCGAGCCGTTCGCCGAGGGCGGCTCGCCAGCCGCCGAGGGCATCAAGACTGGTGGCGAAGGAAGGCGTCGTCATTCGTGGCGCACGGGGGGCGCGGAGGTCCGCGTCATGGTATCGCACGGGATGCCCGCGAAAGGCCGCCGAAACATCTCTTCACCAATGGTCGCCGGGCGTTTCGCACACCTGCCGGCGCTGTCTCAGCGCTTCTGGCAGCCGGGGCAGAAGAAGGTCGCCCGGCCGTTCTGCACGATCCGGCGAACAGTGCTCCCGCAGCGCACGCAAGGCTGGCCGGCGCGGCCGTAGACGCGGGCCTGCAGCTGGAACGCGCCGGCCGCGCCATGGGCGTCGCGAAAGTCGCGCAGCGTCGAGCCGCCCGCGGCGACCGCTTGCGCCAGCGTCGAGCGAACGGCATCGGCGAGCCGGCCGGCGCGCGGCCGGCTGATCCGGTCGCTGCGCGTTCGCGGATCGATTGCCGCCTCGAACAGCGCCTCGCAGGCGTAGATGTTCCCGGCGCCGACGACGATCTCGCCGCCTAGGAGCGCCGCCTTCACCGCGACCCGGCGACGCTTCAGGGCGGCGTGCAAAAGGGGGCCGTCGAAGGCGGGGTCGAAGGGCTCGACACCGAGGCCGGCGAGCAGCCGCGCCGCCTGGCCCGCATCGGCGCCAGGCGCCCAGACGACAGCACCGAAGCGCCGGGGGTCGGTGAGGCGCAGCGTGCCGCGCCCGGTGACGAGGTCGAAGTGATCGTGAGGCCCGGGCGCCGCAGCCGCTTCCCGAAAGGCGAGCGAGCCCGACATGCCCAGATGCAGCAGCAGGCCGCCGCCGTCGAGCGCCAGCCAGAGGTACTTGCCGCGCCGCGTCACCTCGCCGACCGTGCGGCCGACGAGCGCGTCGGGCAGGCAGCCGAGCGGCCAGCGCAACGGCTTGCCGAGCCGCACGCCGCTGACGCGCGCGCCGCGGATGCGGTCGGCAAAGCTGAGCCGCGTGACTTCGACTTCGGGGAGCTCGGGCATGAAAATGGCGCAACGCCGGCGGGCGGCCGTCGAGGATCCGGCGGGCGAGGGAATTATCACGACCGGCCGCGATCGAAAAGGCCCGCAGGGTCATCCGGCGGGCTGGAAGGCAGCAACCGGCCAGGTCGTCACACTAGAATCTTTTTTCGCCAGAGGAGTTGCACGATGCCGGCCCTTCGCAGACGTTCAGGCCCCACGCGCGCTTCGGGAATCGTGCTGGCCGCGGCCGCGCTCGCCATCACGGCGACTGGCGCGGCGGCACAGACGCAACTGCTGTCGGCCACCGCGACGGCCGCGCCGAAGGCACGTCCCGCCGTCGAGACGTCGGCGCTCGATGCGCCGCTCTTCTACCAGCTGCTGATCGCGGAGATCACACTGCGCGGCGGCGACCTCGGCAGCGCCTACCAGTTGTTCCTCGACGCAGCACGACGCGCCAAGGACGAGCAGCTCTTCCACCGCGCGACCGATGTCGCCCTGCAGGCGCGGGCCGGCGACCAGGCGCTGGCGTCCGTGCTGGCCTGGCGTGAAGCGTTGCCCGAATCACAGGATGCCCTGCGCTACCACGTGCAGTTGCTGGTCGCGCTGAACCGGCTCGACCAGGCCGAGGAGCCGATGGCGACGCTGCTCGAGCGCACGCCGGTGGCAGCGCTGCCGGAGACGATCGCCGCCGTGCCGCGCTTCCTGTCGCGCAGTCCGGACCACGCCGCCGTCGCCAGCCTGGTCGAACGCGTGATGAAGCCCTATGTCGATCGCCCGCCGACGCGCAGCGCCGCGCTGGTGGCGACCGGGCGGGCCTGGCTGGCCGCCGCTGAGCCGGCGAAGGCACTGGCGCTGGCCGAACAGGCGAACGCCGCCGATCCCGAGGCCGAAGGGCCGGCGCTGCTGGCGCTCGACCTGATGCCGGGAACGCCCGCGGCCGAGCAGATCGTCCGCTCGCAGCTCGCAGCGAAGCCGGCCAGCACCTCCGTACGCCTGCTCTACGTGCGCACGCTGGCAACGACGCAGCGCCTCGCCGAAGCCGCGGAGCAACTGCAGACGATGACCGGGAGCGACCCGTCGCTGGCACCGCCCTGGCTGACGCTCGGCGCGCTCGAGCTCGAGCTGCACCACCCGAAGGAAGCCACCCGCGCCCTCGAGACCTACGTCGGCCTGGTCGAGAACGGCGGCGCGGTCACGCTCGGGCAGGCGCCCGCGGCCGACAGCGACGACGACGCGCCGGCGAGCACCAGCACCGCCCTGACCCAGGCGTGGCTCCTGCTCGCCCAGGCGGCCGAGCAGGACAAGGACTTCAGCGCCGCCGAGCGCTGGCTGGCCAGGATCGACAACCCGAAGCGTGCGCTCGACGTGCAGTCGCGGCGGGCCTCGTTGCTGGCACGCCAGGGCCGGATGGCGGAGGCGCGCGAGCTGATCCACGTCGTTCCCGAGCAGTCGCCTGCCGACGCGCGCGCCAAGCTCGTCGCCGAAGCCGAGCTCCTGCGCAACAACAAGGATTTCGCCGCCGCCGAGACCGTGCTGGTGGCGGCGAACAAGGCCTTCCCGGACGACACCGACCTCCTCTACGAACAGGCCATGGTCGAAGAAAAGCTCGACCGGCTCGACCGGATGGAGCAGCTCCTGCGCCGCGTGATCGCCCTCAAGCCCGATCACCAGCACGCCTACAACGCCCTCGGCTATTCGCTCGCCGAACGCAAGATCCGGCTGCCGGAAGCACGCTCGCTCATCCAGAAGGCGCTCGAGCTGAGCCCGGGCGAGCCGTTCATCACCGACAGCCTCGGCTGGGTCGAATACCGGCTCGGCAACAACAGCGAGGCGATCCGCCTCTTGCGCGATGCCTACCGGTCGCGGCCCGATCCGGAGATCGCCGCCCACCTGGGCGAGGTACTCTGGAACGCCGGCCAGACCGACGAGGCCCGCAAGGTCTGGCGCGAAGGGCGCTCGCGCGACTCGTCGAACGACGTCCTGCGCGAGACCCTGGCGCGGCTGCGGGTCAACCTGTGACCGAAGGCGGTACGAGGCGCCCGCGACGGCGGTCGGCGCCGCTGCGCGCGGCAGGCTTCCTGCTCGCGGCGTGGGTCATGAGCGCCTGCACCACCGTGCCGACGCTCGAGCCGGCGGCGTCCGACACATCGATCTCCGGACGGCTGTCGCTGCGGGTCGATCCAGCGGCCAGCGAGCCGGCGCGCGCCTTCTCGGCGGTGTTCGACCTGCGCGGCGGCCCCGAAGCCGGCGTCCTGGGCCTGTCGACGCCGATCGGCAGCATGCTCGCGCAGGCACGCTGGCAGCAGGCCGAGGTCACGCTGACGACGCCGCGCGGCACCCGCGCCTTTGCGAGCCTCGACGGCCTGACCCGCGACGTCCTCGGCGAAAGCGTGCCGATCGAGGCCTGGTTCGACTGGCTGCGCGGCCGGCCGTGGCCCGGCGCCCCGAGCATGCCGGGTACCGTGGGGGCGCCGGCCGGATTCCAACAGCTCGGCTGGGTGGTCGACCTGAGCCGCTTCACCGAAGGCGCGGTCGTCGCCGTGCGCGAGCAGCCGGCACCCCGGGTCACGGTCCGGATCCAGCTCGACCGCGGCTGAGCGGTGATCGATGGCGATCGCCGCGCTCTTCGACGTGGCCGCGCCGGCCAAGCTGAACCTGTTCCTGCACGTCGTCGGCCGCCGCGCCGACGGCTATCACCTCCTCGAGTCGCTGATGGTGCTGATCGACTGGAGCGACCTGCTTCACTTCGAGCGGCGGCGCGACGGCCGGATCGCCCGCCACGACCTCGGCGCGGCCCTTCCCGCCGACGACCTGTGCCTGCGCGCTGCGCGGGCGCTGCAGTCGGCCTCGGCGACGTCCGAAGGCGCCGACATCACGATCGACAAGCGCCTGCCGACCGGTGCCGGCCTCGGCGGCGGCAGCTCCGACGCGGCGACGACGCTGCTCGCGCTCAACCGCCTCTGGCGCCTCGACTGGACCCTTTCGCAACTGCTGCCGATCGGCATCGCCCTCGGCGCCGACGTGCCGTTCTTCCTCGCCGGGGCAAACGCCCTCGCCGAAGGCATCGGCGAGAAGCTGACCCCGGTCGAGGTGCCTCCGAGCCGCTTCGCCGTCATCAAGCCGCCTGCCGGGCTGCAGACGCGTGCCGTCTTTGCCCACCGACGGGTGGCCGAGCGGGTCGAGGCTGCTAGAATCGCGGGCTTTCCCGAAGCCGCGAGTGCCATTGCCAACGGGCACGCGCAGCCCGGGGAAACCGAGCCGGAACTGTTCGATGGCTTCGGGCGCAACGATCTGCAGGCCGCCGCCGAGGATCTCTGTCCCGATGTCGCGCGTGCGGCGGCCCTGCTTCTCGATGCCTTCGGCAACAGCCGCATGACGGGCTCGGGAAGCGCGGTCTTCGCCCGGGCGGGCCACGCCACGGCGCCGACGGTGGCATCGCCGCCCGAGGTGCCCGAGGGCTGGGCCAGCCGATGGTGCCGCTCGCTGCCGAGGCACCCGCTGCAACACTGGGTGCAGGCAGCAGACCGAGGTTGAAGGTTCGCGGCACTGGCCGCGATCCGGCGTAGGGGAGTCGCCAAGTTGGTCAAGGCATCGGATTTTGATTCCGACATGCGAGGGTTCGAGTCCTTCCTCCCCTGCCAAAAACACTGAGTCGTCACCACGAGCCCGCTGTGCTTTTCAACACCGTCCTCTTCTCCGGCAATGCCAATCCTGGACTCGCGCAGGACATCGCCACGCATCTGAGCATCTCGCTCGGCAAGGCGAAGGTCGGACGCTTCTCCGACGGCGAGGTCGACGTCGAGATCGAGCAGAACGTGCGGGCGCGCGACATCTTCGTCGTCCAGCCGACCTGCTCGCCGACGAACGAAAACGTGATGGAGCTCTGCATCATGGTCGACGCGCTCAAGCGTGCCTCGGCGCGCAGGGTGACTGCGGTGATCCCGTATTTCGGCTATGCCCGTCAGGACCGCCGGCCGCGCTCGACCCGCGTGCCCATCAGCGCCCGGGTCGTCGCCAACCTGCTCGAGGCGGTCGGCGTCGAGCGGCTGCTGACGATGGACCTGCACGCCGACCAGATCCAGGGCTTCTTCAACATCCCGGTCGACAACATCTACGCCTCGCCGGTGCTGCTCTCCGACCTGCAGA
>JBBRFB010000097.1:0-13033 GCA_038225015.1 Burkholderiales bacterium
CGCCGCTCCTCCTCGATCTCGCTCGCGCTGCCCGTGGCCATGTCGGAGGGAATGCAGCCATCGACTGCATGCAGCAGCGAGACCGCCTGCCACTCCTGACCCTTGGCGGAGTGGATCGTCGAGAGGATCAGGTAGTCCTCGTCGCGCCCGGGCGGGCCCGACTCGTCGCTCGTCGCCGCCGGCGGGTCGAGCGTGAGCTCCGTGAGGAATCGCTCGCGTGACGGGTAGCCGCCCGCCAGCCGGACGAGTTGCGCGACATCGGCGGCGCGGGGCTCGGCGTTGTCGTGCAGCCGCTCGAGCTGCTGGCCGTACCAGCGCTCGACGGCGGCAAGCTCGTTCGGCCAGGACGAGCCGTCGACGCGCAGGCCGGCATAGAGCGCCGCGAACTCGGCCCACGCCGCCGCGGCCGCCGCCGGCGGCCGAAAACCGAGAACGGCCTGAGCAGGGTCGGGCGCCGATGCGAGCTCGGCCAGCAGCCGCTCGGCACTGCCGGCGCCGATGCCCGCCACCAGTTGCAGTGCGCGCAGGCCGGCGCGCTGCCCCCGCGGGTTCTGGGCGAAACGGAGGATGGCGAGGACGTCCTTCACGTGAGCGGCATCGAGAAACTTCAGGCCGCCGTACTTGACGAACGGGATCTCGCGCCGGGCGAGCTCGAGCTCGAGCACGTTGCTGTGCTGTGACGACCGGAAGAGCACCGCCTGATCGACCAGACGCAGGCCGGACTCGCGCAGCGCAAGCACACGGTCGGCGACCCAGGCGGCCTGCTCGATCTCGTCGTCGACGAAGACGAGCCAAGGCCGCTCGAACGACGGGCGCTCCGACCACAGCCGCTTGGCATGCCCTTCGGCAGCGAGCGCGATGACCGCGTTGGCGGCGGCCAGCACCGGCGCCGTCGAGCGGTAGTTGCGTTCGAGCGTGACGATGGCCGCCGGTGGCTCGAATCGCTGCGCAAAGTCGAGGATGTTGCGGACATCGGCAGCGCGAAACGAATAGATCGACTGGGCGTCGTCGCCGACGACGGTGAGGCCGCGCCCGTCGGGCCGCAGGGCGAACAGGATGTCGGCCTGCAGGCGGTTGGTGTCCTGGTACTCGTCGACCAGGACGTGATCGAAGCGCGCTCCGATGCGCCGGGCCAACGCCGGCTCGGCGAGGGCCTCCGCCCACCACGCCAGCAGGTCGTCGAAGTCGAGCACGTGGTGCGCCTGCTTCTCGACGACGTACGCGGCGAACAGACGCTTCAGCTCGTCGTGCCAGCCGGCGCACCAGGGAAAGGTCGATGCCAGCACGTCGACCAGGGGGGTGCCCGAGTTGACGACGCGCGAATAGATGGCCAGGCAGGTGGACTTCTGCGGGAAGCGACGGCGCCCGCCGCCGAGGCCGAGGCGCTGGCGCACGAGGTGCAGCAGGTCCTCGGAATCGGCCCGGTCGTCGACGGTGAACGAGGCGTCCAGCCCGAGCTCTGCGGCATGCGCCCGCAGCAGCCGGGCAGCGATGCCATGGAACGTTCCGCACCACGCGAGTTGCGGCGACGCCGCCGTCGGTGCCAGGCCGAGCGCCCCGTGCAGCGTGGCGCCGACCCGGCGCGCCATCTCTGCCGCGGCACGCCTCGAGAAGGTGAGCAGGAGGATCCGCGACGGGTCGCAGCCGGCCAGCACCAGCCGGGCGACGCGGGCGGCGAGCGTCAGCGTCTTTCCGGTGCCGGCGCCGGCGACGATGAGAAGCGGCGCGGCGTCGCCCGGTCGGCCGCCGTCGCACACGCCGTGCTCGACCGCCTGCCGCTGGGCATCGTTCAGGCGCGCGAACGGGTCGACGGTCGGGCAGTGGGCGGCGGTGGGAGCAGGCGGCATCACGGGTGGGCGGAGGGCGGGCGTTCCCTGCCGGAGCAACTGTAGTTCCATCCAGCGGCCGTTGCACTCCGGCAGGCAGGCGGCGCGCGCCGCCCTTCAGTTGTGCCCGGACCCTGCCGAAAAACCCCACATGTACTCCGGTCCGACCGCGAAACCCGCGCCCCACCGACGCTGGGCGGCGCCGTGACGACCGACGCCGCCGCGCTGGGCGACGAGTTCTCGGCCGGGCTGTCCCAGCCGGCGCCGTTCGCGCCGACGCAGTCGCCTTCGCTCGCCCGGGTGGCGGCGAACGGGCCGCCGGGACGCACACGCATGCTGCTGCGGGCCTCGCGCGGGCGCCAGTTCGCGGCCGAGTGGGTCGCCCTGCTCGTCGGCCTGGCGATCGCCGCCACGCTGATCGGCTACACCCTCGTCAACGCCTACCGGTCGGTGCGCGCCATTGAACGAGACCGGCTGCAGGTGCAGGCCCGCGTGATCGACGAGAACGTCGGCCAGCAGATCGGCGGCATCAATCGCGCGCTGGCGACCGTCCGCCACGACTACCTGGCAGCCGCGGGCAAGCCGGCGGCGGCGACGACGATCTCGGCGCGGCTGAAGGCGCTGAGCAACGCCATCCCGGGCGTCCGCTCGATGGCCGTCCTCGACGCCAGCGGCCACGTGGCGGCCAGCAGCGTCGACAGCCTGCTTGGCCGCGACTTCAGCGATCGCGACTATTTCCGGACACCGCGCGACAGCAGCGACAACGTCGCGCTGCACGTCGCTGCGCCCTACAAGACCTCGCTCGGCAACTACTCGGTCGTCTTCGCGCGAGGCATCGGCACGCCGGACGGCGCGTTCGCCGGCGTCGTCATCGCCGCGCTCGAACCTGAGTACTTCGAAGTACTCATGCGCTCGGTGCTCTACGCCCCCGACATGTGGGTCTCGCTCGGCCACTCCGACGGCAAGGTGTTCGTCACCATGCCGCACGACGACCGGCGGGTCGACACCGCCTGGCAACGCGACGCCGCGCTGCTGGAGCAGGCGCCGAGCCAGCGACCGGCGGCGCCGGTGGTCCTCGGCGCCGTCGGCGGCTCCGACGAGATGCGGATGACGGCGCTGCGCAACGTGTCGCCTGCCGACCTGCACCTGGACAAGCCGCTGGTGATCGGCGTCAGCCGCGCCCTGCCGGAGGTGCTGCGCCCGTGGCGTCGTCAAGCGCTCGAGTACGCGATCTTCTTCGTGCTGCTGAGCGCGACGGCCGCGATCGCTCTCTACCGCGGGCAGTGGCGACGCAAGGCCTTCGCCCGCCTCGAGGCCCGGGCCGCGCGCGAGCGCCAGCGCAGCGCCGAGCAACTCGAGCTCGCGCTGGCGGGCGCCGATCTGGGCCTGTGGGACTGGGACCTGCGCAGCGACACCTTCATCCAGAACGAGGTCACCCGCCAGCAGCTCGGCTACGCGACCGGCGAGCTGGGCTCGCTCGGCAGCACCTGGCGCGCGCTGGTCCACCCCGACGACAGCGAGCGCAACCTGAACGCGCTCGAGGCGCACTTCCGGCGCGAGTCGCCGGCCTATGAGTGCGAGTTCCGCATCCGCCACAAGTCGGGCCACTGGGTCTGGCTGCTGAGCCGGGCGAAGGTGGTCGAGCGCGACGAGCTCGACATGCCGACCCGCATGGCCGGCACGCACATGGATCTGAGCCGCAGGAAGCGCAGCGAGGCGCAGGTCGAGCGGGCCGCCGAGATGCTGCGGCGCACCGGCGAGCTCGCCAGCATCGGCGGCTGGGAGCTCGACCTGGCAACGCTGCAGGTCGACTGGGCCGAGCAGGTCTACCGCATCCACGAGCTGCAGCCCGGCACCATGATGCGCCTCGACGACGCGATCGCGTTCTACGATCCGGCGGCGCGGCCGGCATTGCAGTCGGCGATCGCGGCCGGCGCGCGCGACGGCACGGCCTGGGACCTGGAGCTGCCGTTCGTCACCGCCAAGGGCAACGCGCGCTGGGTCCGCGCCCAGGGCGTGGCGCAGCTCGAAAACGGCGTCCCGGTGCGCCTTCTCGGCGCCTTCCAGGACATCACCGAGAAGAAGACGATCGCCCTCGAGCTGCACCGGCTCAACGAGCAGCTCACCAGGCTATCGACCACCGATGCGCTCACCGAGGTCGGCAACCGGCGCCTGTTCGACCAGACGCTGAGGACGGAGTGGGCCCGCGCGGCACGCCGCGCCGCGCCGCTCGCCCTGCTGATGATCGACATCGACCATTTCAAGGAATACAACGACCACTACGGTCACCCGGCCGGCGACGCCTGCCTGCGCCAGGTGGCACGGATGATCGGCGACTCGGTGCGCCGCGGCGGCGAGCTGGTCGCGCGCTACGGCGGCGAGGAGTTCGCGCTCCTCCTGCCCGGCGCCGACCTCGCCGCCGCGCTGCAGGTGGCCGAGCGCTGCCGCGAGACGATCGCCGAGGCCAAGATCGAGCACCGCGCCTCGGCGACATCGGCCTGGCTCGGCATCAGCGTCGGCGTCGCCAGCCAGATCGCCTCGTCGAGCGTCGACTCCAGCGTGCTGGTCGACATCGCAGACGCGGCCCTCTATCGCGCCAAGCGCTGCGGCCGCGGCCGGATCGAGTTCTAGAACGGCGCCGGTCCCGACTTCGGAAAGGCCGGGGCTCCCGTCACGCCCTTCGCGGGCTCGACATGCCCACGTGCTCGCGGAGAAGCCGCACAGCCACTGGCTGCGGAGCCTCAGGCGCCGGCTGCTCAGCCCGTTCGCGTTCGAAGAGATGCTCTGCCGCGGCGTCCCCGGCGTTCGGCCGGCGCGGGCCGAGGGCGACGCTCAGGGGGCGAGCATCAGCAGCACGCCGACGATCGCCGGCAGCGCCTGGACGAAGAAGATCTTCCGACTCACCGTCGCGGCACCGAACACGCCGGCGACGATGACGCAGCCCAGGAAGAACAGCTTCACCGGATAGCCGGCATCGCCGAGCCACAGGCCCCAGAAGAGGCCGGCGGCGAGAAAGCCGTTGTAGAGGCCCTGGTTGGCAGCCAGCACCTTGGTCGTCGCCGCCGCCTCGGCCGTGTGCCCGAACGTGCGCCGGCCGTAGGGCTTGTCCCAGAGGAACATCTCGAGGACGAGGAAGTAGACGTGGAGCAGCGCCACAAGAGCCACGACGATTTCGGCAGCCATCTTCATCCAGGATCCTTTGCTCGAACCTAGGCCGCAGGCCGCGCCTTGCGCGCTCGGGTGCGGCTCGCGGGCGCTGGCGTTGCAGCGGCGACGACGCGCAGGCGTGGTGCCTTGGCAGCGCGTGTTCGGCGCGGCGCTTTCGCTGCGCCGCCGTTGCCCCGACCCCTGTTCGGCACCGCCACGACCTCGGCGAAGGGCTTCGGCGGCACGGCAGCCGCCACGAGCGCCGGGGCGGCGAGGCCGCGCAGGGTCTGCATCGCCCGCTGCACGTGCAAGCCCAGCTCGTGGACGTCGGGCACGGCGCGGCGGCAGGCGATCAGCCCGAAGCAGAGCTGGTCGACGTGGCTCTGCACGGTGATGTTGAGGGCGACGCCATGGACGACGATCGACAGCGGGTAGTAGTCGGTCATCCGCGCGCCGACCAGGTAGACCGGCACGCGCGAGCCGGGCACGTTCGAGATCGTCACGTTGGTGATGCGCAGCCAGTCGGCGATGCGCGAGCGGCCGTACAGCGACGCCAGGCCGCTCAGCAGCCAGGGCGAGCCGAGGGAGGGAAAGTCGGTGGGAATGACACCGCGGAAGGTGCCCATCTGCCGCTTCATCGCGCCGGTGCCGCGCCTGATCGCCTTCAGCCGCTCGGCCGGGTCGGCGATCTGCGTCGCCAGGTCGATCAGGGTGCCCGCGACCTGGTTGTTGGCGGTGGTGTCGCCTTCCTGGCGCAGCGAGATCGGCACCGCCGCGATCAGCGATTGCTCGGGCAGCTCGCGGCTGTCCTTCAGGTACGAGCGCAACGCCGTGCTGCACAGCCAGAGGACGACGTCGTTGATCGAGGCACCGACCGACTTGCCGATCGCCTTGACCTCGGGCAGCGGCAACGAGACGGCGGCGAAGGCGCGCTGGTTGGTGATCGAATGGTTGAAGGGCGTCGGCGGCGCCAGCTTCCAGCGCGAGCCCGGCGCCTCGGCGCGGCGCACGGCACGTTCGTCGGCGCTTTCATGGCGGCGCGTGTTCACCGCCTCGGCGGCGGCGCCGGCGAGCGTGCGGACGAGCGTCGGCAGCAGCTTGACCGACTGCACCAGCTGCTGGAACTGGTTCTGCAGCGCCGCCGCGAGCAACTCGGCGACGCCGAGCTGGTAGGTGTTGCCGCGCCGCTCGCGCGGCGGCTTCACCGGGCGCGGCTCGGGGGTCACGTCGAACAGGCTCGTTGCCATGGCGACGCCGGCCTGGCCGTCGACCGCGGCGTGATGAACCTTGCCGTAGAAGGCGATGCGGCCATCGGCGAGGCCCTCGATGACGTAGAACTCCCAGAGCGGGCGGCTGCGGTCGAGCAGCATCGAGTGCAGCCGGGCGGCGAGCGCCTCGAGCTGCTCCATGGTGCCGGGTCGGGGCAGCACCATCGTGCGGACGTGGTAGTCGAGGTCGATGTCGTCGTCGTGGATCCACACCGGGTTGGCGAGATCGAACGGCATCAGGGCGAGCTTCCTCGTGAACACCGGTGCCAGGTGCATGCGCCGCGCCACGTGCGCCTTCACCGCCTCGTAGTAGCCCCCCGCGTAGCCGGCCGGCGGCTCGAACAGGTTCAGGCTGCCGACGTGCATCGGCATCTCGGGGCTTTCCAGGTGCAGGAAGGCGCCGTCGACGATGCTCAAGTGTTTCATCTGGGTCATGAGAGCTCTCCGGGGTGCGGCCGGCATCGCCGGGCGCCGCCTCGTGCGCTCCTTGTACCGCGACCGGGATCGACAGGCCAGCGGGCTTGTCCCTGCTTCTCCACCTCCTTCACAATGCGCGGATGGACCGCTCTCCCGACGAAGCCGGCGTCGCGGCCGCGGACCGACGCGACTTCTACGCCCGCATCGACCGGCTCGGCCTGACGCCACTCTGGGAAGTGCTCGGCGCGCTCGTGCCGCCGCAGCCGACCAGTCCGGTCGCGCCGGTGATCTGGCACTACGAGACGATCCGCGAGCACGTGATGGAGGCCGGGCGACTCATCACGGCCGAAGAAGCCGAGCGCCGCGTCCTCGTGCTCGAGAACCCGGCGCTGCGCGGCCGGTCGTGCATCACCCAGTCGCTCTACGCCGGCCTGCAGCTCATCCTGCCCGGCGAGGTCGCGCCGGCGCACCGGCATACGCAGACCGCGCTGCGCCTCGTTCTCGATGGCGAAGGCGCGTACACGGCGGTCGACGGCGAGCGCACGACGATGCGCTTCGGCGACTTCATCATCACGCCGTCGTGGACGTACCACGACCACGGCAACCTCGGCAGCGAGCCCGTGGTCTGGCTCGACGGGCTCGACATCCCCCTGGTGCGCTTCCTCGATGCCGGCTTCGCCGAGAAGAGCGCGCAAAAGAGCCAGGGCCAGTCCCGCCCCGAAGGCGATGCGCTGGCCCGCTTCGGCAGCAACCTGCTGCCGCTCGACCACGAGCAGACGGCGTCCGAACCGAGCCGCGTCTTCGTCTACCCGCACGAGCGCACGCGCGCGTCGCTGCTGGCCATCTCGGCGGGCCCCGCCGACCCGCACCACGGCTTCAAGCTGCGCCACGTCAACCCGGCCACCGGCCGCGCGCCGATGCCGACGATCGGCACCTTTGCCCAGCGCCTGCCGGCCGGCACCGAGACGCGGCCCTACCGCAGCAGCGACTCGAGCGTGCAGGTCTGCCTTGAAGGCGGCGGCCGCGCCACGGTCGGCCGCGAAACATTCGACTTCGGTCCGCGCGACATCTTCGTCGTGCCGTCGTGGCAGCCCTGGAGCCTGGCCGCGCGCAAGGACACGTTCGTCTTCAGCTTCTCCGACCGCCCGGTGCAGCAGGTGCTCGGCCTCTGGCGCGAGGAGCGGCTGGCCTGAACATGGCCGCCGGCGCGCCTTCGGCCGGTCGGCGCGTCATCGTGGCCGGCGGCGGCATCGGCGGCCTCGCCGCCGCGCTGGCGCTGGCACGCCGCGGCTTCGCGGTGCGCATGCTCGAGCAGGCCGCCCGGATGGGCGAGATCGGCGCCGGCGTGCAGCTGGCACCGAACGCGTTCGCTGCCTTCGACGCCCTCGGCGTCGGCGAACGCGCCCGCAGCCGCGCCGTCTTCACCGAGCGCATGGTGCTGATGGACGCCGTCGACGAAAGCGTGATCGTCGAGGTCCCGTTCGGCGCCGCCTTCCGCCAGCGCTTCGGCAACCCGTACGCGGTGGTCCACCGGGCCGATGTCCACCAGTCGCTGCTCGATGCCGTGCTCGCGCACGACGACATCGAGCTGCTCACCTCGACCCGCGTCGAGCGCGTCGAGCAGAGCGCCGCCGGCGTCGATGTCGTCGATGCCGGCGGCGGCGTTCACGCCGGCGTCGCCGTGGTCGGCTGCGACGGCGTCAAGTCGGCGCTGCGCGACCAGCTCGTCGGCGACCCGGTGCGGGTGTCGGGGCACGTCGTCTACCGCGCCGTGGTCGATGCCGCGGAATTTCCGGCCGACCTCGCCTGGAATGCGCCGGCCGTCTGGGCGGGGCCGAACTGCCACCTCGTGCACTACCCGCTGCGTGGCGGCGAGCAGTACAACGTCGTCGTCACGTTTCACAGCCGCGAGGCCGAGAGCTGGGGCGTGCGCGAGGGCAGCCGCGGGGAGGTGCTCTCGTACTTCGGCGGCGTCTGCGAACGCGCCCGCCAACTCCTCGTGCTGCCGAAGAGCTGGAAGCGCTGGGCGACCGCCGACCGCGAGCCGATCGCGCAGTGGAGCCACGGCCGCGCCACGTTGCTCGGCGACGCTGCGCACCCGCTGCTGCAATACCTCGCGCAGGGCGCCTGCATGGCGCTCGAAGACGCGGTGACACTCGGCGAAGCGCTGCGGGCCACCGATGACGACATCGTCGCCGGCTTCGATCTCTACCAGCGCTCGCGCGTCACCCGGACGGCGCGCGTCGTCCTCATGACGCGCGAGATGGGGCGCATCTACCACGCCGCCGACGTCGAGCGGCTGGTGCGCAACGATCTCTGGCGAGGCCGGTCGCCCGACCACCTCTACGACGCGCTGGAGTGGCTCTACGGCTGGAAGGCGACGAGCTGCCTCGCGTCGTGACGAGTAGAACCTGGCGCAAAGCGGTCCTGCACGCGCCCGGTCCGGAATCGACCGAAGCATCGGGGACGAGAATGTCGCGATGACCACGGCCTCGAGCCGCGACGAGGTTCGCGGGCAATGGATTCTTCTCGTCGTGCTCTGGTTGGCCGGCAACGCGCTGCGCCTGACGATTCTTGCGGTGCCCCCGGTGATTGCCGCGATTCGCGACGAGTTCGCACTGAGCGCGACGCAGGTCGGCCTTCTGGGCAGCGTCGCGCCGGCTCTCTTCGCGATCGCGGCCTTGGCAGGATCGCTTGTCGTCGCGCGGCTCGGGGTGAGGGCAGCGCTGCTGGGCGGGCTCGCGCTCGTCGCCGCCGGCTCGGCGCTGCGCGGGCTTTCAGGCAACTACATCGAGCTGTTGCTGACCACGACGCTGATGTGCGTCGGCGTGGCGATCATGCAGCCGGTCATGCCGAGCGCCGTGCGCGAGTGGCTGCCCGCAAAGATCTCGCTCGCGACCGCCGTCTACACCAATGGCCTGCTGGTCGGCGAAGTGTTCCCGGTGCTGCTGACGATTCCAGTGGTGTTGCCCGTCGTCAGCGGGTCGTGGCGCGGGTCGCTGGTCGTGTGGTCGATCGTCGTCGCTGCGATCACCCTGGTCGTCTACCTGCTGGCGCCGCGTTCTCCGCGCCGGCCGCCGGGTGCCGCCGGCCGTTTGCAACGATGGCTTCCGGACTGGCGCAGCGGGCTCGTGTGGCGGCTCGGCGTGGCGATCGGCTGCATCAACACGATCTACTTCAGCACCAACACCTTCATTCCGATCTACCTTGCGAGTGCCGGTCGTAGCGACCTGATCGCCGGCGCCCTGACCGCCCTCAACTTCGGCCAGCTCCCGGCCTCCGCGTTGCTGCTGGTCGTGGCGCGCAGGCTCGAAAGGCGAGCGTGGCCCTACCTCGCCTCCGGGGTGCTGTCGTCGATCGCTCTCGCGGGCCTGGTCCTGCACGTCGGAACGGAGACGATCGTCTGGGCGGCGCTCCTCGGCTTTTCGGTCGCGGCCGGATTGATCCTGGGATTGACGCTTCCCGCCGCGTTGTGTCGCCCGGAAGACGTTGCGCGTACCGCCGCCGGCGCTTTCACGATCAGCTACGGCGGCGCGCTCATGCTGGCCATCGCCAGCGGCGCCGCATGGGACCTGAGCGGCATCCCTGCGCTCGCGTTCGTGCCGATGGGGCTGTGCGCCGTCGGACTCATGGTCATTGCCGGCCTCATGCGCGCGAAGGGTGAGCTGCGCTAGGAAGGGCGCTTGCACCTGGCCATGCCGATGCGTCCCGCTGCGGCCCGGCCGCCCGCTATCAGACGAAGCCGAGATTGCGCTGGCTGGCGTTGTAGTTCGAGAGGTTGGGCAGCACGCCGAGCAGCTCGGTGTCGCTGATGCCGAACCAGCTGCCGAGCGTCGCCGCCATCTGGTCGACGCCGGTGCTCGGCAGGAGCCGGCCCTGTCCGACGTCGTCGGGGCCGTTGTTGGCCACGACCGGCGGCATGCCGTAAAAGCGCCCGCCCTGGACGGCGCCGCCGAGCACGAAATGCATGCTGCCCCAACCGTGGTCGGAGCCGTCGTTGGCCGTCAGCGTGCGCCCGAAGTCCGATGCGGTGAATGTCGTCACCCGATCGGCGACGCCGAGCTCGACGGTCGACTGGTAGAAGGCGTCGAGGGCGCCGGCCACCGAGGTGAGGAGGCCGGGGTGGACGGCGGCGAGTCCGTCGTGCGTGTCGAAGCCGCCGATCGAGACGAAGAACACCTGGCGCTTCGTGCCGGTCGTCCCTGCGGTCGAGATCATGCGGGCGACGAACTTCAACTGGTCGGCCAGGCTGTTGCCGGCCGGAAAGGGCGTCGCGATCGCCGGTGCGGTGGCGAGCACGGCGTTCAGCGCGCCGCCGGCATCGATCGAGCGCGCGGCGACGCGCGTGTACTCGTTCTCGAAGAGATGTGCTCGCGGCGCCGTGACGAGCGACTGCAGCGCCGTCGAGCACGCCGTCGAGCCGAAGAGCGGCGAGGTCAGGCCGCTGAAGCTCACCGGCCCCGCGGTCGAGACCTGGTACTGCACGGCCGTGCTGCCCGAGAGGAAGACCGCATTGCCCGACACGTTGACGCAGGTGAAGGTGGCGTTGCCGTTGGCGGCGACGAAGAGATCGCCCATGCGGCCGCCCCAGCCCGACGCCGCGCCCTCGGGCGCCGACGACTGCCAGACCGACTGCTGGTCGTTGTGCGAGAAGAGCTTGGGCGGCAGCGGCACCGACTTCGCCGTGTATTCCGTCTTCGACGTCGGCTGGATAAGCGTGCCGACGTTCAGGAGCACCGCCATCCTGCCGGCCGAAAAACTCGGCAAGAGCGGCGCCAGCTCGGGTGCGAGCGCGTACTGGTGGCCACCGGCGAGGGCGGCCGAGGGGACGAGCGTCGTCGGCGCGAGCGACGCCAGGTCGTAGGCCAGCGTCGGCCGCATGCCCTGGTAGGCGGCGTAGCTCGACGCGTCGACCGGAATGAGCGTGTTGCCATAGTCGTTGCCGCCGTAGAGGAAGACGCAGACCAGCGCCTTGTAGCCGGTCGCCGTCGCGGCGGCGGCCTCGCCCAGCGCGGCGAGGTTGATCGCCCAGGGCGCTGCCGCCCCGGCGAGCGAGAGGGCGGATGCACGCTGCAGGAACGCGCGCCGGGAGGCATCGAGGGCCATGGCGTTCTCCTCACTTCAGGACGACGAAATCGGGCGCAGCCAGGCAGAGCGTCAAGCCCGCGTACACGCGCTTCAGCCGATTCGCGTCGCTGCCCGCGGGCATCGTCGCCACCGCACCGGCAATCGTCGCGACAGTCGAACTCCCGAGCTGGCCGGCGGCGAGGACGAGGTTGATCTCGCCGACGAGGGCGGTCGCGTCGTCGGCAAGGGCGACAAGCGGCGAATAGTCGGCGGCGACGTCGCCCACACCCGCGCCGGAGACGGCGCGCTGCAGGTAGTTGACGGCGCCGACGACCGACGACTCGTTCGTGATCTGGAACTCGGGCGCGACGAGCGCGGCGCCGGCAATCGCGCTGTTCGGCGGCACGTAGCCCGGGCGGAAGAAGTTGAAGACCGAGGGCGAGCGCAACGGGCTCTGGCCGAGCCGCATCGACGGATCGGAAGTGTTGCCGACCGACCAGGCGTTGCTCGCCGAGCTCGCGTGCCAGGCGCGCGCCCAGGCCGCGAAGCGAAGCATCGGCTCGCGCAGCTTGCCGGCCGACGCGCCCGCCGGGACGGTGGGGCTGCGCGCCTCGTCGTCGAGCAGGATCGCCCTCACCATCGCCTTCAGGTTGCCGCGCACGCCGCTGCCGTCGTCGGCAAAAGCGCCGGCGACGCGCGTCAAGTAGGCGGGACTCGGGTTGCTCGTCACCAGACGCTGGATCAGCTGCCGGGCCATGAACGGGCCGACGTTGGCGTGCGCGAAGATCGCGTCGAGGGCGAGCGAGAGGCAGGTCGGCGCATCGACCCCGGCGGGAATCGTCGTGCCGAGAAAGGTCTTGGCGCTGGTCTCGTAGCGCGCCGCGTAGTTGATCATCGGCCGACGCATGAAGTCGGGCGTCGCCGTGGCGACCCCGGCCGACTGGCCGGCGAGATCGAAATCCCAGCCCGTGAAGACGCGCGCCAGGCCGGTGATGTCGTCCTGCCCGTAGGTCGCGACCGGTGCGCCACCGACGAGGCGCGGCGTCGCGTCGCCGTTGAGCTCGACGAGGCCGATCGTGAAGAGCTGCATCAGCTCGCGCGCATAGTTCTCGTCGGGCAGCGCGCCGGTTGTCACGTTCGCCTTGGCGCTGCCGCGAAAGGTGAGGAACATGCCCATCGCGGTGTTCGTCGAGACCTGCTGCAGAAGCGTGGGGGGGGGGGCGAAAGAGGTGGGCACGGGGGGATAGAGGTTGTTAGAGGGGGGGAACCCCGAGCAGCCCCCCCCCGGGGGGGGGGGGGTAGCGGGCG